>CBDVAK010000056.1:0-15001 GCA_965371945.1 uncultured Candidatus Competibacteraceae bacterium
GGGCCCTGACCAACCAGGACTTGAAGCGACGTCTGGTCGAAGTCACGGCGGCAGGCGGCGAGGGTCTGATGCTGCACCGTGACAGTTCCCGCTACCGCGCGGGCCGCTCCAATGACCTGCTCAAACTCAAGCTGACGGACGACAGTGAAGCCCGCGTGGTTGCCCACACGCCGGGAGGTGGACGCTACCAGGGCATGATGGGTTCGTTGCTGGTGGAAACACCTGACGGCACCCGGTTCCATATCGGGACAGGGTTTACCGATCAACAACGACGCGACCCGCCGCCACCCGGCAGCACCATCACCTATCGCTATCAGGGGCACACCAGCCAGGGTATTCCCAGATTTGCCAGCTTTGTGCGGGTCGCCGCGCGCCACTGATTCAGTCGCTCCAGCGATAGCAAAGGTTCGGAGCACGATCCAGCCGCCCGAGCCTCTGCAACAGCGCCTCGAACAATGAGCGCCGGGGGAGGTAGACCAGCAGCACTATACTCTTCGCATTTAGCCCGCATTCCTCACCAGTGCACGTGAGGATCGCGCACTGGTGAGGAATGCGGGTTAGCCATGAGCTTGCACCGACCGGCAGGATATGGCGTACTGATGCCCGAGTCAGGTGGGGCAGCGGCCGGTGGGCGCGCTGAGGGAAGGCTCCGTCCGGACCCGGCAACAGGGAGTGATGTGCCGATGACCGCCCGAACACCATTCAACTTCGATGCCTGGAAGCAACTCGCGCAGACAGACCCGGCAGCGTTCGAGTTGCGCCGCAGCCGTAGGATAGAATCCGAGATCGGCACACTGGCGGGAGAACGTGCCAGGCGCGTTCGTGGTCTGCAATTCAGGATCGATATGGAAAGGCGCCGTTCCAGGTCACCCCTGGGCGCCTGCATGCGTATTCATAAGATGATGCTGGAACAGCTTGAGTCGCGTTTTCAACCGGCGCTGACCGGCAGCCTCGCGTCCAGACTTGCGGGACGGACAGTGGCGGCGCCAAGATCCGCCGACATCATTCCGCTGCGGAAACCCCGGCACAACCCCGATAACTGATGTATACCTTCGGCATGCCGTGGGTATAAAAGCCCACGCTGGTCAGGAAGCGTTGACGCGACTGACCTTGCCGCACTGCCCCAAGCGGTAGAAACAGCGCAACTCCCGGAGCATCTCGGGACTGCCGTAGTGATGACGATAACGCTGATCCAACTCCCGGCAATAGCGCCCGGCGTAGTGGTTTGCGTGGCTGTAAAGCTCCAGATCATCAGCTGACAGCGCATCGTCGAACACCGGCGTATCAAACAACCGTTGACGCAGCCGATGTGGCTGACCGCCAGGTTGCCCGACGATCAACATCAGACAGGCCACGTACTTGTCGACCTCAGCCTGCATCTCGAGCTCGAACTGGGTCACGGTTTGATCCTGTCCGGCCTTCCACGCCACGTACAGAAAATGGCTGATTCCTTCCAGCGCCAACAAACAGGATTGCAGATTACCATCGTGCAACCGCTTCGATGGATCACTTCGACACAGTGTTTCAACCACCTCCCGGTCCAGATAGAGCGACATCTCGAGTTTGCCATCCTGCTGACGAACCAACAGTTTCTCGTGTACCTCCCGTGGACTGTCACTGGTATCCAGTTGTCGCGCCAATCCCGCATCGGTAATCAGGAAGTCCTCGACCCGATGTGGCACAGGGACGCCGTAGATGCTTTGCAGGTGGCATTGCAGACTATTCAGCGGCATGGCGGTTCGATCAGGAGACTGTCCGAGAACAGCCTCCTAATGACTGGCGCGGCTGACCATGGATTCCGCGGGATGGATACCGAGTCCGCGCAACTTTTCCGCGGCCCGCCGGCTACCCGTTCGCAGCCACAGTTCGTAGAGTCTCAGCACATCCGTACCACTCTGCAGATGAGTACGTTCGGTGATTTCCCCCAGCACATCGACGAAATCCTGGAACTTGGCAGCCAGTTCGGCAAAAACCTGGTTCAACACCTTGACCCTTGTCCGGCTTTGCGACAGGCAGTCATAGGCGCTGCCACCCATGGCGACGTAGTAGTCGACATCGACCAGCTTGCGATTGAGGCTCTCGGAAAATGCACCTGAAATGAACAGAGCGACGTCACCCAGGCGACGCAGATATTGGCAGCGGACCTGGTCGCTGGTTGCCGAGACCGCCTCGGCATAGACCATGGCCAGCGGCTGTAGGGTGGGGCCATCCGCGGTCTGTTCAAAGAATCTGTCGGAGCGGGTGTACTGGGTCAGCAGATCGACCACATAACCAACTGTGTCCTGCTCCGCTTCCACCTTTTGATTGGCCATCGCCGAGGTGACTGCACCATGGAAGTATTCCCGTACATTGGTGCTGGCAATCAGCTTGCAATCATGGCTCACATCCATTGCTTCGACTCCCTTGACGCCAGGATTTGATTCCGCGAGGACTTTGCGTCCATCGCGATCCGTGCTCAGGAGCCCAGGGTTCAACCCGACCCGATGACCTCGAGACCTCCCCTTGCGATCAGGGGCCGTCCACTCGACGCCACCAGGCACTGTGTGCCCTGCAATGGCTCCCGTCCTGCACCAATTGTGAACAGCCGCCGCTGCCCAAAGTCGAATTCCGGTGTTTCAAGCTGCCGGCCGGGGGCCGCGGCCTGTTTGGCTGCGTTCACCTGCTGAGCCGTACAACTCAACTGCACATAACCAATACTGTAGACAACTTTTGTGCCAGTGGATTCCCCTTTTGTGGATTGGCCGGGGCACTACCACATCTGCGCCATCATCTCGTGGTCGGCCATAACCGGAAACACCATCCGCCGTTCGGTACCCAATTCTATCAGCGTCAGTGCGGCCCCACTGGCGCCGTCCCGCAACCCGAAAACCGCGCCGGTATCAATGCAGTGCACGTTGCCGACCCGATGCATCCCGTCAAACAATGGCGTATGCCCGACATATACCCGGCCCACCTGCCCGACCCCCTTTTTAACCTTGCCAAGCGCGCGGTAGCGTCCCCACAGTGCCGTTTCCAGAGTGCGCGGATCGCCTGCCATCACGCTGGCGACGAACGCCGGCCAGTCCTGTTTCCTGGGCACATCCGCATGCACGATACCCACCGTATCCGCAGGACACTCGATCTCCAGAACATAGGGCAAATCCGCCAGCACTGCACGCAACTGCTGGCGTACCGGCTCGGTCTCGGCGAAAAACCATCCACCACCGTTGGCCCACCAGAAGTGCACGGCGCGGCGATCCTCCGGTTCGGTGTCCAGCAACATCTGCTCATGGTTGCCGCGCACGGCGTGGAACCACGGCAAACCCAGAAACTCCAGCACCCGTACCGATTCAGGACCCCGGTCGACCAGATCACCGACCGAAAACAGCCGGTCGACCCCGGTATCGAAGCCAATTTGCCGCAGGGCGTGTTCCAGGGTGGTGAAGCAACCGTGCAGGTCGCCCATCACCCAGTCGCGGCCCTTGTCATTGCGATCGAAACGCCTAATGCGCTGCAACTCGAAACCCGTCAGATTTTCAACTTGAAAAGCCATCTTATACCTGTCGCTACTGGCCTGTCGCAGCTGGAGACTTGGCCGGATCGCCTATTCTGCGTCCCCCGGGAGCCCCAGCGTGACGGGGATAGTTCCACGACACTGCGTCTTGGAAGCACGATTCGTACACAACGGGTAGAATTGACCCATATGACCGCAGCGGCCTCCGAGTTAATCGCACCATGACCGAGCTTCCCCTTCACGAACTGTTTCTCAGATTTGGCCTGGCGGCGGCACTGGGATTCCTGATCGGTCTCGAGCGCGGCAAGGGCGCGCACGAAAATGTACATACGGGCAGCCGCGACTTCGTGCTGTTCGCCCTGATCGGGGCAATCAGTGCATTCTCCGCCGAACTGCTGGCCAATGACTGGCTCATCGCACTCGCATTCGCTGGGTTCCTGATCCTGCTGACCAGTGGCTACTGGGCGGACCGCCGCCAGGCCCATGACGGTGACATAGGCATTACCAGCGAAATCGCTGCCGTACTGACCTTCTTCCTGGGGATACTGGCGGTGAAGGGCAGCATAACGCTGGCCATCGCGCTGACCATCCTGACCCTGGCCGTGTTATCACAAAAAGGGATGATCAGGCAGTTCTCCGCCAGCGTGCAACGCTATGAACTGGATGCCACGCTGAAACTGCTGGTGATCACATTCATCATATTGCCGATACTCCCCAACCAGACGCTGGACAGCTACCTGACCGTTCCGCTGGGACAGGTTGCTGGACAATTGCAGAGCAACGGCCGGGTTGCAATCGACACCAAACCGGGGCTCGATTTCGAAGTCGACCAGCAGATCGGGATCTACGACGACCAGCGCCGCAATCTCGGCACCCTGCAGGTCACCGAGGTGGGCGACGACAAGCTGGTGGCGGGCTACCAGGGTGATTTCCCGGGCTTGCTCAAGGACGGCAACACGCTGCGCATGGCCCTGGACATACCGGTGGTAGATACAATGATGGCGGCCATCAGGCCCTACAAGGTCTGGCTCATCGTCGTACTGGTTTCATTCATCAGCTTCATCGGCTACGTGTTGATCAAGGTGATCGGCCCACGGGCCGGCATCGGTCTCACCGGAATCATCGGTGGGCTCGCTTCCAGCACCGTCACCACCCTGAGTTTCGCCAAGCGCAGCCTCGAGGCGCCGGACTGGAACCGAAATTTCGCGGTGGCCGTGATCCTGGCATCCTCGGTGATGTTTCCGCGGCTGTTGCTGGAAATCTTTGTTGTCAACGCCGCCCTGGCCAAGAACATGATGGTACCGCTGGGGGTCATGGGGCTGACCGGCCTGGTGGTGGCGGCCTTTTACCAATTGCGATCGGGATCGGAGCACAGTGCCGCCGGCGAACTGAAACTGGCAAACCCCTTCAGCCTCAAGTCCGCGATCACGTTCGGGCTGATATTCGCCTCCATATTGATGCTGACCCGACTGGCGATCACCTATCTCGGCGATGCCTGGCTGCCACTGATCGCACTGGTCAGCGGTCTGACGGACGCCGATGCGATTGCGTTCTCGCTCAGCGACGCCGAGCACTCGGGACTGATCAGTCTCGACTGGGCCAGTTTCAATGTCGTCCTGGGTGCACTGTCGAATACCTTCATGAAGCTGTTCCTGGTCCTGACCCTCGGTCACCGCGGTCTGTTCCGGCAATTGCTGGTTGCATTTCTGATCATCGGCGGTGTCGGCATCGTCACCATGTTTCTGTACTACGACCTGCCTACTGTCGGGTTTTGAACAAAGTATCCGCACAATCCAGAAATCAAAAGAGCCAACATGTCTGAAGACAACCAACACACTGAATCGGCCGCCACGCGCGCCGACAATCCGTTCCTGTTTGACGCCGACCGGCTGCGCGAGATCGCCTCCGACACCATCATCAAGCGCGGTGTTGCCTACTTCAGGGAGAACCGCGTCACCGATCTGGACTGGGACGCCTCGGCGGTCAGAGGTCTGGTACATGGTTCGATTCCTGACTCACCTTATATGGTCACCCTGTCCCACGATCACGACCAGGAATTGTGCATCGAGTGCGACTGCCCGTTCGACTGGGAACCGGTCTGCAAACATGCGGTTGCCGTGCTACTCGGCTATGCCTCGCAGCTCGCGGACCCCGAGTCGGACAAGGTCAGCAGCGCGGCCGACCTGGCGGTCAAGGAGCGCTCGGACCGGGCCCGTACCGAGGTACGCGTAAGCCATGTCTCCGGCCAACCCGCGTTCGGAACCTGGAACGCGGCCTCGTTGTCTCCCAGCAGCCATTTTCGACGCAACTACACCGTGCAGATCCGCTCGCTGTCAGCCAGGGTCAACTACTGCAGCTGCCCGGATTGGGCCAGCAATCAGTTGGGGACCTGCAAACATATCGAAGCGGTGTTGCATCGTCTGCGAAAATCGGCGAAAGGCCGCAAGGACTATGACCGGGCGCCGCCGTTCCCGTTTGTCTGGCTGTCGTGGGACGCACCGGACGGCCCGGCCGTGCGTGTGCAACGTAGCCCTTCGCTGCCCCCGGACCTGGCGGAGATCATAGACCGCTATTTCGACGCAGCCGGCAGCTTCAGGGGTGAGTTGCCGGATGATTTCTTCCGCTTCAGCGACTTGGTCCAGGGACGAGACGATCTGCTGCTGGGGGAGGACGCCCTGCTCCATGTCAGGCAACTGGCGGAGGATGCCGCGCGGCGGGTCCGTGGTGATCGCATCCATGAGGAAATTCTGCGCTCCGGTCGCAGCCTGCCCGGGGTACACGCGCGGCTCTATCCATACCAGATAGAGGGAGTTGCGTTCCTGGCCTCCCGCGGCCGTGCCCTGCTGGCCGACGACATGGGCCTGGGCAAAACCCTGCAGGCGATCGCTGCCGCCCGCTGGCTGCAGCAGCATGCCGACGTTTCGAAAGTGCTGGTGATCTGTCCGGCCTCGCTCAAACACCAATGGGCACGGGAAATCGAACGCTTCACCGACAGCACGGCAACTGTGATCCAGGGTCCACCCGACCAACGCGCCCGCCAGTATCGCCAGAGTGGCAGTTTCCTGATCATGAACTACGAACTGGTGCTACGGGATCTGTCCTATCTGAATGAAAACGTGGCGCCAGACCTGTTGATCCTCGACGAGGCGCAACGCATCAAGAACTGGCGCACCAAGATCGCGTCGACGATCAAACTGATTGCCACCCGCTACGCTTTCGTGCTCACCGGCACACCACTCGAAAACCGACTGGAAGATCTCTACAGCCTGATGCAGGTGGTCGATCATCGCGTGCTGGGGCCGCTATGGCGCTACCTGATCGAATTTCATGTCAGCAACGATCGCGGCAAACTGCTGGGCTACCGCAACCTGTCCGAACTGCGGCGCCGGCTGGCGCCGGTGATGTTACGCCGCAACCGCTCGCTGGTCGTCGAACAGCTTCCGGAACGCATCGAGCAACGTCTTGACGTACCCATGACGCCGAAGCAAATGGATCTTCACGATGCCGCGATGAAAAATGCCGCCAGCTACGCTGCCATCGCCAAGAAGAGGCCATTGACACCGGTGGAGCAGAACCGTCTGATGGCGGCCCTGCAACAGGCACGAATGGCCTGCGATGCGGCCGGCCTGGTGGACAAGGAGACCAAAGGCGCCCCCAAGCTCGACGAGCTGGCACAACTGCTGGAAGATCTGTGCGTGCAGGAAGGGCTCAAGGTGGTGGTGTTCTCTCAGTGGGAGCGCATGACTGCAATGGCGGAAGCCGTCGCGCGAGGTCTGAAAATCGGCTGCGCGCGACTGCACGGTGGCGTCCCCACGGCCAAACGCGGCGCCTTGCTGGACCGGTTTCGGGAGGATGAATCCATTCAGGTGTTTATTTCCACCGACGCCGGTGGTGTCGGCCTGAATCTGCAGTGTGCCTCGGCAGTGATCAATCTGGATATGCCCTGGAATCCCGCGGTACTCGACCAGCGCATCGCCCGCGTGCACCGACTGGGTCAAGCCGGCACAGTTCAGGTGATACTGATGGTGGCGGCCGACAGCTACGAGGAACGCGTCACCGAACTGATACAGAACAAGCGCGACCTGTTCGACAACGTGGTGGACCCGGAAGCCACGGAGGATGTGGTCGGCGTCAACAAGAAACTTCTGGACACGCTGGTCGAAGACCTTCGCGAAGAAACCAAACCAAGTCCCGGCAACAAACCAGGCCCCGAAGATGAGCCGGCAACCACGGGCACAGCGGAGCCCGCGGGCGAAAAGACAGCTCTCTCCGAACCAGACACCACAGCCGAGGACGCCGCGGTTCGCCAAACCATCAGCGAAATTCAGACTGCATTCGGGCCCCGGATCGAAAGAATTCTGGGGGCGGGCGGCGGCCTGCTGGTGGTGGTCGACCACGTGGACGCCGAACTCGAGGAACGGGTGGAGACACTCACGGGCAATGTCCCCGTCGCCTTGATCGACCCCCATACCCTGACGGGATTGCAACGCCTGGGCGCCACTGCGGTGATCGGTCAAACTCGGCTCTGGTTCGATGCCGGCGAACAACCGCAAACCCCTGAAGTGCCGGCCCTGCTGGCAATAGCCCGCCGCAAGCTGGCTGCCGGGGAGGTTCTGATCGAACAGCAACATATCTCCGCTGCTCTGGAGCTGGTGGCCTCCGCCATGGTCGCCGCAGCGGCCTGTCATTCGGGTCAGAGCCAAGCGCCGACACTGCCGGAAGTAGCGGTGTGGATCTACTCCCGGGCACTACCGGCCGGTACCGTGTCAGCCGAACAGGGCACGGCCATCATGCGTGCCGTATCGCTGTGCAACGCCCCCGAGGTACCAGCAGACCTGGTGCGGGAGGTGCTGGCGGACGCACGACAAATTGTGGAACAGGTTGCATAGCCTGCCAACGGCTCGACGCCATAAGGAGATGTTGCCGGTGGTCGCTGGCAAGGGTATCTGGCGAGACTGTCACCTCACAGGCTGCTCGTTCCCGTCTGTAATTGTGTAAGGCGATTTCTCTCAACAAAGTTACCAGTTGCGGCATCGGGGGAGTAATGGTAGAAATACAGATCACCATTCTACTATTAAGGAAAATCTATGTCGCTGAATATCAAGAGTGCCGAGGCCGACCGTCTCGTGGAGACGTTGTCAAACTTGACCGGGGAGAGCAAGACTCAAGCCGTGATTGCAGCACTCCGTGAGCGCCTCGAGCGTGAGCAGCGGATGCGGAGCCGGAATGCGCTCTCTGCAGACCTGTTGGCGATCGGTAGAAGATGTGCCGGCCATGGTCGACGCAACGCAACTGAACACGGTGCGCTCCTGTACGACGACCGCGGCCTTCCGCGATGATCATTGACACATCCGCGCTGTTGGCGATTCTGTTCGCCGAAGACGATGCGCAGCGGTACGCAGACGCGATCGCTGCGGCCGACGTCCGGTTGATCTCGGCTGCCAATTATCTCGAGGCTGGAATCGTCGTCGACAACCAGATCGGGGCGGCCGCCGGCAGGCAGCTTGACGCGCTGATATCGCGCGCGATGATCGAGGTGGAAGCAGTGACCCGCGAACACGCGGACATCGCCCGTCAGGCCTATCTCGACTTCGGCAAGGGCAACCACCCGGCGGGCCTCAACTTCGGCGACTGCTTTGCGTACGCCTTATCCAAGTCCACATCCCTACCCCTGCTATTCAAGGGTGAGGACTTCCCGGAAACCGACGTAGCTACTGCGCTTGAGTGACGCCTCTGGGTGCCCGCTATCCTTCGTGGGTCGGCAGGGCATACCCGGGTGCACATAGTCGGGCGCTGGCCAGGTCGGTACGGGCACGGTCGCGGATTGCCTGCCAGTCACGATCGGCCACCAACCGCGCCGGCGCCAGCCATGAGCCTCCTACTGCCAGGACGTTGGGTTCGCGCAGATAGTGAACCAATTGCGCACGATCGATACCACCGGTGGGGCAGAATCGGATATCCGGTAGTGGTCCGCGAAACGCACGCAGGGTAGCCACGCCACCGCAGGCTTTAGCCGGGAAGAACTTCTGCAGCGGATACCCCAGTTCGCGGGCACACATGACTTCGGTCGCGGTCGATACACCGGGCAGCAACGCCATGCGCTGGTCGGATGCCGCCCGCAACAACGATTCAGGCGACCCCGGACAGGCCGCGAACCGTGCACCTGCTTCCGCAGCCGCTCGCAGTGCATCAGCATCGAGCACGGTGCCGGCCCCTACCACCAACCGCGGCAACCGTGCCGCAATGGCTTCGATCACGCGCAGGGCCTGTGGGGTTCTCAAGGTGACCTCGATCGCCACCATGCCGGCTTCGTAGAGTGCCTCTGCCAGCGCCACCCCGGTGTCAGGTCGTTCGATCACCAAAACCGGGATGATCGGTGCCGATTGCAGCAATCCGGCCAGATCGAGCGCTGCGCTACCATCCAGTGCCGGCATCAGCACGGCTCCGGAGTGGAACCGGAGGTATCTGGAAGCGGCCCGGGCATGGCGTCAATCGGGATGATGGCTCCGCGATGGCGGATCACCACGGCGGCCAGCCGGTGACCGGTGGCGGCCGCTGCCACCGGCTCCACGGCCGAGAAACGGGCCGCCAGATAACCCGCATTGAACGCATCACCCGCCGCCGTGGTATCCACCGGCTGCAACACCGGCTCGGTGCTGACCTGCACGCTGTGTGCTCGGTAGTCGAGCCAACAACCGCGGGCACCGTCCTTGACTGCTACCTCGGCAGCACCAGCGGTCCGGTATCGGCGTGCACAGCTTGCGGTATCACTACCCGGGTACAATTGCTGCTCGTCCTGCAGCCCGGGTAGCGCAATATCGACCCTGGGCAGTATCTCGGCCATGACTTCACGTGCCGCATCGGAACCAGACCAGCCCCGCGGCCGATAGTTGCTGTCGAAGGCCACGCGGCAACCACGACTGCGGGCCCGGTCCAGCCCCGCCAGCAAAATCACCCGCTGCGCACGATCGAACAACGACAGGGTAATCAACGACAGATAGATACAATCATAGTCCGCGAGCATGCTCAGCAGGGCTCCGGCCTGTCGGGTATGGAACAGCTCACGCACCGGCGCTTGGGAGCGCCAGTAGTAGAACTGACGATCACCGTGTTCATCGTTGTCGATCATGTAGAGTCCCGGCAAGCGACCTTGGCAGCGAACCACCAATGAGGTGTCTATGCCTTCGTCGCGCCAGGCATCCATCATGCGGGCGCTGTAGGGATCGTCCCCCAGCGCGGTGAAATAGGACACCCTGGCGCCTAGCCGCGACAGATAGACCGCGGTGTTGAGCGTGTCGCCGCCGTAAGCCTGCCGCAACAACCCCGGGCCTGCATCCGACAGTTCCACCATGCACTCGCCGATGGCTGCAATCCGGGGGGACGCGGACGCTGGGGTCACGGCTGCGCCCTGCCGGGCCACGCGGCCACCGTTCTTGCGGCGCCAAACTGCTGCAGGTTCCGCAGTGCCCGCGTGAGCGGCTCGGTGAATGCCCGCTGCGAGCCCAGATCGTCTCCAAACACGGCCTCGACCGCGGTCACCGCCCGAACCATCTCCGCGGGATCGGCGCCGGCCCGCTCTATACGCTCACGCAGCAGCGCGGCCAACGGGTCTTGTACATCGATCGCAACACCCTGCTCATCGACCGCGGAGATATAGCGAATCCAGCCGGCTACCGCCAGCGTGGTCAGAGCCACCGGCGCCTTTGCCGCCAGCCGGTCGCGGATGGTCCCCAACAGTCGCTGTGGCAATTTCTGCGATCCGTCCATGGCGATCTGCCAGGTACGATGACGAATACCCGTATTGGCGAATCGTGCCAGCAGTTGTTGCTGATAGTCGGCCAGGTCCGCCCCCGTGGGTACCGACAGGGTGGGACCGATTTCCTCATCCATCATCGAGCTGACAAATCTCACATAGTCGGGGTTGGCCATGACTTCGGCGATGGTCCGGTAACCACCCAGATAGCCCAGGTAGGCCAATGCGGAATGGCTGCCGTTGAGCAACCGCAGTTTCATCAGCTCCCAGGGCGCGACATCAGCGACTAGTTCGGCGCCCACCAACTCCCAACGGGGCCGCTCGTCGACAAAGCGATCTTCGATGACCCACTGGCGAAACGGCTCACAGATCACCGGCCAGGCGTCCGCCACGCCCAGGGCCCGTGACACGACCCCGGTATCATCTGGGGTGGTGGCGGGAACGATGCGATCGACCATGGTAGAGGGGAATGCGGCGTGCTCGTCTATCCAACCCGCCAACCCCGAGTCCAACGCCTGTGCGTACTCGCGCACCACGGTGCGCAGCAGAGCGCCGTTGTGCGGCAGGTTGTCACAACACAGGACCGTGAACGGCGGCTGACCCTGCCGCCGGCGCCGTGCCAACGCTGCAACCAGGTAGCCCGGTGCGGAGCGTGGCGTGGCCGGATTGCCGAGATCGTGGACGATGTCCTCATGTTGGAAATCCAGCCTGCCAGTGGCCGGGTGATGACAGTAGCCTTTTTCGGTGACCGTCAGCGACACCACCTTTACCGTCGGATCGCACATCCGTGCCACCACGGCATCTGCATCGTCGGACGCCACCAGAATCTGCTTGACCGAACCGATGACGCGCAGGTGGTCGCGGTCACCGTCGCGCTCCGCCACTGTGTATAGACAATCCTGCGGCAACAAAGCATCCCGGGTCGCGGTGCTGCGCAGGCTGACCCCGACGATGGCACAATCGCGTGCCCCGGCGGCCAGCAGATCGTCGCTGTAAACCGCCTGGTGGGCACGATGAAACGCACCGATACCCAGATGCACGATACTCACACGGCTGGCAGCACGATCGTACTTCGGCACCGACACCATGGCCGTGGCGGCAAGCTGGTCGAGGGTGGTCTGGCCGAGCCGCTTCACGGCAGAAACAATCGTGGCAACGTCATTGACACGGCGGGAATATAGGTCACCAGCAACAGGGCGGCCAACAGCGCCAGATAGAACGGCCAGATCGTTTTGATGGTGCTTTCGATCGGGATCTTGCCGACCGCGCAGCCGACGAACAGTACCGAACCGACCGGAGGCGTCACCAGACCCAGACCCAGGTTGATCATCATCACGATCCCGAACTGTATCGGATCCATGCCCAACGCGGTCACCACCGGCAGGAAGATAGGAGTGGTGATGATGATGAGCGGCGACATGTCCATGAAGGTGCCGAGAAACAGCAGGATGCAGTTGATCAGCAGCAGAATGACCAGCGGATTGTCCGACATCGTCTGCAGCAGTTCGAACAATCGCTCCGGCACTTGGTTGAAGGCCAGCAACCAACCGAAAGCGGCGGCTGTTCCGATCACCATCAACACCATGGCGGTGGTCTTGACCGCATTGACGGTGGCAGTCAGGAACCCCTGCCAGTTCAGCGAACGGTAGACGAACACGGTGATAATCAGCGCATAGATGACGGCGATCGAGGCGGACTCGGTGGCGGTGAACACACCCGACAGCACCCCGCCGATGATGATCACCGCGGTCAGCAGACCCGGAAATGCGGTCACCAAACTACGCAGCAGGACGCGGACACCGGGGAAAGGCTCGCTGGGATAACCTCGTCGCACCGCGATCACATAGGCGGCCACCATCAGGCACAGACCGGTCAGAATGCCGGGGATGAAGCCGGCCAGAAACAACGACGACACCGACACCGTGCCACCGGCGGCGATCGAATAGATGATCATGTTGTGGCTGGGCGGGACGGTCAGACCGATGGTGGCGGAAGTGACGGTCACGTTGACCGCGTAGTCCGTGTCGTAGCCCTTTTTCTCCATCATCGGAATCAGGGTCGAACCCAATGCCGAGACGTCGGCGACCGCCGAGCCGGAAATGCCGCCGAACAACATGCTGGAGACCACGTTGACCAGCCCCAGACCACCACGGATATGGCCCACCGCACCATTGGCAAGTCGCACCAGCCGTTCGGCGATACCACCATGCAGCATCAGTTCGCCAGCATAGATAAAAAACGGAATCGCCATCAGCGCGAACACGTTCATGCCTGCCGCCATACGCTGGAAAACCAGCTCCAGCGGCAGGTCCATGTACATCACAGTGACCAGGGACGACATGCCCAGGGTAAAGGCGACCGGCACGCCGAGCAGCAACAGCACCACAAAAGTGCCGAACAAGACCGTCAGTTCCACGTGCTTTTCACCTCGCTGCCTGTCAACGCATTGAGGATGTGCTCAAGCGAAAACAGCACGATCAGCACACCGGCGATCGGAAAGGGCAGATAGCTGCTGCCGGTCGGCAGCCCCAGCGTGGGGATGGTGTGCGACCAGGTGGCCACGGCGATACTGCTGCCATACCAGGCCATAAAGCCGCCAAACGCACCCACCACCAGATGAGCGGCGATTTCGGCCACCCGGCGTGGTCTCGGCGGCAGCGCGTGGACGACGAATACCAAGCCCAGGTGGAAACGCTCGCGTACCCCCACCGCCGCCGCCAGCATGATGTAGTAGAGCATCAGCAACAGCGAAAAGCGCTCGGTCCACTGCGGACTGTCGTTGAGCACGTAGCGGCCCCACACCTGCCAACCGATCACCACCGTCATCAATGCCAGACCAGTGGCACTGAACCACAACGCGAAGCGCGATATCCCCCGACTGAACACCGCCAAGGATTCGAGCACTGCAGTCATGGTTTGAAGGCTCCAGACAAAACCTGCTGTCGCTGGCACCGGGACGACCCCGGTGCCAGCGGGCAACCAGATCCCCTATTCGACGGCCTGGATACGCTTGACCAGGTCCTGCAATTCCGGGGTATTGGCAAACTTGGCGTACACCGGCCCCATGGCGTCGATAAACGGCTGCTTCTCGACGATCTCCAGCACCTCGTTGCCCGCCCCCATGACGATGGCTTTGGACTTCTCGACCCGCTCGTTCCAGAGCTTGCGCATTACCGGCACCGACTCCCTGGCCGCCTTGCGCACCAGTTCCTGGTCTTCAGGACTGAGCTTGTCCCAACTGCGTTTCGACATCACCAGCACCTCGGGAGACATGGAGTGCTGGTCCAGGGTGTAGTACTTGGCCACCTCGAAATGACGGGTGGATTCGTAAGAGGGCCAGTTGTTTTCGGCACCGTCGATGACACCGGTTTTCAGCGCCTCGTAGACCTGACCGAACTCCATGGGCGTGGCATTGGCTCCCAGCGCCTCCATGGTGGCCACGAACAGCTCCGAGTTCTGCACCCGGATCTTCATGCCCTTCATATCGGCCGGGGAACGAATTGCATGCTTGCTGTTGTAGAAAGAGCGTGCTCCCGAGTCGTAATAGGCCAGACCAATCATACCGTGGGGTGCGAAGGCATCCAGAATCTGTTGGCCGATCTCGCCATCCATCACCTTGTGCATGTGCTCGGTAGACCGAAAGATGTAGGGCAGCGCGGGAATCGCGGTTTCCGGTACGATGCTGTTCATCGGCGCCAGGTTGACCCGGTTGAGGTCGATGGCGCCGAGTATGGTCTGCTCGATGGTGTCCTTTT
>CBDVAK010000057.1:0-14842 GCA_965371945.1 uncultured Candidatus Competibacteraceae bacterium
CAGCAGGGATGCCGAACTGGGTTTCAAGGTGGTGCACTGCGACGAGTTTCAAAGTAGCGGAGTCGAGGCGGTGGTGGCGCGAATCCGCGACCGGGTCGGCGACCATCCGCTGTATCTGTCCATAGACATCGACGTGCTCGACCCGGCCCATGCCCCGGGTACCGGCACCCCCGAAATCGCCGGCATGAGTTCACGCGAAATGGTCAACGTGCTGCGTGGGCTCGCCGATCTGCGTCTGATCGGCGCCGACGTGGTGGAGGTGGCGCCCGCCTACGACCATGCCGAGATCACCGCATTGGCGGCTGCCACCATCACCTACGAGCTGATCAATCTGTTCGCCCGTGCCGGAGTGCGAAAGGCACCAGGCCCTTGAACAGCAGCTAGAAACCCTGGGCCTGACCGTCCTTGCGGTGATCCGAGGCGGCGCAGTAACCAGGGCCCTGACGGCGGATCAATTGAGCGCCGCCGAACAAATGACCCGGCTCGCCGATTTCGATGCGGTGTCCGCGCTCGCGCAACTGCTCGACCACGCCGGGATCCATGCCCGGCTCCAGCTCCAGGGTGGACAGGTCCTCGCTGATCTGCCAGCGCGGTGCATCGGAGGCCGCCTGTGGGTTCTGGCCGTGTAGATACATACGCACCATCATCTGCAGATGGCCCTGCGGCTGCATGTGCGCACCCATCACGCCAAAGCTCATGTCGGCATCGCCGTTGCGGGTCACAAACGCCGGAATGATGGTGTGATAGGGCCGCTTGGAGCCCGCCACCTGGTTCGGGTGACCCGGCTCGAGGCTGAAACCGTAACCCCGGTTTTGCAGGCTGATGCCGGTGCCCGGAACCACCACGCCGGAGCCAAACCCCAAATAGTTCGACTGGATCAGGGACACCATGGTGCCACCTTCGTCGGCAGTGGTGAGATAGACCGTGCCACGCTCCAGCGCATGCCCTGCGGACAATGGCCGCGCCCGCCGCGGATCGATCTCCGCGGCGCGCTCGGTCAGATAACCGGGATCGAGCATCGCGCCGATATCCAGGGTCATGCTGTCGGGGTCCGCTACCTGGCTGCGCGCTGCCAGGAAACCGACCTTCATGGCTTCGACCTGCAGATGGATACTGTCCGCGGTATCCGGCCCGCTCGCGGCCAGATCCAGATGCGCGGCAATTCCCAGGGCGATCAATGCCGCCACGCCCTGGCCGTTGGGCGGGATCTCGTGCAAGTCCACACCGTGAAAGGATTGCGAGATCGGCGTCACCCAATCGGCTCGGTGAGCGGCAAGATCGTCAGCCGTCATCACCCCCCCGTGGCTGTGGGCGTGATCGGCAATGCGTTGTGCCAGATGGCCGCGGTAGAAAGCTGTGCCCCCACTTTCGGCAATGACTCGCAGAGTACGGGCCTGGTCTTCGCAACGGAACAACTCCCCGGTTTGCGGCGCGCGCCCCTGCGGCAGGAAAGCCTCCGCGAACCCGGGGCCATCATGCAACTCGGTAGCGGCCACCGCCCAACTCACGGCGGTGACCGGCGACACCAGAAAACCCTCACCGGCATGACGAACCGCGGGCTCGAACAGCTTCTCAAACGGTAGCCTGCCGAAACGGACGGAAAGTTCTTTCCAGCCCGCCACCGCACCCGGCACGGTGACGGAGTCCCAGCCGCGCAGCGGCATGGTATCGCGACCCGCGAAACGCTCGGGAGTCCATGCCGCCGGCGAACGCCCGGAACTGTTGAGCCCGTGTAGCTGCCCATCATCCCAGACCAGCGCGAACAGATCGCTGCCAATGCCGTTGCTGGTCGGTTCGACCACGGTCAGGGTGATAGCCGCGGCCAGTGCGGCGTCCACGGCGTTGCCACCTCGCCTCATCATCTCAATACCGGCACTGCTGGCAAGCGGTTGCGAGGTGGCCACCGCATTGCGTGCATAGACGGGCATGCGGCTGGATGGATAGGGAAAGTCTTCGGGATAGGCCACGCGTTCGCGCTCCGATTTCACTACTGTTACTGAGCGCTGATTGTATACCTGCCGTATACAGGTTGCGGGGAAAGTAATGCACCACCCGCACCCACGTCACGGCGGCCAACGCTTCGGGTCATAGATAAACTACCATGGGGTTGTTGACCCAAACCGCCGAAGATATGCACTAAGGATTTTGCGCTGCGTAGAGCCTGAACACCTCCTCTGAGGAGATGCGTTTGCGCAGCTCCGCGAGGTTGATCGGCGTGAAATCCGCATTGAACTCGTAGCGCCCGTAGAAGTTGATGTGCTGCCAGGCGACACGCGCGTGAGAACCTCGACGGAGGCCAGCTCGCCGCGGGCCTCTAACTCGGAGAGGATCAGGGCGTTGCAATAGACTACCGCGTTGCCGACGAGCCTGGAACACTCGTTCCAGATCTCCTGTTCGTGCTGGGAGTGTACCCAGTAGCGCCCGCCACGGGCATAGGCGATGGAGGGCGGCGCAGCTGATGGTAGGACTCGCCACGGTTGAGCGCCCGCTGCACGTTGCGCCGCAGCACCGGAGAATCGATGTAGTCGAGCAAGTACAGGCTGCGGATGAGGTTGTCGAACTCCCACAGCGCTCTTTTCGTGCGGTTCTTGCGCCGGTAGGCGCTCAGCTTTCCCACGATCACGCTCTGGGTCGTGGTCTTGAGCGCCAGTGAGAGCAGGATACGCTCGATATTCGACCACTCTGAGACGATCAGCCCTTCGCGGATGCGCCGGACCGGTTTGAGCGGACAGTCCTTGTAGTGGCGCGGGTGGTGGAACCCATACAGGGCGGACTCCACCTTGCTCCGGATGTCGTTGGCCTCCTTGAGCGTCTCCAGGCGGATGAAGTTGGCGGCCGTGGTCGAGAGCTCCTGATAGGTCAGGTTGGAGATGCCCGCCATGCGCCCCAGCCCGATGTTGGTCGCATAGGCCATCAGAGTGGCGATGATCGCGGGCTTGGAGGGGAGAGCCGGGCACAGAATCGAACCGACGAATCATATACAAGAGAAGGGGGCATAACGCCCCCTTTTGCTTTGCCAGTTGTGACATGATCGGAAACCAGACTGAGATCGGCTGGCCGACGTCCTCCGACCTTAACATTGACAACTCCAATCTGTTATATATAATTAAAGCATAGATTTAACTTAGTATAATCCAAGGTCATATGACAATGACACGTACAGTCAAAAATATAGGATTCACCATTCCTCCTGCCATGGCGGAAGAGTTTGAGCGGCTTGCCAAGGAGGAGCGCCGCACGAAAAGCGAGATGTTTCGTGAGATGTTTCGTCTGTACCGCACGTACCGAAAGCAACGTACTGAAGAAGAGGCGAAGCGGTTCCAGCAGCTGATAGACCAGGCGATTGGAGAGGCGGAAACCGAGAAGAAAACAAAGCCGAAAGCACCGGAAGACTTAGCGAAAGAAACTACACGATTGCAAGTTTCACTCGAAGCGCGAGCAAAAAGGCTCGGGATTACAAAAGAAGATATGGATACAATGGTGTATGAGGGACGTGGGAAAGAAAATAGAGGTGTATAGAGTTGTCATTGACACCAATGTCTATATTTCCATGTTTGTCTTTCCAGACCGGCCACTGCGGCGGCTCCTAGATGCTGCGCAAGAGAGGGTCTACCAGCTTGTGGTCTCACCGGCGATTGTCAGTGAGTTTGCACGAATACTCCGCGATCGCTTCCGGGTTCCCGAGGATGAAGTCATCGACCACATCAAACATGCTGTCCATGTTGCCGAGGTAGTCGTTCCTCAAGAAGTCCCACCGGTCATCCTCGAGGATCCTGCCGATGACGCGATTGTGGCGTGCGCCCTATCCGGCGGCGTCGACCTCATTGTATCCGGAGACAAAGATCTCCTCCGACTCAAAGAGTACCGCGGCATTCCTATCATTCGAGCAGTGGACTTCCTCCGCATGCTCGACGGTATGTGAATAAGGCGAGGCGAACACACTCGAAGGAGGGCTTCGCACTCCGGTGCCGTCAGCGTGAAGAACAGATCCCGGTCGCTCTGGGTGAACCGGGGAAAGCCCCACAGCAGCTCGTACTCTTCAGGCGAGAGGATCTGCAGGCGATCGCTCTGTGGGAGGGTCTCACCGTCAGGATCGTCGAGCGGAAACTCAGACATGTGTGTACCGGATAGATCGGAAAATCGTCCATCATACGCAACTTCCGAACCACGGCGTCCAATAGGCACCCTTACTGTACTACGGTAACATGCTGATCTCAAAACATATCCATGCCTACCTGAACGTCCGCGACCAACTTGAAGCGGCTGTCCACGCTTGTGCATATATTCGGCGGTTCGGGCCAAAACCCCCACCATCAGCCAGAATCTGCGCCGCCGGGCTCCGACACCCGCACCTCTTCGACAAACCGGCGCTGGTCATCGAGCCGCCAGCTACGCATATCGGTGTCCATGGCTCGACTCACGGCCACGATCAGATAGGACCAACCCGCCCAGGCATGGCGCAGATCGGTGGCTGACGGGCAGGCATCGCGGTCGGGATGGCTGTGCCAGACCCCCACGATCTCGCGTCCGGACTGTCCTGCGTCGCGCTCGGCTTCGAGAAACACGGCGGGATCGAGATAGTATCGCCGGCGGGGACACCGGGTTTCCAGATTGCGCGCCGGCACCGCTTCGGATACGGTCACCACCGCACCGTCCCGGTTGCCGATCAAAAGACCGCAGGTCTCCAGCGGATATCCCTGACGCACCCAGGCCACCACCTGGTTTGCAACGCTTGCGGGAAGGCAGAGAGTGGGCGCCATGCGGCCGCGATCGTGATCAGCGCGACGGCGGGTTCACATCCCGCCCGGCAACAACTCGGACAGATTCCGCACCATCAAATCGCTGTGTTGCGGCCAGTGGAAATCACCAGCTGTCGACACATGCACCGTGGCAACCCCGGCGGCGCGGCCGGCCTGCAGATCGTAGAGGAAATCCCCCACCATCACCGTTTCATCCGCTGCACCACCCCATGCCGCCAACAGTGCTTCGATCCCCTCGGGACTGGGCTTGGGAGCCGCTTCGTCACGACCAATCACCGCCTCGCTGAGAAAAAAACCTGCCAGCCCGCTGGCCTCCAGTGTGGCCATGGCATTGCGGTGACTGTTGCGGGTCACGATACCGAGCGACGCCCCCCGTTCCGACAACACCGACAACAATCTCGCGGCATATTCAGCCGCCACGGCGTCCTCCGCCAACCGCAGCTCGAGGCGATCCAGTTCACGTCGCAGCCAGGCGCGCTGTACGGCGGGCAATGCCGCGATCGACTCGAGGATGGGCTGGTCTGGCGGCAGACCCAGGCTTCTGGCCAGGGCGGGAAAGTCATGCACCGCCACAGTCAGGGTGCCATCCATGTCAAAGATCCAGTGACGGCGGTGCTGAATACTCATGCTCTGGGCCAGGCAGCCAGCAGCAAACCGCCTCCCAGTAATCCAAGCACCCAGGTGAGCAACGGCGCATCCCACAGCATGGCGGGATGAAAGCCGTCGAGCGCATGGATCAATGCAGCGCTGATGATCAGTGCCGCCGCCACCACCGCCATGAAACTGTTCTGATGGTCGCGGCGCAGATCCCGGCGCAGACCCTCCAGTTCCCGCCGCTGTTCCTCCAGCCGGAGTTGGGCGCGGTTCATGAATCCGGCGGCATCATGGAGCAAACCGGGCAGTTCCGGCAGTTGTTCGGCCCAGCGGGGCAGGTTGTGGCGAACATTGCGGGCAAAGGCTTCCGGACCCACCTGCTCATTCATCCAGTCTTCGAGAAATGGTTTTGCAGTCTTCCACAGATCGAGGTCCGGGTTCAGCTGACGTCCCAAACCTTCGACATAGAGCAGGGTCTTTTGCAGCAGTACCAATTGCGGCTGGACTTCCATGTTGAAGCGGCGGGCGGTCTGAAACAGTCGCAGCAGGAACAAGCCGAATGAGATTTCCTTGAGGGGGCGGTCGAAGATCGGTTCGCAGACCGTCCGAATGGCCGATTCGAACTCATCCTGACGGGTCCCCTGAGGCACCCAACCGGACTCTATGTGTAACTGCGCGATACGTCGGTAATCGCGTCTGAAGAAGGCCAGAAAATTGCCGGCCAGATACTGTTTGTCCTCCTGCCCCAGGGTGCCCATGATGCCGAAATCGACCGCAATATAGCGCGGGTCCTGTGGTCGGGTGGCATCGACGAAGATATTGCCGGGATGCATGTCGGCATGAAAAAAGCTGTCCCGGAATACCTGGGTGAAGAAGATCAGGACGCCACGCTCGGAGAGCAGTTCGAGGTTGACCCCCAGAGTGCGCAACTGCTCGACATCTCCCACCGGCACGCCATGGATACGCTCCATCACCAGCACCCGACGACGGGTCAGCGGCCAATGCACCTCGGGAACATAAAGAATCTGTGAATCCCGGAAATTGCGCCGCAGCTGTGAGGCATTGCTGGCTTCGCGCACCAGATCGAATTCATCCAGCAAGGTCTTTTCGTACTCGGCGACCACTTCCCGGGGCCGCAACCGGCGCGCCTGCCGCCAGAAGCGCTCGGCCAGATCGGCAACCGTGTAGAGTAGCTGCACATCGCGGGCGATGACCTTCTGCATCCCCGGACGCGATACCTTGACGATGACCTCACCGCCCTCGTGCAGGGTGGCGGCATGCACCTGGGCCACCGACGCGGACGCGATCGGCACGGAATCAAAGCGACTGAACAGCCGGTCGACGGTCTCGCCCAGATCCTCCTCGATAATACGGATGGCCTGGGCGCCCGGGAACGGCGGCACCCGATCCTGCAGGTGGGCGAGTTCGCGGGCGATGTCATCGGGCAGCAAATCCTGGCGCGTGGACAGCATCTGCCCGAACTTGACGAATACCGGGCCGAGTTCGACCAGGGCGTGACGTATCCGCTGGCCACGGCTTTGCTGCAGATCACGAAACCAGTTCCAGGGCAGCAGGTAGCGTACGAAACGGATCGGACGAAACAGGTGGGTGGCCAGGATAATGTCGTCCAGACCGTGACGCAACAGCACCACGTTGATATGCAGCAGACGCAACGCCTCGCCGGGCCGAATCATGATTTACGGCTCGCCTCCAGCCGCTCGATACGGGCCTGCATACGATCGAGGTCGGCACGCAGGGTATCGACTTCATCCAGAAAGCTGTCGACCTGGCTGGAGGCGGGCAGATCACGGCTTTCCTCCTGCAGATACTCCGAGGTGTTGCGCGCCAGGCTGTCCGCGAAACGCTGCCCCCAGCTACCGGCATCGCGCAGCAGATTGCCGATCTGATGGGCCACCACATCGCCGGTGACGCGCGACAACGCTTCCTCCCAATCGAACTCCACTGCCATCAACAGGGCGTGGAACTGCTGGCCCAGGGCAGTGTCACCGCGGTACTCCACATCCACCCCGGTCGCACCCACGCTGCCGAGCCTGGCCAGCGCCAGCGGTGTACCAATCAAGGTGACATCGGCCTCGCCGGCGTAGGCATCGGTGACCTGGACTCGGCCGGCGGCGGGAAACAGATAGAGGGTGGTGGCCAGGACCGGCAGGTCGATCGCCAGTACCCGACCCTGCAGCGACTCCAGCCGTGCCGCCACTTCCGGGTCCATGGCCAGATAGCGGTTGAGCGCAGCCTCGGCAATCCCGGCCAGCAGGGTGGTGGGTGTGGCGCTCACGGGCCCGCCAGATTGTCGCGCAGAATCTGCTCGCCATCCTCGATGATGACCAGGGTACCCGCGATCTTGTCGTGCCAGCCCTGTTTGCGACGGTCCCATGCAATCCATAGAAACCCCAGGAAAAATACCAGCGCGGACACGAAGTAACCGAGATAGCGCAACACACAACGCCCCAACCCGGGTCTTTCGCCACTGCGGGCATCGATGATGCGACAGCTCATCAGCAATTTGCCCGGTGTACCACCGTAGATATGCCACAGCACCACCGTGATAGTTGCCGGCAACAGGTACTCCAGCACCAGCAACATGGTCGGGGTCCGGCTGAGATCCGCTTGCGCCAGCAAATCCGGGTTGCCGGCGCTCAGCAGGAACAGCAGCAGCATGGTTACCATGGCAATCAACACGCTGTCGATCAGACCGGCAACCAGCCGGCGCCAGAAACCTGCGTAACGCAGTGCCGGCATTGACGCGGTCCCGGGCGTCACAGCTTATAGCCTTTGTGCAGGGCCACGATTCCACCGGACAGGTTGTGATAATCGCAGCGTTCGAACCCGGCGGTCTCCATCATTGCCATCAAGGTCCGCTGATCGGGATGCATGCGGATGGACTCGGCCAGATAGCGATAGCTGTCGGCGTCCCCAGCCACCAGGCGACCGATCAACGGCAGCATGGCGAACGAATAGAGATCATAGGCGGGCTTCAAACCGGGGGTGACGGGTCTGGAAAACTCCAGTACCAGCAATCGGCCCCCGGCCCGGAGCGTGCGGTAGATAGCGGCCAGGGCCCGCGCCTTGTCGGTGACGTTGCGCAACCCGAAAGCCATGGTCACGCAATCGAAACTGTCGTCGGCAAACGGCAGGCGCTGCGCATCCGCGAGCACGAAATCGACATTGTCGAGCAGACCGGCATCAGCCAACCGATCACGGCCATTGGCGAGCATGGACTCATTGATATCGGCAAGCACGACCCGGCCGTCACCGCCCACCAGCGGTGACATGCGCTCACTCAGGTCACCGGTGCCACCGGCCAGATCCAGTACCCGTTCACCGGGGCGCAACCGTGCGGCATTGACCGCGAACCGCTTCCACAAGCGGTGCACACCCATCGACATGAGATCGTTCATCACATCGTAACGGTCTGCCACTGAGTCGAACACCTGCCCGACCAGACCGGCCTTGTCCGTGCTCGGCACCTGGCGATAACCAAAGTCCGTGGTGTCGTCGTCGTTCACGCGATTAATCCTCAGTCGCGGGAAGTCTGCCGACGCTGGTAGCCGGCGGCCTTCAGCCGCTCCAGATAGCTGTGCCAGTTGCGCTCGTAGTGGGTGGCCAGCTCATGAAGTTCGGTCCAGGTGTAGATACCGGTGTTGTGGCCATCGTCGAATACCAGCTTGACGCCGTAGTGGCCGACCGGCTCGATGGCATCGATGGTAACGTCCTCCTTGCCGGTCTGCAGCACTTCCTGGCCCGGCCCGTGGCCACGCACTTCGGCGGACGGCGAAAACACTCTGAGGTACTCGCAGGTCAGGCTGTAGCGGTTGCCATCGTCGAATGCAACCTCCAGCACACCCGATCGCTGGTGGAGCTTGAGCTCGGTGACATTGGTGGACATGGTGGATACTCCAGGATACCGGTTGACGGGTCGCGCCGGGATGTCAGGGGTCAGAGAATATAGCGGGTCAGATCCTGATCCTGTATCACCCCGGCCAGATAGCGGTCAACGTATGCGGCATCGATACAGATCGTTTCGCTGGAGCGGTCGGCGGCTTCGAACGAGATCTCCTCGAGCAGGCGCTCCATCACCGTATGCAGGCGGCGCGCGCCGATATTCTCGGTAGTTTCGTTGGCCTCGTAGGCGATCTCGGCCACCCGTCGGACGCCGTCTTTGGTAAACTCGAGCACCACCTGCTCGGTTTCCATCAAAGCCGCGTACTGCTCGGTCAGTGACGCATCGGGTTCGGTCAGAATACGCACGAAGTCATCCACAGTCAGCGCCTTTAACTCGACCCGGATCGGCAACCGCCCCTGCAACTCGGGGATCAGGTCGGAGGGCTTCGACACGTGGAAAGCACCAGAGGCGATAAACAGAATGTGGTCAGTCTTGACCATGCCGTACTTGGTGGTCACGGTCGAGCCTTCCACCAGCGGCAGCAGATCGCGCTGCACGCCTTCGCGGGACACATCCGGACCCCCGTGTTCGCCACGTTTGGCCACCTTGTCCAGCTCATCGAGAAATACGATCCCGTTCTGTTCGACACTTTCGAGCGCGCTGAGCTTGATCTCTTCGTCGTTGACCATGCGTGCGGCTTCTTCCTCGGTCAGCAGCTTGCGCGCCTCGCGAATGGGCAATTTGCGGGCAGTGGTACGGTTGCCACCGATATTCTGAAACATGCCCTGCAACTGGCTGGTCAACTCTTCCATCCCGGGTGGCGCCATGATCTCGACACTGGGCGGGCGGGATGCCAACTCCACCTCGATCTCGCGATCATCAAGCTCGCCCGAGCGCAGTTTGTCGCGAAACCGGGCACGGGTTGTCGAGGTGTCGGGCGGTGTCGGTTCGTTGGCAAAACCCACGCTGCGTGGTTTCGGCAGCAAAGCATCGAGCACGCGCTCTTCAGCGGCTTCCTCGGCGCGATGACGCACTTTGTGCGTTTCGGTTTCACGGGTCATCTTGATCGCCATATCCATCAAATCACGAATGATGGACTCGACATCGCGCCCGACATAACCCACTTCGGTGAACTTGGTGGCTTCGATCTTGATGAACGGTGCATTCGCCAGACGCGCCAGCCGGCGGGCAATCTCGGTCTTGCCGACGCCGGTGGGCCCGATCATGAGTATGTTCTTGGGGGTGATCTCGTTGCGCAGTTCCTCAGCCACCTGCATTCGGCGCCAGCGATTGCGCAAAGCGATCGCGACCGCCCGCTTGGCGGCGTCCTGCCCGACTATATGCTTGTCGAGCTCCTGAACGATTTCCCGTGGTGTCATCTGCGACATCCGCAAATCCTTTCGATGGTAGTCCCGCACCCAGCCGGTCGGCGCCTGGTCGGCGACGACCCGGACTGGTGCTATGACATCAACCCGACTCCAGCATCTCGACGGTGAGCTGGTGGTTGGTATAGATGCAGATATCAGCGGCGATGGCGAGTGATTTCTCGACGATGGTGCGGGCATCGAAATCAGTGTTGTCGATCAGCGCACGGGCCGCGGCCTCCGCATAGCCACCACCGGATCCGATGGCCGTCAACTGGTGCTCGGGCTCGATCACGTCGCCATTGCCGGACAAGGTCAGCGTGGTGCTGTCATCGGCGACGATGAGCAAGGCCTCCAACCGTCTCAGCATGCGGTCGGTACGCCAGTCCTTGGCCAGTTCGACCGCGGAACGGGTGAGGTTGCCACCATGCTGCTCCAACTTGCCTTCGAAGCGCTCAAACAGCGTAAACGCGTCTGCGGTGCCGCCGGCAAAACCGGCGATCACCTGGCCACCGTGCAACCTCCTGACCTTGCGGGCATTTCCCTTCATGATCACATTGCCCAACGTCACCTGCCCGTCACCGCCGACCACCACCTGGTTGCCGCGGCGTACTGCCAAAATTGTCGTGCCTCGTGCCTGCTCCACGTCTCACCCCTGTCGATCCTGGCCGGATTGTATACCTGTCGCACCGCGACCGAAATCCGATATGCGAATGCTGTCCGTCACCCGGAAATAAAAAAGCCCCAGGTAAGGGGGGAGAACCTGGGGCCAACTACCCGGCTTTGGGGAAACCGGGCGATGCCCACTCAGGGAGGGGAGCGGGCGAGCGTCGGTTGCACGCGCTCAGTGATATAGGAACATGTTGCACAGGAAAAGTTCACTGACACTGATTGAATAACCCAAACCCGTCAACGGCGTCCCGGTACCGGTCGTACGCCGCGCGGCGCACCGCTGGAACCGGATAGATTGCCGTAGTTGCGAACAGCAGGCGTGCGCCCGAAAGTCTGAGTATCCGGCAACCGTTCAACACCCGAGCCACGCCGTTGTGCATGCGGAACGTCATTGGGCGTCAAAGGACCGGCGGCCGGTGGCGGCAGCGGGCCCGCGGCGGTGGCGGGTGGCCTGGTTGCCGGTACCCGCGAATCGAACGAAGCGCCCGGGTCCACCGCTTTGAACCCGAACCGCGGTGCTTGTTCGGCCCCCACCGGCGCCATCACCAGGATCACTGCCGCCGCCCACCAGGATACGCGCACCGTCAGTGTGCCTCGTCCCAATTGTTGCCGGTACCGATCTCGACCCTGAGCGGCACCGAGAGATCGGCTGCCGATTCCATCAACTCGCGGATTCGTGATGTCACTTGGGCGATGCGCGGTTCGGCAACCTCGAACACCAGCTCGTCATGCACCTGCATCACCATCCGCGCGCCCGGCTCCTGCTGTCGCAACCAGCCATCGACGGCAATCATCGCCCGCTTGATGATATCCGCCGCAGTACCCTGCATAGGTGCATTGATCGCCGTGCGTTCGGCCGCCTGCCGGCGCATGCCGTTGCGTGAGTTGATCTCCGGCAGATAGAGGCGCCGGCCGTATACCGTTTCCACGAAACCCTGTTCACTGGCCTGTTTGCGGGTGCGATCCATAAATTCCCTGACCCCGGGATAGCGGGAGAAATAGAGTGTGACGTATTCCTGCGCCTCCTTGCGAGTGATGCCAAGCTGGCGCGCCAGTCCGAATGCGGACATGCCGTAGATGAGCCCAAAATTGATGGCCTTGGCGCGACGGCGCTGTTCACCGTCCACGGCCTCGGGAGTCACCCCGAATACTTCCGCCGCGGTAGCACGATGGATATCCTGATCGGCCGCAAAAGCCTGCAACAGGCCCTCATCTCCGGACAAATGGGCCATGATGCGCAACTCGATCTGCGAATAGTCCGCGGCCAGCAGCAGATGCCCGGGTGGCGCGATAAAGGCCTGGCGGATTCGCCGACCCTCCTCGCTGCGCACCGGGATGTTCTGCAGGTTGGGGTCTGACGAAGACAAGCGGCCGGTACTGGCAACCGCCTGGTGGTAAGAGGTGTGGACCCGACCGGTATCCCGGTCCACCTGCTCGGGGAGGCGATCGGTATAAGTGGACTTGAGCTTGCTAAGGCCGCGATATTCGAGGATCAACGCCGGCAGCGGATAGTCGGCGGCGAGTTCCTGCAAGACCTCCTCCGCGGTGGAAGGCGCGCCCTTGGGCGTCTTTCTCAACACCGGCAGGCCAAGCTCCTCGAACAAAATGGTCTGCAGTTGCTTGGGGGAGCCCAGGTTGAACGGGTGGCCGGCCGCCTCGTGCGCCTGAGTCTCCAGGGCGACCATGCGCTTCGCCAGTTCGTTGCCATGCGCGCGCAGCACCGCGCTATCGACCAGCACCCCGGTACGCTCGACCCTGGACAAGATGGGCAGCAGCGGTATCTCGATCTGCTCGTAGAGCCGGCACAGCGACGGCGTCTGCTGCAACCGTTGCCAGAGCGATCGCTGTAGACGCAAGGCGATATCGGCGTCTTCGGC
The DNA here is from genome assembly GCA_965371945.1 of uncultured Candidatus Competibacteraceae bacterium. Classification (GTDB taxonomy): domain Bacteria; phylum Pseudomonadota; class Gammaproteobacteria; order Competibacterales; family JAHEDQ01; genus CBDVAK01. The sequence continues at coordinate 13,172 of CBDVAK010000057.1, forward strand.
GGCATAAGGTGCGGCCTGTTCCAGCGGCACCTGATTGAAAGTCAACTGCCGAGCGCCCTTGCCGGCTACATCCTCGAAGTGAATGGTGTTGACCCCCAGGTACTTGAGAGCCACCGAATCCATGTCATGCCGGGTGGCGGTGGAATCCAGAACGTAGGATGCCAACATGGAATCGTGACGAACACCAGCCAACTCGATGCCATGATTGGCGAGCACGCTCATGTCGTACTTGAGGTTGTGTCCGGTCTTGGCGCGACGCCCGTCTTCGAGGATCGGGCGCAACTGCTCCAGCACCTTATGGCGGTCGAGCTGCGGTGGCGCGCCCGGATAATCATGCGCCAGCGGCAGGTAGGCCGCCTCCCCCGGCTCCACGCTGAACGACACACCCACCACCCGCGCCTGCATATAGTCCAGGCTGGTGGTCTCGGTATCGATGGCAATCAAATCGGCCTCGCGAAGCCGCGCCAGCCAGATGTCCAGAGACGGCTGATCCAGCAGGGTCTGGTAGCGCTTGTCCGCCACTGGCTCCGCGGGGCTGTCGCGTGCCTCGTCGCTGGCCGCCATCTGCCGCAACCAGGTTGAAAAACCGTGGCGCATGTAGAGTTCGCGCAAGCGGTCCTGGTCCGGTGCATCGGGTTTCAGCTCGGCGGCAGCGATCTCCAGAGACACATCACAGCGGATGGTCGCCAGTTCCCTGGACAATGGCAGCTGTTCGATGCTGGCGCGCAGATTCTCACCCAGCTTGCCCTTGATCTCGTCGGCGTGCGCGACCACGCCATCCAGGGAACCGTACTCGCCCAACCAACGCGCCGCGGTCTTGGGCCCGACCTTGGGAACCCCGGGTATGTTGTCCGAGGTGTCCCCGACCAGCGCCAGAAAATCCACGATTTGTGCGGGCATCACACCGAAGCGGGCGACCACGCCGTCGACGTCGGTGAGTTGGTTTTTCATCGTATCGAGCAGCGAAACATGCTCATCGACCAACTGAGCGAGATCCTTGTCGCCGGTGGAAATCAGCACCGTCCTGCCATCCGCGGCAGCCTGCCGGGCCAGGGTGCCGATGACATCATCCGCTTCCACATCCGGCACCACCAACATTGGCCAGCCCTGGGCGCGTACCAGTGCATACAGCGGATCGATCTGGCAGCGCAGGTCGTCCGGAGTGGGGGGACGGTTGGCCTTGTACTCGGGGTAGAGCCGATCACGAAAGGTCTTGCCGGGGGCATCGAACACCACCGCGAAATACTCGGGATGATAGTCGGACAGCAGCTTGCGAAGCATGTTCATGACGCCATGCATGGCGCCGGTGGGCCTCCCGTCGGGCCCGGTCAGCGGTGGCAGCGCGTGAAAGGCGCGATACAGATACGAAGTGCCATCCACCAGCACCAGGGGTTTTTCGGCAGTCCCGTTCATCGATCTGCAGCCTGAGTCATTTGCGGTACCATGGAGCTTAGGCGATGGGCGGAAAATCACATACCCGAATGCGCAGGGATTTTGTTCGTATTCAAGGCGCGCCAGCAAGCGCATAGCACGGCTATGTAACTGTTGGCGCAACGCGGAAGACGAACAAAAGAACCAGCAAGCTGGTATGTTATTTGACAGATATCGCCTCAACCAAAGTTATCGGTCAACACATGAAAGACGAGCAGAAAACTCCACATCCGGGACTGT
>CBDVAK010000058.1:0-14728 GCA_965371945.1 uncultured Candidatus Competibacteraceae bacterium
CTAAGGAGTCCCCTAACCGCGGAGGGTGTGGCGACATGAATGATGATGGGCTGGACGAGACGGTGTTGAGGATCAACGCGCGTGATGACGATGCGTTCGACATTACCAATCTGCGCCATTTCATCGGCCCCAATCCCTATCTGGATATCGAATCGCTGGTATTCGACCTGGCCCTGACCGGGGAACCCTCGCCACGTCCGGTGTCGGCGCTGCAGGCAGTCTTGGCGCAGCGTTTCGCGGCCCTGGGTGAGCCGTTGTTGATCGAAGATGACGGCGAAAATTATGCATTGTTGTTCGCCCGAACGATCAGCGAGGCCGGCCGACTGGACCTCGGTCTGCATCTTCACGAATGGTCGGTCACCCCCATGGAAGGTTCTTTCAGAATCGCGATGCAGACGCTGCACAAACGTACACAGTGGAATCTGATCTACACCGTCTGGGATTGGATCGAGGCGATCAATCACGATCAGGAATTCGATTTCGAGACCCCTTTTCGAGCTCTGCAGGAATCATTCGGGGATTCGGTCTATGGCGGGCCATCCACCTATGCTCTGCTCAAAGCGGCCTTCAAACGCGGTATTCCAATAGCCTATCTGTGGGATGAGGGCGTGATGCAGTACGGCTATGGCAGCCACCAGTTGCGGGGTGTCTCCACCACTTTCGACCGCGACAGTCAGCTGGATTCGGATTTCACCTGTCGCAAGGATGACTGCAAGTCGTTTTTGCGGGAGTGGGGGTTTCCGGTACCGACCGGCGATGTGGTGACCAGCTACGAGGGCGCTTGCGAAGTTGCCGACCAGATTGGCTATCCGGTGGTGGTCAAACCGCTCGAGGGCCACAAGGGGATCGGTGTAACCGCCAACATCGCCGATCCGACGGAACTCGGATTTGCCTACGACAAGGCGGCTGAGGCACTACGTGAGGGTGTAGCGCCGAAGCTGATCGTGGAGCGCTATATCAGTGGTTTCGATTTTCGCCTGCTGTGCGTAGACGGTGAGTTTGCCGCGGCGGTGAAACGGGAGCCGGCTTCAGTGATCGGTGACGGTCACCTCGAGATCGAGGAACTGATCACGCGGGAGAACGCCCGTCCGGAACGCGCCGACAGCCCCACTTCGCCGCTGGGCAAGATTATTGACGACGATGTCATGGCCAACACCCTGGCAGAGCAGGGCCTGCAGAGGACCAGCGTGCCGGCGCCGGGCGATCAGGTATTTCTGCGCAAGGTGGCCAATCTGTCGCTGGGGGGCGTGAGCGAAAACGTCACCGATCAGGTGCATGTCGATACCATCGCCCTGTGCCGAACCATCGCCCAGCACTTCAGACTGGCCTGCATGGGAATCGACGTACTCGCCGGCGACATTTCCCGGTCCTGGAAGGAAGGCAATTTCGGCATTATCGAGATCAATGCCGCGCCGGGTATTTTTATGCATTTGAACCCGGCGCTCGGGAACCCGGTGGACGTCCCGTCGAAAATCATCGAGAGTTTCTTTTCGACCGGCGCGGATTCACGAATTCCGATTCTGACTTTCAATCGTCTGAGCAAGGTGCAGTTGCGCCGGATTCTCGACTTCGTACTGATGCTCGATGTCACCATCAACCCTGGTGGCGCCTGCGAACAGGCCGTGTTCATGCGCCGCGATGAATTGCCGGTCCACAAAGACTACAACAGCAATATCCGCAATTTGCTGCGACATCCGCGACTCGATCTGCTGGTTGCGGAGTACCCGGAGCATGTGTATGCCCGCGAGGGCCAGTATTGCTGGGGGTCACGACTGGTGGTGCTGGAGGATCCCAGCCCGGTCGAGCGTACTCTGGCGAACAATCTCTACGGTGATGCAGTGGTCATGATCAGGGAAGGTCACCGTGTGCGGATTCATCGTGGTGATGAAGTCGAGACCCAGACACTGGGCATGCTGGACGAGTTCACCAGCCTGTATCTGCATGAGGTGAAAGCGATTTGTGAGAGTTGATCTGGTGGTGCTGGTTACAGTAGTAACGGCGTTGTCTGGCTGTGCCGAGTTGCCGGTGTCGAAGGATAGCGTGCGGGTGGCCGGTGATGGCGCCGTGAACTGGGGGGTGGCCAAGCTGGGGGGAGCGACGCCAACACGTTTGATCTTCGCCAGCAGCTGGCAGCGTGAGGAGTACGTCAGCTACCAGGGTTTGGCCGCTCATGGTGAGTTGATCCTGGCGGCCGCCAATCCGTACCGCAACGTGGTGCTCGACTATCAGCTTGGCCTGCGGCAGGGTATCGAGAGCTGGCAAGCCAATGAAGACGGGGCACTGGAATGGGGCGAGGGTGGGCGCTACCAATACGGTCGGGTGACGTTTTTTCACCAGGCCTACCGACTCCCGAAAACAGGTCTGAGCTGCTTCGGATTCTCCGGTCAATGGGCAGCCAAGGTTGACGACTTCAAACATCGGCCAGGCACAGTGTTGTTCGGGTACTATTGTGAACCAGGGAAGGAATTCCCGGAGCAGGTGCGGATGAAGCAGTGGATCAGTTCAGTGAGTGTGGCGCGGGTCGATTGGGCAGGCGGCCAGTGGACAGTCAACGGCCAGCCTGACGGCGCCAGTGGTGACGGAGCCAGGCGTCCGCTTACCGCGGACTGGCGACAACTGAGCGGCAATCCCGGATTCCCGTTTCGTTTCGGCCGTAATTACCAGATCGGGGGTGGTGGCAACTACCCTTGATTGAAGTCAGCGTACCGCTGCGCACGTATTTGTACTGAGTACGAATCGCGTTCCACGGAGTGTCAATGTCCACCGAATCCAATCTCGATCGAGCGGCTCTCAGCTACCACCGGGCGGCGCCGGCCGGCAAGCTGGCAATTGTTCCCACCAAACCCATGGCGACCCAGCGGGATCTGGCGCTGGCCTACTCACCGGGTGTCGCCGCCGCCTGCCGTGAGATAGAGCGCGATGCTGGCGAGGCATTCACGCTCACAGCCCGGGGCAACCTGGTGGCAGTGGTCACCAACGGTACGGCAGTGCTGGGTCTGGGTCCGATCGGACCGCTGGCATCCAAGCCGGTGATGGAAGGCAAAGCCGTGCTGTTCAAGAAGTTCTCCGGCATCGACGCGTTCGATATCGAAATCGATGAACGCGATCCAGCCCGGTTCGTGGATATCGTGGCCAGTCTCGAGCCGACTTTCGGTGCCATCAATCTGGAGGATATCAAGGCACCGGATTGTTTCGAGATCGAACAGGCCCTGCGTCGCAGGATGAATATCCCGGTGTTTCACGATGACCAGCATGGCACCGCAATCGTGGCGGCAGCAGCAGTGCTGAACGCCATGCGGGTGGTTGGCAAGGATCTCTCCGCCGTCTCTCTGGTGGCCTCGGGCGCGGGAGCCGCGGCGTTGGCCTGCCTGGATCTGCTGGTCAGCCTGGGTCTGCAAAAGGACCGGGTGATGGTCATCGATCGCAAGGGAGTGATCTACAATGGCCGCCCGGGTGGGCTCGATGTACACAAGGCACGCTACGCGCGTGATACTGACCTGCGTGGCCTGGGCGAGGCGCTGCAGGGGGCGGATATTTTTCTGGGACTGTCCGGACCCGGTGTCCTGAAACCCGTAATGCTGTCGGGCATGAACCCGGATCCCGTGATCCTGGCATTGGCCAACCCGGTCCCCGAAATCCTGCCCGATGATGCGCGTTCGGTGCGCTCCGACGTGATCATGGCGACGGGGCGTTCCGACTATCCCAACCAGGTCAACAACGTACTTTGTTTTCCGTTTATCTTTCGTGGTGCCCTGGATGCCGGTGCGACCACCATCAATGACGCCATGAAAATTGCCTGCGTAGGCGCCCTGTGCGAACTAGCCATGGCGGAGGAGTCAGATCTGGTCGCCAAGGCCTATGCTGGTGAGTCACAGCGGTTCGGACCCGAATACCTGATCCCCAAACCCTTTGATCCACGGCTGCTGGTCGAGGTTGCATCTGCCGTGGCCAGGGCGGCCAGGGATAGCGGCGTCGCCAGTCGCCCGATCGTGGACATGGATGCCTACCGGCGCCGTTTGCAGGGTTTTGTATTCAGATCGGGCCGGGTCATGGAACCCGTGTTCGAGCGGGCCCGCGAGGCAAGACACCGGCTGGTCTATGCCGAAGGCGAAGAGCGCAGGGTCCTGCAAGCTGCGCAACAGGTGGTCGACGAAGGGATTGCCCGGCCGGTTCTGGTGGGTCGGCCGGACGTGGTGGAGGCGCGCATCCGCAGTCTCGGCTTGCGGTTACGTCAGGATCGGGATTTCGAACTCGTCAACCCGCACTCGGACGAACGCTACCGGGAATACTGGACCACCTATCATGGCATCATGGGGCGTTACGGAGTCTCACCGGTGGATGCGCGCACGGTGTTGCGGACCCGCACCACGGTGATCGGTGCATTGATGGTCAGGCTTGGTGAAGTCGAGAGCATGATTTGTGGGACCGAGGGACATTTCAACAATCACGTACGCCACGTTCGTGATGTGATTGGCACCGCGCCGGGCATCCGTGACCTGTCGGCGCTGTCCGCACTGATACTACCGACTGGAACCTTCTTCCTCTGTGACACCCATATCACCCCCGAGCCGACCAGCGAGGGTATCGCGGAGATGACCTTGCTGGCCGCGACCGAAGTGCGTCGGTTCGGGATCGCGCCCAAGGTGGCTCTGATATCCCATTCCAACTTCGGGACCTCGCCGACGGCCTCGGCCCGAAAGATGCGCCAGGCGCTGGCGCTGATCCGCGAGCGTGACCCTGATCTCGAGGTGGACGGTGAGATGCACGCCGATGCCGCATTGGCCCAGGATATTCGCGAACGTGTGCTACCGGACAGTTGCCTGAGTGGGCAGGCCAACCTGCTGGTGTTTCCCAATCTGGATGCGGCTCACAATACTTACTCCGCGCTGAAAGTACTGGGCGGGGGGGTCAATATAGGGCCGATTCTGCTGGGGGCCGCCAAGCCAATGCATGTGGTGACCCCGTCGATCACCGTGCGCGGACTGGTCAACATGAGTGCGATCGCGGCTGCGGATACCGTTATCCGCGAGCAAGCCACAGCCGATGCCTGATCATGTGCGCGCCAGCGGCCGGGAACAGTTTTCGATCGATTCGCTTGGCCCGGCGACCATCGACAATCCGATCAGGCACAATGGCCCGGTCAACTATGTTGACGAGGGCCAACGGCTGTTGCTGAGTCCTTTTCTGCAAAGCCGCGCCGGCCAACCATCGGACCGCGGTTACACGCAGAGCCTGGAACTGGCGGGGCCACGTCGTCGAATCTACTTCGATCCCCGTGATACCAGGGCGGCGCTGGTATCCTGTGGTGGGCTGTGCCCGGGGATCAACGCTGTGATCCGGGGCATCGTTCTGCAGCTCTGGCACCTCTACGAGTGTCGTGACATTGTCGGCATTCCCTTTGGCTACCAGGGGTTGCGCAAGGATGCCGGCGATTTGCAGGTGCTGACACCGGATGCGGTACGCGACATTCGCAGTGATGGCGGCACCATGCTCGGTTCCTCGCGTGGCAGCCCTCCCACACGCGAAATAGTGGATTCTTTGCAAGCCATGGGCATCGATATGCTATTCACGATTGGTGGTGACGGCACCATGAGAGGCGCCGGCGCGATCTGGCAGGAAGTACGTCGCCGCGGTTTGGATATTGCCGTGGTGGGTGTTCCAAAAACCATCGATAACGACATCCCCTATGTCTACGAATCATTCGGTTTCGCCACCGCCGTCGCCGAGGCCAGCAAGGCCATCAATTCGGCGGAAGTCGAGGCGCGCGGCGTACCCAATGGTATCGGTCTGGTGAGGTTGATGGGTCGCGAAGCCGGGTATATCGCAGCGGCGGCCACGCTCGCTTCCGGCAATGCCAATTTCTGCCTGATCCCGGAAGTACCGTTTTCCCTGCAGGGTCCGGGTGGGCTGCTGGAGCTGGTGGAGCAACGCCTGCGGAGCCGGAATCATGCAGTGATCGTGGTCGCCGAAGGCGCGGGCCAGGATCTGGTAGGATCGCGAAAGAACGACCGCGACGCTTCGGGGAACCGGCTGCTCGGCAACGTCGGCCACTGGCTGCGGGATCGGATCGTGGATCATTTTCGGGCGCGAGAGCTGGAGGTGGCATTGAAGTACATCGATCCCAGCTACATGATTCGCTCCGCGGCGCCCAACACGCACGACCAGCAGTATTGTGACCGTCTTGCGCGCAACGCGGTCCATGCAGCCATGGCCGGCAAGGGTGGGCTGCTGGTTGGTCAGTGGCACGGTTGTCTGACCCATGTTCCGATCAGGGCGATGGATGACCACCGACGGCAGGTGAACCCGGAAGGCGAGACCTGGTTCAACGTGAGGGAAAACACCGGCCAGCCCCACGTGATCGGTTCACCGGTGTGTGAGCTGGGTTGATGGGCGCCACGCCTGTTCCCGGGAGCGCGGCGGGTATAGAAGGATGACATGATGGATCTGCCCGACACCCTCAGCCTTGCCAACGGAGACAAGGCGATCCCGACCTTTTCGGCAGCCGAGATGGACCGGCGCCTCGACGCACTCAGACACCATATGGTGGAAGAGGGGATCGACGTCGCGGTGTTTACATCCATGCACAACATCCACTACTTCTCGGACTTTTTGTACTGCTCTTTTGGTCGTCCCTACGGACTGGTCGTCAAACCAGGCTCGATCACCAGTGTCAGCGCCAATATCGACTATGGTCAGCCGTATCGTCGCAGCTATGGCGGCAATATCGTTTACACCGACTGGCAACGCGACAATTTCTTTCGCGCGCTGCAGCAGGAGATCCGGGACGGCGGGCGCCTGGGACTGGAATTCGATCATCTGACCGTGGAGCAGTACCGCAAGTTCGGGCAGGCCTTTCCCGGCTCGGAACTGGTCGATGTGTGCCGTGGCGCCATGCGACTTCGAATGATGAAGTCTGATGAAGAGATCGATCTGATCCGCAATGGCGCGCAGGTCGCGGATATCGGAGGCGCGGCCTGTGTGGAGGCGATCAGTGTAGGCGTTTCAGAACACGAGGTGGCCCTGCATGCAACCGCTGCCATGGTCAACGAGATTGCCAGACGCTACCCGCATTCCGAGATTCGCGACACCTGGACCTGGTTCCAGTCGGGCCTCAATACCGATGGCGCGCACAATCCCGTGACCACGCGCAAACTGCGTCGTGGGGATATTCTCAGCCTCAACTGTTTTCCGATGATCCAGGGTTACTACACGGCCCTCGAGCGTACCCTGTTTCTGGACTCCGTAACTGATGCCGAACTGCGTATCTGGGAGGTCAACTGCGAAGTGCACCGCAAGGGGTTGCAGTTGATCCGGCCGGGTGTTCGATGCTGCGATATCGCCACGGAACTCAATGAGATCTTCGCCCGCAATGATCTGCTGGGTTGCCGGACGTTCGGGTACGGGCACTCCTTCGGCGTGTTGTCACACTATTATGGCCGCGAAGCAGGGCTGGAAATCCGCGAAGACATCGAGACCGTGTTAGCCCCGGGAATGGTGGTGTCCATGGAACCGATGATCACGATCCCGCAGGGACAACCGGGCGCGGGCGGCTATCGGGAGCACGATATCCTGGTGGTCACCGACCAGGGCGCTGACAACATCACACAGTTCCCGTTCGGACCCGAACACAATATCGTGCCGGCGTGATCAGGGTATGATCAGGGTCATGCCCGGCAGCAATCTGTCCGGAGAGTCGAGTACCTGGCGATTGGCGTCGTAGAGTTGCAGCCAGTATTCGTAGTCTCCCAGCTCGCGATTGGCGATCCTTGACAGGGTGTCCTCGAGACGTACCGTATACAGCCTGCTGGCGCCCTGTAGCTCGGCTAGCTGTGCCTGGCCCGCGTACATGTCCTGGCTGGCCTGTTGCAGGGCGCTTTCGATCGCCGGATCCGGCGTCGGCATTCGTCGTGACGCCCGCAGCAGTCGTGCGTAGCGGGACGCCGCTTCGCTGGCCTGCTGAGTAGCTTGCTGCAGCTGCGCCGCTCCTTCCAGGTGGCCATCGGCGCGCTGCCGGCATAGTTGCAGCTCCTGCTGCTGCGACCGGCAACGCTCCGTGAGTATCTGTAACTGGTGGTTGCTTGCGTTCAGTTCGTCACCAAGTCGTTCCGCCTGTGCCTGCCAGCGTGCAGCCTCCGCAATGGTGCTGGTGACATCCCCATTTGCTGAGGATGCCTCATCGATGCGTCCATCATCGGTTCCGGAGCCAGGCGGCCGCCCCGGCGACACGGAGGGTGACGCGGCAACCGATGCCGACCGGCGCGCGAGTTTTTCTTCAAACAATGCCTGTCTGAGCGAAGCAGTCCTGCTTTTCTCGGTTGTGAGTTGTTGACGTAGCTCCGACCCGGCTGCGTCTGCCAGGTTGCGCGATTCCGCGATGGTCACGGCTTGACGACGAAGACGGCCGATCTCAACATCACGCTCGCTGAGCAGTGCCTGGCTGGACTGCAGTCGCTGTTCCAGAGACCGGCTTTGCGCGTGGGCTGCGGAGAGTTCCGTATCCAGCCGGGTTTGCGTGCCCGCATTCAACTTGCGCGTCTCAAGCAGGCGGTCCTGGAGTTCGGCGAGTTGTTGTCGCAATGATTCCAGATCACGTCGGCTGGTCTCCAGACTGACCTCCAGATCGGCTGTCCGCTGCCGATCTGCTTTTCGTTGTGTGGAAATCTGCTGTTCCCGGTCGGCCGCCGCAAGCATCCATTGATCGAGCTTGTTCTGCATGAGCCGCAGTTCGATGCGGGCTTCGCGGAGCTCAGCCTGTGGATCCTGCTGCGCTAACCCCGTTGTGGGGGCCAGCAGTGCGGCCAGAATCAGCGTTGCTTGTAGCGCTGCGGTGAGTGCATGCATCGTCGGACACCTTGCTCTGATTATTGCCGCTTCCGGTCTCAGGTTGGTGACGTCGGCGGGCGCGATTTGGGAAGATTGCAGAATCGCGGCGGTCATCGCAACTATCCTTGCGCAGCGTGCCGCAATAACGACGGAATGCTATTCGAAGGGTTTGACGTGCTTGTAATAGAACTGGCGGCTCAGGTTGCGGGCGCGGCCGCGATCGCTTGCGGGAATCTGGCTCATCAGCCGGGCGATGGTATCCTGGCGGCCCTGGTCACCTTCCGGCGCGACGTTTTGTACCGTTGCCAGCTTCAGCCATACGTATGCCATCACATAGTCCTGCGGGACACCGACGCCCTGGTTGTACAAATAACTCAGCAGTTCCTGGGCTCGCGCATCACCGAGTTCCGCCGCACCTCGAATCCAGCGGCCCGCCGCAACAGGGTCGATTGCGGTGCCTTTGCCGAGCAGGTACATGACACCGAGCATACGCTGTGCCTGCCGGTTGCCGCGGGCCGCCGGCGGCTGCAGGTACTCGATTGCCGTAGCGTAGTCCCCAACCTGGTAGGCCGCCAGTCCGCTACGGACCTCGTCACCTTCTGCCTTGCTGTGATCGCGGGAATCGGCAAGTGCCGGCACCACGGCAATGATGCCCAGCCACATTAGCGACAGCAGCAGACCCCGACGAACTGGCTTGCCCATGAATGTTGACACGCTTCCGGCCCATTTGGCGACAGTGCAGATCATATCGGTCCCGCTGTGTTCTGGAGCGTCGAAAAATCTGACTACCGTGCACGAAGCTTCGTATATGGGTCGCTTATCCGTACGCTACCCGCGCGGCGGGCTGCTGTCGGGCTGGCGGCTGCTCCGGTCCACGGTCCGGAATCTGACAATTCTTACCGGTGAAAAGTCACCTTACGTGCCGAACTGGTAAGAAAATTGCTCTGTAAGAGATTGTAAGTGTGCTATAAAGTGGCGTCGTCCACAAAGATTCTTGGCTTCGGGGAACAGCAGCGGTATGCAATCTGAAGGGCGACAGATGGTGCGCAATGCCAGCCACAGGGGGGCTTTGATCAGCCGCCTGACAGTGGCAGCGCTGGTACTGGCAGCCAGTTTGCTACCGGCTCAGGCCGAGGCGCGTTACTCAGCGCTGGTCATGGATGCCGACAGTGGAGAGGTGTTGTTCTCCCGCCACGCGGATACCCGCCGTTACCCGGCATCGTTGACCAAGATGATGACCCTCTACATGGTCTTCGAGGCCCTCGATCAGGGCACACTGCAGCTGCAGCAACCGCTGACGGTGTCTCGCCGCGCGGAAGGCCAGGCGCCGTCAAGACTGGGGCTCAGGGCTGGCGAGACCATCACTGTGGATCAGGCGATTCTGGCAACGGTGACCCGTTCGGCAAACGACGTGGCGACCGTGCTGGCGGAAGCGCTTGCGGACACCGAGTTTCGATTCGCGTTGAAGATGACCGAACGTGCCCGGGCGCTGGGAATGACGCGCAGCACATTTCGCAATGCCTCCGGTCTGCCCGACAGGAGGCAAAGATCCACGGCGCGGGATATGGCTACCCTGGCACTGGCGTTGCAGCGCGACTACCCCCAGTACTACCGGTACTTTTCAGTCCCCAGCTTCTCCTATGGCAAGCGTACCTACCGCAATCACAACAACCTGTTGGGCAGCTACCAGGGGACCGACGGCATCAAGACCGGCTACATCCGCGCCTCCGGCTTCAACCTGGTGGCTTCGGTGCGGCGGGATGGCCGTTGGTTGATTGGCGTGGTGTTCGGCGGCCGTTCGGCGAAGTCGCGGGACGCACACATGCGCAGCATCATCAGTACCGGATTCTCACGTCTCAGAAAGCAAACTGCCGCGGCGGAGAAAGTCGCCACCACGGCGTCCCGGGAGTCCACAGCCCCGAAACCGGCGGCAGGATCGGCAACCTCGCCAGCGGTAGCAACAAAGGCAGTGGCGCGCGCGGTGCCGGCGGGCTGGCAGGTGCAGGTCGGTGCCTATTATCAGTTCGGTGCCGCTGAGCGCCGTGCCAGAGAAGCGGTCAAACGAGCTGCTGGCGTATTGTCGGGAGCGGTCATTATTGCGGTCGAACCCATGGCTGCCTCGAGTGGCCGTACCATGTATCGGGCGCGGCTGGTCAAACTGAGTCGTAGCGAAGCCCGCAACGCCTGCCGGCTGCTGGAACAGCAGAAGTTTGATTGCCTGCCACTGGCGCCGACCAGTTAGTCCGCTTCTCACCAGTGTGGGTGAGGATCGCGCAGACTCAATCGTGAGACAGCCAGGTCCAGCAAGCATGGGCCTGAGCTATTGCCCATATCCGGGCTATTCCTGACGTTCTTCCGGGTGCTTTGCGGGAAGCTCCAGAAAATCCAGAATTTCCTGTAGTTCCTGGCGCGGCAGCACCGAAAACCTGCTGCCGTACAATTCGCGCTGAGCCTCCAGCACGAAACGTCCGCGGCAGCGGCGCTCGCTGCCGCCGGCTTCGACCCGGCGGGCAATTCGTTCCAGGCGCGAGGTTCCGATCACTTTCCCTGTTTTCCTATTCGCTGTGCAACCGCGTCAGTATTTCGATCACATGTGGCGTATATGATACGTCCGGTGTATTGAATTAGCAACAGCTTGGTAGTTTTGCAACAGGGCGTGGTGAAACGCGGCAAGATCGGGTTCGACAGGCTGCACGAAACCCGAGGGCGCGTGAACAGCTCCCCGGGGGTGGTCCCCGGGAGTGGCGTGCTCGATGCCTGGTGGGTCACGCCGGATCGGGTGCTCGTACCCGATCCGGTGCCAGGTCACAATGGCGGCAGTGAGTTGTATCCCGCTGTAAAACCACTCAGCGAAAACGGCACGCTGGCCTTGTTGCCAGCGGGATCCTGCACCGATAGCGTAAGCTGCTGACCGGCCTTGAAAGCCGCCGCCAATTCGTCGGTAAGCGGGAAGCCCGCCCGGCATCCATTGGGATCGCAGACCTCGATGGGGACTCGCATGGGTTCCTTTTGGTCGATCTGGAGTTGGATTCCGGGTGGCAGGAACACACCCAGCGGCAACGATACGATCACCAGCGCAGCCTTGGAATCGGGCACCCGGCCGATCGCCAGTTGCGCGATGTCACGACCGGAATCCTTGTCCTTGGCATTTTGAAAGATGTGGCATTGTTCGGGCGCGGTCTCGTTGGGCTTTTCGCAGCGCATGATCCAGTCCTTGAACTTTTGGCCATCTTCCGCAGCTTGACCCCCGACCGGTACCAGCAGCGCCAGCGTCAGCGCCCACACAAGGCGCGTGATGTTCCTCCGCAAAGGTATCGGGTGGCATTGATTGCGGACACCGCATTGCGTCATTTTCAGCTCCCACGTTGTGGTTCAGGCTATGGCTGTCCCAGACCTGTTCGACTATTCGCCGGTCTCGGCGGTTCCGGGTCTGGTACGCCACCATCGCGCGCTTCGGGCAGGCTTTCATCCAGCGACAACTGTAGCCTGATCGCCCGTCTGCGCCAAGCATGCTGGATCGGCCACGGTTTGGCGTCAAAGGGTGCACCGTGGCCAGCCAGGGCAAACCGCGGTCGCCGTGAGTGCGTTTTCGGAAGTGTCCCCGATGAATCAAAAAAAACGCCAGAGAAAGCAAAGATATAACCAAGCCATTCCAGATCCTGTCAGGATGCATGTTGGCTGTTGACCATTCCGAATCAGTTGGGTTAACGTTGATGCAAAGGTCAAAGAACCCGCAACGATTGATGGGATATTCCCAGCGTCGTTGCAAACAACAGCCAAGGATCGCTGTAGTCGGCGAATGCGACAAAGGCGAATCGGGTGGCTGTTGCACCTGAGGAGGAATCATGCCGGAGCCTGACGGTCCAGCGGCCGGTAGCGGCAACCATTCCCTGAATACGCTTCCCAGACTGTTGGTTGAGCACGCCCGCGTGCGCCCGGACCGGCCCGCCATGCGTGAGAAGGATCTGGGTATCTGGCAGACTTGGAGTTGGAGTGAGATGGCCGCCGAGATCGAGTCGTTGGCCGCGGGTTTGCTGACGCTCGGGCTGCAGCGGGGTCAGAAGATCGCGGTGATCGGTGACAATCGCCCGCGGCTCTATTGGAGCATGGTTGCGGCACAAACGATTGGCGCTATTCCGGTGCCACTTTATCAGGACGCCGTCGCCCTGGAGATGGTCTACGTCCTCAACGATGCCGATATCGCAATGGCAGTGGTGGAAGATCAGGAGCAGGTGGACAAGCTTCTGGAGATTCGTGACGACTGCCCCAAGCTGCACCACATCATCTACGACGATCCCAGAGGGCTGGGCGATTACGCCCAGCCCTACGTGCACGGCTTCGGGCGCGTGCAGGAGGCCGGGAAAGCCTATGTCGCCGAGCATCCAGGCTTTTTCGCTGAAGGTGTCGAGCGCACGCGTGGCGAGGATACTGCGATCATACTCTACACCTCGGGAACCACCGGTAACCCCAAGGGTGTGATGCTGTCGCACGACAACCTGGTGATCACAGCCCGCAACGGGGTCGAGCAGGAAGGCCTGAGCGCCGACGAGGAAGTGCTGGCCTATCTACCCATGGCCTGGGTCGGTGACAACACGTTTTCACTGGCACAGTCCTATGTGGCCGGGTTCTGTGTCAACTGCCCAGAGAGTCCCGAGACCGTGATGACCGATATGCGTGAAGTCGGTCCCACATACTATTTTGCACCCCCCAGGGTCTACGAAAACCTGCTCACCCAGGTGATGATCCGTATGGAGGATGCCAGTGCCCCCAAACGCAAGGTGTTCCAGTATTTCATGGATCATGCCCGCAAGGTGGGAACGGACATCCTGGACGGACGCCCGGTGGCAAAGGGTGCACGGTTCAAATACTGGCTCGGCAACCTGCTGGTCTACGCTCCGCTGCGCAATGTGCTGGGTTTTTCGCGTATTCGCCTGGCCTACACGGCCGGTGAGGCGATTGGCCCCGATATCTTCGACTTCTATCGTTCCCTGGGTATCAACGTCAAACAACTGTACGGACAGACCGAGGCCACGGTGTTTATCTGCGTCCAGCCCAACGGCGAGGTTCGCGCGGATACGGTGGGATCCCCGGCGCGCGGGGTCGAGGTCAAGATCGCCGACAACGGCGAAGTGTTGTACCGTAGTGCCGGCGTGTTCCAGAGCTATTACAAGAACGAAAAATCCACTCGCGCGACCAAGACGGAAGATGGTTGGGTGCTGACCGGGGATGCGGGCTATTTCGACGACCAGGGGCATTTGCACATCATCGATCGTGCCAAGGACGTCGGTAAACTTGTTGACGGCACTTTGTTCGCCCCCAAGTTTATCGAGAACAAGTTGAAGTTCTTTCCGGAGGTCAAAGAGGCCGTCGTTTTCGGTGCGGATCGCGCGTTCGCCACCGTGTTCATCAACATTGACCTGGAGGCGGTCGGCAACTGGGCCGAGCGCAACAACCTGGCCTATACCGGTTTTGTCGATCTGGCGGGGCGCCCCGAAGTGGCCGAATTGGTACGCAAATGCGTGGAAAAGGTCAATGAGGATCTGGCCCAGGATCCCCGGCTCGGCAATTCACAACTACACCGGTTTTTGGTTTTACCCAAGGAACTGGATCCGGATGATGGCGAACTGACACGCACACGCAAGGTCAGGCGCGGATTCGTGGCCGAGCGATACGAGACGCTGATCGAGGCCATGTACGCCGGCGACAAGACGGTCGATATCGATATGGAGATCAAGTTCGAGGATGGCCGGGCCGGCCGGCTGCAGGCTGACGTGGCCATATACGATGCCCGGACCACCGCGGTCGCCGAATACCGCAAGGCGAGTTGAGTGCGTTGGTGGCGGAGTTCGGGCGCGGTACACCGGACCGGTAACGGGAACCACTAGGAGGCTGTCCGGGAACAGCG
>CBDVAK010000059.1:0-14666 GCA_965371945.1 uncultured Candidatus Competibacteraceae bacterium
AGTGGGCTGGTGGTTATCTGGATAGCGTGTTGATGGAAGACAGGATACTGGTCGTGGTACACCGCCTGCCGGCCAGGTTGGGCAGGCTGGGGTTGTCGTTGCAGAGTCGTGGCTATGGCATCGATACCTGTTGTCCGCTGGAGGGGCAGCGCCTGCCGGACCCGGAATCATATCGTGCGGTGGTGGTGCTTGGTGGTGCAATGAGTGCCAACGATGACACCGTGTTACCCGGTTTGCGTCGCGAGCTGGACTGGATTCCCGTGGTGTTGCGCAAACAGGTCCCGTTTCTGGGCATCTGTCTCGGTGCGCAACTGTTGTCGCGGGCGCTTGGCGCCAGGGTGGCCCCGAATTCAGAAGGCAGGGCGGAAATCGGCTACTACCCGGTATACGCGACTGCTGCCGGCGGTGACCTGTTCGGGGGCCGTGGACTGCGCGTCTATCATTGGCACATGGATGGCTTCGATCTGCCGCGAGGCAGCCAGTTGCTGGCTAGCGGAGATGCGTTTCCCAATCAGGCGTTTCGCTACGATGGCAACGTTTATGCGTTGCAATTCCATCCTGAGGTCACGCTCGAGATCATGACCAGTTGGTTGCAGCAGGGGGTACGCCGGCTGGTCCTGCCGGGAGCCCAGTGTGCCCGCAGTCAGTATGCCGGTCATCGTCAACACCACGCCTTGCTCGGACAGTGGCTGAATTGTTTCCTCGATCAGTGGCTTGCGGGGCGCGGACCTGTGATTGGGCGTCAGACTCGGGCACCGATGATCAGTTCACCCTCCTGAACCCGTACGACTTCGGCGCCTTCCAGAAAGCTCAATACCCGGTCGCCAGCCACGTGGGCCCGCCATCCCGTCAACAAGGCGATGTCGCGGTTTCCTGTGGCAAGCTGCTCCACATCGCGGCGCGAGCAAAGCATTCCCGGGTTGATACCGTGTTCGTTTCCACTGAGGCGCACGATCGCCATCAGTACATCGGCTAGCGCATCCTCACCACTGTTCAAGCGGGTGCGTGGGCTTTGCGTCGGCCACTGTGAATGCGGCAACTGCCGTGCCTCGGTGACCAGTTCCAGCAGTCTGGCGGCGTAACGGCGCGATTGTCCGTCACGCAGTCCACGCATGGCTTCCACGTTTCGTAGTTCAGATGGCTGTTGTCTGGCCAGGTCGACCAGCACCTCGTCCGCTACCACCCATCTGCGTGGCAGATCACGCGCCATGGCTTCGTGTTCCCGCCAGGCAGCCAGTTGTTTGAGGATCGCGGTTTGCACCCCGCGCAGGTTCTGCCCACCCTTGACCTTCAGCCAGAGGTTATCGGGATCGACGCGATAGCGCTGCGGGTCGCTGAGCGCAGCCATGTCCGCACTCAGCCAGTCCAGACGGTTGAGTTGTTGCAGGCGTTCGATCTGGCGGGTATAGATATCGCACAGATAGCGGACATCATCCGCCGCGTAGCTCAGTTGCCTGGGTTGCAGCGGGCGCTTGCACCAGTCGGTGCGGGTCTGTGACTTGTCCAGCTGTACCCCCAGCATCTCGTTGACCAGATTTGCGTAGCCGACCTGCTCTCCCTGACCGAGCATGGCGGCCGCGATCTGGGTGTCAAACACCCGTGGCGGAGGGGTGCCACGCAAGCCGGTGAAAATTTCCAGATCCTGAGAACCGCCATGCAGGACCACGGTGACCTGTGGTCTGTACATGAGCTCCAGCAGCGGGGTCAGATCTGTGACCGACAATACGTCGATACAGGCCACCTGCCCGGGCAGGCCTACCTGGATCAGACACAATCGCGGGAAGTAAGTGCGCTCGCGGACGAATTCCGTGTCCAGCGCCAGCCAGTTCTGGTCGCGCGTCGAAGTGCAAAAGCGTGCCAGGGCTTCGGCTGAGTCAATATAGTGTGTGTCGTCGCGCATCTCGCTGTCCGCAGCCGTGGTGTCAGCGGCAGGCATCGACCAGACCTCGCAGTATGGCAGCGTCCGCAGGGTCCACATGGTACTCCGGATGCCACTGAATACCGACGCAGAAACCTGCTTCCGGGTACTCGATGCCCTCGATCACGCCATCAGGGGCTCGTGCATTGACACGAACGTTGTCGGGCACCCACCCGACAGCCTGGTGGTGCGCACTGTTGACGGTCATCTCCGCGCACGCCGTCAGCTTGCGCAGCAGGGTGCCGGCGATGATTTCAACCGCATGTCCGGGTTGGTCACGGGGCGTGGTCTGCTCGTGTTCCAGAACCTCGGATACTTCGTCCGGCAGGTGCTGGATCAAAGTGCCTCCCAAAGCCACGGCCAACAGCTGCTCGCCGCCACAGATACCCAGCAGCGGCAGCTCGAGCGCCAGCGCTCCCTTTAGCAGCGCCATTTCGAAGCGGGTTCTCGAATCCTTGGTCAGAATAGTATCGTGACGGGTGTCGACGCCGTACAGGGTGGGGTCGACGTCAAAGGCGCCGCCGGTGATCAACAGTCCATCAATCATGCGCAGGTAGGCGTCAACCTGTTGCGGCATATGTGGCAGGGCGATCGGGATGCCGCCGGCGGCAGCTACCGCCTCGCAGTAGTTGGCGCGCAGCGCATACCATGGGCTGCTGGAATAGCTTCCTGCGGTTTCCAGATCCAGGGTCAAGCCGATGAGGGGTCTTTTTTTCACGATTCGCAGTTGTGTAGGGTGAATGCTCTAAAACGATTCCCTAATATAGCACCTGTGCTCAGGGATCATCCTCCTCCGAGACCTGATGCACTATCCTCCTTTGGTGGTTGTTGGCCGGGGCCGCAATGTCCCGGCCTCTTTTTTGCCGCCATTCATCCCAATTGCTGAACCATCTCAGCCAGTGAATGAGCCGAAGCGTCTCCCGGTGACAACCTGATACCGAGTTGCCGGGCAATCTGGCTGGTAGAAAACAGTCCGCGGATGGTCTGATTCGAATCGTCGCCTGTCACCTCGACTACCAGCAGGTGCTGACGTCCAAGTCGCTTGTGCATGCCGATGATGTGGCCGACACGGGCGTTGCGTATGCTGATCAGGTTGAGACTGGTGATGTCGCTCTGCGGGGTCATCACCTGATCGACCTTGATATCGGCCCGCCGGGAGTCGTTTGACCGGGCCACCTCGATGGGTTTCTCGCCCTGAATATCGTTGCTGGTCACCAGTCCGATGACGGTGTCCACGTCATCTACCACCAGCAGCAACCGGACGCCGCGGCCCTTCATGGTTTCCAGCGCGGTGTCGATCGACCAGCCGGGCGGGCAGGTCACCGGCGTTACCAGCTTGAAATCGGTCATGAAATCCAGTGCCGGAAGATCCAGCCGCTGTTCCAGGGAACTGGGCGGCGGAGTATGAAAAGACGCCCCCGGCTGCAAGGGAATGTTGGAAAGCGCCGCGTAGTCTCTGTCCATGGCAGATCTCCGGTAGGGTGGTTCGTTGTGCGAGTGCGTACCTGTCTACGCTCCTGGCTTTCGGCGAGTTGCGCCCGCCGGTTATACCCACGGAATTATACTCACCCGCGGTTATATACCGGGGTCGTTAAGCAGGCCAACCAGCCAGCGGCCGTCATCAGCGCTCAGCAGGTGACTGCCGGGCACCTCATAGCGTAGCGCCCGGCCCTTGAGGGCGGCAACGTTTCTCATATCCTGGCTGCTGGAAGGGATCAGCAGGTCACCCTGCAAGGAGGCGGGATTCAGGGTTCGTACCACCGAAATGTACACGGCGGCGGGGTGGCGGCGGTGATTGAGCCAGTAGAGCAGACTCCCTTGCTGTTCCGGGAGCAGTTCACGGTACAGTGCCTGCGATCGGCTCAGTGTGCCGATGCCGAGCATCGGTGCGAGCGTTACCAGTGGTGTGCGGGCGGCGAGGATGCCGAGTTGGGCGCTCGGAGTGCCGAGATGGGGCGAGGCGAAGGTGATCAGGCTGCCGATTCGGACCTGCGGCTGTTGCACCATGGTCAGCCGCGCAACCACGCCACCGGCGGAGTGGCCGGCCACCGTCAGATATTCATCCGGGTGGCGCTGTTGCAGCCAGTAGATCAAGTCGGCCAGCAGACCCGCCTGTACCTGTAGTGGCGCTTCGCTGGGCAGTTCCGCAGTATACAGCTTGCGGCCATGGCCGGTTTTGTCCACTCCGCGGTGGCGTACGGACTCGTCGACCACGGTCAGCGTGCCGGCGTCCGACCAGCCGGCCCGGATCAGTTGCGTGCTGACACCGCTGTTGTACCAATCGTCGGGGTTGCCGAGATAGCCGTGAACCAGCAGCAGCAACTCGGCTCTTGCTGGTGTCGGCGCCAGCAACACCAATGCGCTACACAGAGCAAAGGCCAACAGTGGAGAGAAAGCGATTGTTGGTCGCGAATTCCTTTTCATTCCGGTCCTCCCTTACAGGCTTGCCGGTTTTCTGGCTGAGTCTCAAAATCGAGATGCGGCATCAGGATACGACGCATCCGCGAGCGACGCCACTATACCAGTTTGATCAGCACGATCACGAACACGACCACCACAACCAACGGCAGCAGTACCGCCGGCCAGTCTTTCTTGGCCTCCCGACTTTGCTTGAGTGCCGTGCGTATTCCAGGCCGAAACAGGAACACCACCGCGATTGCGATGGCTCCCAGCGCGACCATTTCCCAGGTACTCAGTTGGCTGTTCATACTGTTCCTCTAGATCTAAGGCGATTTCTCTCAACAAAGTTACCAGCTTGCTTGTCCTTCCGCCCGCCTGCTGCGTTGCGGAAAGGGTTACATAGCGCAACTATGCGCCCCTTTCCGCGCCTTGCAGGCAGACGAAAATTCTGCGCAATCTGGTAACTTTGTTTCGGCCAATCGCCTAAATCACACCCCGGCGACGCAGCGCCGCCAGCCGTTCCTCACCGATCCCCAGCAGTTCCCGAAACACCTCGTCGTTGTGACTGCCCAGTTCCGGCCCCGGCCAGCGGGTCGCGCCCGGGTTGTCGGACAAACGCGGCATAAGCGCCGGAATCTTGAGCGGTTTGCCGTTGATTTCAACCTGTTCAAACAGGCCTCGGGCCTGGAAGTGCGGATCCTCGAACATGTCCGCCACGCTGTAGATGGGCCCCGAAGGAACCCCGGCTTCATCGAGCACCTTCAACACCTCCGGGGAATCCAGCATCCCGGTCCATGCTGATATGGCCTGGTCGATTTCCTGCTCGCGTTTCACACGACCGGGATTGTGGGCCAGGCCAGGGTCGTTGGCCAGATCGGGCCGGCCGGTGGCGGTCATCAGGCGCCGGAATATGGAATCTCCGTTGCCACCGATGATGACGTATTTGCCGTCGCGGCAATGGTAGCTGTTGGTGGGTACGATGCCGGTGACCGTGGATCCGGAGGGCCCCCGGATGCTGCCGGCGCCGTCATACTCCGGAACCACGGCCTCCAGCATGTTGAATATGGCCTCGTACAGCGCGGTATCGATGACCTGGCCAGCCTGCTGCGGGCTACGCTGGCGTTCCAGCAACGCCAGCACGATTCCCAGCGCGGTGTACAAACCCGCGAGCGTGTCGCCGAGGCTCAGATTGGGCCGTACCGGCGCTTCACCGGGGAACCCGTTTACATAGCGCAACCCACCGATGCCCTCGCAGACTGACGCATAGCCCGGTTTTCCCGAGTAGGGTCCGGTTTGCCCGTATCCAGAGATCCTGGCATACACCAGCCCCGGGTTGTCGGCTCTGAGCAGTTCCGGCCCCAGACCCCATTTCTCCATGGTGCCCGGCCGGAAGTTCTCGATCAACACATCGCTGCGGTGCGCCAGGCTGGCGGCGATTTCGCGGCCGTCCCCGGTGCGCAGATCCAGCGTGATACATTTTTTGTTGCGACCGATGCTGCGCCACCAGAACGAGGTACCGTCATCGAGCAGTCGCCAATGGCGGATTGGGTCGCCTTCGCCGGGGGGCTCGATCTTGATCACCTCGGCGCCGAAGTAGCCGAGGATGGTACCGGCGAACGGGCCAGCCAGTAGCTGACCCACTTCCAGCACACGCGTGCCCCGCAGTGGTCCCTGTGCGGTTGAGCGATCGGAGGTCATCGATGTTGGTATCCGTGGGTTTGTCAGGTATTTGGACCCCGGGGTGGTGTTGCGGTCGTAGTGCTGGTGATGGCTGCACGCACGCAACCCGGGAAAGCGGGATTGTAGCGAATTCGTCGGCTGATGGGGTGACGCCGCCGCAACGGCTTGCGTCTGCTTCGGCCGGCTAACCTGTCTTCGTCACTGCTCCTTGGGAAAAGTTGTGCAATCTCAAAAGATTCTGTCTCTATTCTAAGGAATATGATCTACACTTTCCTGGAACCACCTGGAAAATAGACTTTGATATACCCATGGCATGCCGTGGGTATCGTTGTGGGGGGTTAGTCGGATGGATATGCAGAACGACAAACGACAGCCGCGCCGGCTACTGGCCGCGGCCCGGCCTCAGCCGGATCGGCAGGACGACTGGAAGCGAGAAGGTTGGGAGTCTTTACTGGCAATGGATGATGAGAGTGATTACCCCGTCGATCACATGGTGGTGATGAGCGAAAATTGACGCCTCCAGCGTGCTGTGCCCGGATCTGCCGGATGTGATTTGCGTGCCCGGTTCCGCTGCGTAGAATAGCGGGCGGACTTTACCGGGGGGTGTTGCTTTGTCGATTCGCCGATTCCTGGACCAGCACGGTCTGTTGGGTCGCCACGAACAGCGTGATGTGTCAGCTGAGGACGACGATATCGAAGTCGATATCGACCAACTGGCACTTTACCAGACCATCGCCTGTCCGTACTGCGTACGGGTGCGCGTGGCCATTTCGAATCTGGACCTGGAGCTTGAAATCCGGGATGTCGGGCTGGACAATGGCGCCCGCCATGAATTGATGGATGGCGGTGGCAGTCTACAGGTACCCTGTCTGCGCATCGCGCGGGATGAGGGTGATGCCCGCTGGATGTACGAATCCAGGGACATCGTAGCTTACCTCGAAAGGCATTTCGGCTAAGGCAATTTCTGTCAACAAAGCTACCAGCGTGCTTGTCTTTTCGCCCGTCTTCGGCGTTGCGACAGCCCTCACGTAGCCCTGCTATGCTCTTGCTGCCGCGCCTAGAATACGAACGTAAATTCCACACACTCGGGCCCACACACTCGGGCCTACGCAATCTGGTAACTTTGTTTCCGCCAATCGCCTAAGAATCTGTCCGGTTCGGACCTTCGTCCTGTTGCGAGTGTGTCGTCACCCGCGACCACCCTCAATCAGCTGCCGGCAAGTTTGCCAAAGATCCTGAATCCTGCCACATAGGTGCCGATCGCCGAACCGAGGGTGCTGAATACGAACACCAGCAGTGTTCGTGTGACCCGGTTTTTCCACCAGCCCTTGAGATGCGTTGCGTCGCTGCGCAGGGTGCCGAAATCAGCCACTTTGGGTTTGCGCAGATAAACCTCCACCGCGGCAGTGACCATGCCCGCGCCTATGGTCGGATTGAGAGAGGTCAATGGCGCAGCCAGAAACGCAGCCACTACGGTCAATGGGTGGGCAGCCGCAATCGCCGCCCCCAGGGCCGCCAGGCCGCCATTGATCAAGACCCAGTCGAGTACCAGTTCCATACCCAGGTCCGGGCTTTTTCGAAAACCGATGAAGAAGCCGATCAACAACAGGCCAACGATCAGCCAGGGGATCAGTTTCGGCCAGCGGCTGGCTGTGGGTAAGGTATCGAGCCGGTTGATCGTATCACCGGGGTTCCGTTCCGGTTGCTGGAGATATTTCTCGATTCCGGCAAGGTGGCCGGCACCCACCACTGCCAGCACATGGTGATGATGCCCCTGGCCCTCCTCCTGCAACAGTCGCGCCGCCATGTACTGGTCGCGTTCGTCGATCAGAGGCTGGTACAGATCGGCCTGCTGGTCGGCGAACTGCGCAAAGGTGGTTTCCAGCACGTCGCCTTGTTTGAGGCGTTCGATCTCTTCCTCGCTGACTTCCTCGTGAGTGACCACGCTGGCGACCAGGCCCGCGAACAGATTCAAGCGGCGCCACCATGGCACGTTTCGGTAGACCCGCTTCAAAGTGGTGCCGATCTCCCGGTCGATGAGCAATACAGGCAGTCCGTGTCGTTTGGCCGCGGCTATGGCGGTACGCATTTCCGCACCCGGCTCGATCCCGAACTGTTCGGCCAGCCGCTGCTGATACGCGCCCAGCGCCAGGCTGGCCGTGACCATGGTAGCCTTGCCGGAACGTATGACTTGAAACAGGTCCATTTGGGCCAGGGCGTCGGGATTGATCAGGGCGTTGTGCCGGCTGGGGCACAGTTCCACGGCGACGGCATCGAAGTCGCCACTGTCCAGCAGGCTCCGTACCTCATCGGCACTGGCGCGCGACACGTGGGCAGTACCCAGAATGGTCACCTTGCCGGCGCCCAGCGCGACCGTGGTGCGGGGATCGTTACCGGTATCTGCGGAGGGAGCGGTTTGCGTTTTCAGTGTGGTCTCCATGGCGGTGCTGCGATCCCGGCGTTGCCTCCTGGGCCTTCCAGAAGAATCAGCGCGCAAGTATACCGCCTCCCGGCATGGCTGCGGACCCGGCCCATGCGCCCGGTGCCGGTAGGAGTAGCCGATTCATGACGGGTGTAGCGGAGCCATTGCTGGCGGTTCAGGATCTCGTCAAACATTATCCCGGCGTCAGGGCGGTAGACGGTGCCAGCTTCGAGGTGCCGGCCGGAGTCTGTTTCGGTTTGTTGGGTCCCAACGGCGCCGGCAAGACCACCACCGTGGAGATCATGGAAGGCATCCAGTCGGCGACTAGCGGCACAGTGCTGTATCGGGGTCGGCCCCTGGACCGGGATTTTCGGGATCGTGCCGGGGTTCAGTTTCAGGCCACGGCGTTGCAGGATTTTCTGACCACCCGTGAGCATTTGCGGTTGTTCGCCAGCTTTTACACACGCACCACGCCGGTCTCCGAACTGGTCGACGCATGCGCACTGGGGCCTTTTCTGGACCGTGACGCGCGCAAGCTGTCGGGTGGTCAGCGGCAGAGGTTGCTGTTGGCGATCGCGTTGATCAACGACCCGGACGTGATTTTTCTCGATGAGCCGACTACCGGGCTGGATCCTCAGTCGCGGCACAACTTCTGGGAACTGATTCGTGGTGTTCGCGCCCGCGGCAAGACCGTGGTGTTGACCACTCACTATATGGAGGAGGCCTGGCAACTATGCGATCGGATCGCGATCATGGACCACGGCAAGGTCATTGCCGCCGGGCCGCCGCGTTCTCTACTCGCCCAATATTATACGGAGGTGGTACTGGAAATCCCGCGGGCGGATTTTAGGATCGATCCGGCCGGGTTTCCGTGGATGGTGTTGCAGAGGCCTGAAACGGTGGAGATTCGTACCGATGATGTCAATGGTGCCATCGGCTTGCTGCTGGGCGAGGGTGTGTCTTTGTCGGGCCTGAAGATTCGACCACCCAGTCTCGAGGACCTGTTCCTGGAACTGACCGGCCGTGAGTTGCGCGCATGATCCGCCGAATTCTGGCGGTGGTCCATGCCCGCAATATTGAATTCGTGCGCGATCGATCCTCGCTGGCCTGGAACCTGGCCATGCCGTTGCTACTGGTTGTCGGCCTGGCGATGTCATTCTCCGGGGGTGAACGCGATGCCTATCAGGTGGGTGTCAATGGCTCTGCGCCGGCAGCTGAGAGTCACCCGTTTCTGGATACCCTCCATATCAGTTTCTTTCCGGTTGATGACCTGCAGGCCGCGGTGCAGCGCGTCAATCGGCACCAGATCGATCTGCTGCTGGATTTCGGACAGGAGCCGGGTCGCTACTGGATCAACAGCCAATCGGGCAAGGGGTATCTGCTGGAACGGCTACTGCAGGGTGCGGGTGGCGCGCCGTTGCGGCGTATGACGGTGAGCGGTGCCGAGATTCGCTATGTGGACTGGGTGGTACCGGGTGTGCTGGCGATGAACATGGTGTTCAGTGGCTTGTTTGGAGTCGGCTATGTGGTGGTGCGCTATCGTCGCAGTGGGTATCTGAAACGTCTGCATGCCACGCCGCTGAGTGCGCTCGAGTTCCTGGTAGCTCAGGTGCTGTCCCGATTGATATTGATCGTGGTGATCAATACCACGATATTCCTGGCCACGGATGTGCTGCTGGATCTGCGTATGGAGGGCAGCTATCTGCTGTTGCTGGCGGTGGCGGTGTTGGGTGCCGTGTGTATGATCTCGCTGGGTTTGCTGGTGGCGGCGCGGGTGCGTAGCGAAGAACTGGCCAGTGGGCTGCTCAATCTGTTGATCTGGCCCATGATGATCGTATCCGGTGTCTGGTTCTCGCTCGAGGGCGCCCACCCCTGGCTGCAACAAATCGCCCGATTGTCACCGTTGACCCATCTGCTGGAAGCGGCCCGCGCAGTCATGCTGGATGGCGCCGGTGTCGGGGACATTGCACGGAATATGCTGGTATTGGGGTCGATGGGCACGGTTTTTCTGGTCCTCGGTGCAGGCAGCTTTCGCTGGACCGCGGACTGAGGGCCGCGGCCCTTGCCTCCCAAGGAATCAAAGTTTAAGGATCCGAGTGAAGATGACATCTGAGCAACGCAGTAATCTGCCTCTCGACGGGGCGTTGACGGAGCGCCGGGGTCTGGGCATGGACCCGGACGGTCTGGTACGGGATTTTCGCCGTCATTTCGGACGTACCCTGGGTCGTGACAAGTATTGCCGATCGATGCACTACATCTACCAGGCCCTGGTACTGACGCTGCGCGACCGCATGATGGAGCGCTGGAAGGATACCGGTTACGCCTGCCGTGAGCAGCATTGTCGTCGTACTCACTATCTGTCGCTGGAATTCCTGATGGGGCGTGCGCTCGGTAACGCAGTGCTCAATCTCGATGAGGACCACCAGGTGGAGACTGCGCTGCGGGACCTGGGTCTCAGCCTCGACGAGATTGGCGCGGTGGAGCCCGACGCCGGGCTCGGCAACGGCGGACTGGGTCGGCTGGCAGCCTGTTTCCTGGATAGTTGCGCGACCCTGCAGTTGCCGGTGACCGGTTACGGCATCCGTTATGAGTACGGCATGTTTCATCAGCAGATCGAAAACGGTTACCAGATCGAGGAACCCGATCACTGGTTGCGGGAAGGCAATCCCTGGGAGCTGGAAAGGCCCGAGTTCACCAGGCGGGTGAAGTTCGGTGGCCGCAGCGAGTATTTCCGCGATGCCGATTCCCGGCAGCGTGTGCGCTGGGTGGACACCCAGGACGTGCTGGCGGTGCCATATGATTTTCCGGTACCCGGCTACCGCAACGGTGTGGTCAACACGCTGCGTTTGTGGAAAGCGGCGGCCACCGACGAATTCGACCTCGGCGAGTTCAATGCCGGTAGCTACCCGGAGTCGGTGGCGGCCAAGAATGCGGCCGAACATATCACCATGGTGCTCTATCCCAATGATGCCAGCGAGAACGGCAAGGAGCTGAGACTGCGCCAGCAGTATTTCCTGGCGTCCGCATCGTTGCAGGATGTGCTGGCGCACTGGCGTGAAACGCATGACAGCGACCTGTCGGGTTTTGCCGAACAAAACTGCTTTCAGCTCAACGATACCCACCCGACCTGCGCGGTACCCGAGTTGATGCGTCTGTTGATGGATGAACATGGACTGGGCTGGGATCAGGCCTGGGAAATTACATCGGGGACCATGGCCTACACCAACCACACCTTGCTGCCGGAAGCCCTGGAGCAGTGGCCGGTGAGAATGTTCCGACATCTGCTGCCGCGGTTGCTGGAGATCGTCTACGAGATCAACGCCCGTTTTCTGCGGCGGGTGGCGCAGCGTTGGCCGGGTGACAACGAACGTTTGAGACGTATGTCGATCATTGCTGAAGGGGACGAGCCGATGGTGAGAATGGCCTATCTGGCCATCGCCGGCAGTTTCTCGGTCAATGGTGTTGCCGCGTTGCATTCCGAGCTGCTCAAACAGGGCTTGTTTCGCGACTTTCACCAGTTGTGGCCCGGGAAGTTCAACAACAAGACCAACGGTGTCACCCAGCGCCGCTGGCTGGCCTGGGCGAATCCGCAATTGACCGGGCTGCTGAACGAGACGGTTGGAAAGGACTGGGTCTGTGATCTGGATCACCTCAGGCAGCTGCTGCCGGTGGCTGATGACCCTGCGTTTCAGCAACGCTGGCAGCAGGTACGGCGAGTCCGCAAGCTGCGCCTCGCGGCGATGGTCGAGCATGACTGCGGGGTGAAATTTGATCCCACAGCCCTGTTTGACGTGCACGTCAAACGCATCCACGAGTACAAACGTCAGCTACTCAATGTGCTTCACATCATCCATCTCTACCGGCGCATCAAGGCCGGCAATACTGAGGGACTGGCACCGCGCTGTTCCTTGCTGGCGGGCAAGGCGGCTCCGGGCTACGTCATTGCCAAACTGATCATCAAATTGATCAACAATGTCGCCTCGGTGGTCAACGAGGATCCCGACGCCGCGCCCTGGTTGCGGGTGGCTTTTCTTCCCGACTACCGGGTTTCGGCAATGGAGGTGATCTGCACTGCCACCGATCTTTCCGAGCAGATATCGACCGCCGGTAAGGAGGCGTCCGGGACCGGCAACATGAAATTCATGATGAACGGTGCGGTGACCATCGGCACCCTGGATGGCGCCAACATCGAGATCCTCGAAGAAGTGGGTGAGGAGAACTTCTTCCTGTTCGGTTTGACCGCGGAGCAGGTCGTCGCCACACGGGCGGACTATGATCCACAGGCGATCATCGATGCCGATCCCGATCTCAGCGCGGTTGTGGCGCTGCTGGAGAACGGCCATTTCAGCCAGTTTGAACCGGGCATATTCGAACCATTGCTGCAGGCGCTGCGCAGCCGGGATGATCCGTGGATGGTGGCGGCTGATTTCCGTGCCTACGTGGATGCCCAGCAACGGGCTGCCGAGGCTTGGCACGATCAGTCGCGATGGACCCGCATGAGTATCCTCAACACCGCCTGCAGTGGTCGTTTCTCGACCGACCGCACCATGCGTGACTACAACCGGGATATCTGGAAACTGCAGCCGATTCCGGTGATCGTCTCTGAAAACCATCGTGCCAGCTTCGAGCCCAGGCGTCGCAGCGATGCCTGAGCAGGGCGGGTGTCCGGACGGGTCTTGCGGCAGTGGCGGCTGAGACCTCCAGCAGTCGCCGGGAAATCTGGGGTGAGCTGTCTGCCACTGCAAGGCTGGCCGGCCCGCTGATCGTGGGGCAGGTGTTCCAGGTCGGTATGGGAGTGACCGACACGGTCATGGCAGGGCGCCTGGGAGCGCGGGATCTGGCTGCGGTGGCGCTGGGCACCACTTTGTGGATGCCCGTCTTTCTGGGCACGGTCGGCTTGTTGCTGGGTGTGACCCCCCTGGTGGCGCAGGCCAGAGGAAGTGGCTCCACGGAGCACATCCGCAACTACTACTGGCAGGGTTTGTGGCTGGCGCTTGTGGTCGGCGCGCTGGCCACTGTGGTGACGCTCAATATCGGCGTGCTGATGCGCTGGGTCAGCGTCGATCCGGTGGTAGTGCCGCTGGCGCGCGGGTATCTGGCGGCCATCGCCTGGGGAACGCCGTCGATCGGGTTCTATCTGGTGATGCGCTATGTTGGCGACGGAATCGGTTTTACCCGCCCCGTCATGTATGTGCAGGCAGCCGGCCTGCTGATCAACGCGCTCGCAAACTATGTGCTGATGTACGGCAAGCTGGGGTTTCCGGCCCTGGGCGCGGTGGGCTGTGGGTGGGCCAGCGCCTTCGTGCTGTGGTTGCAGGCCTTCGGGATGTGGTGGATCGTACGGCACCACCCGAAATTTCGTGCGTTGTCACTGGGGAGCAGGGTGGTGGCGCCCTTGGCCTCCGAGCTGTTGCGCCTGCTGGCGCTGGGGGGTCCCATCGCTGTCACCCTGATCATGGAGACCGGTCTGTTCACGGCGGTTTCGTTGTTGATGGGGACCCTTGGGGAGATCCCCATGGCGGCACACCAGATCGCGTTGAACTATGCGTCGCTGATGTTCATGGTGCCGCTGGGGCTGGGTATGGCGATTACCGTGCGCGTGGGTCAGGCGGTCGGACGCAAGCGGATGGCGGCGGCCAGACGGGCGGGCTATGTGGGCATGGCCATGGCGGTCGGCGCCATGGGGTTGTCGGCAGCGTTCATGTTGCTGGTGCCGGGGCGGATCGTCGCGCTCTACACCAGTGAGCCGGATCTGGCGGCGCTGGCGGTCAGCCTGTTGTTTGCCGCGGCCTTGTTTCAGATCTCCGATGGTTTGCAGATCAGTGCGATCGCAGCGCTCAGGGGTCTCAAGGACACCGGTTGGCCGATGGCCATCACCTTTGTTTCTTACTGGGTGGTCGGTGTGCCGTCGGCCTATCTGCTGGGAATCCGGGCGGGCGCCGGGCCTTTCGGGTTGTGGAGTGGTTTGATCGCCGGTCTGAGTGTGGCCGCTTTGCTGCTGGCTTGGCGGTTTCGCATCCTGATCTCAGGCATGCAGCGGGTATCGGTCGCACCGGTGGGTTGAGGCGATTTCTGTCAACAAAGTTACCAGCGTGCTTGTTTTTTCGCCCGTCTTCAGCGTTGCGACAGCCCTCACATAGCCTGCTATGCTCTTGCTGCCGCGCCTTGAATACGAACGATCCTTGCGCTTCGCTATCCCTGCTTCGCTTAGGCACCGGTCCTGGGCATCCTGCCCAAGCCGTTCAC
>CBDVAK010000060.1:0-14609 GCA_965371945.1 uncultured Candidatus Competibacteraceae bacterium
GCGGAAAACTGCGGCGTCATACGACTTTCAAAGCCATCCCTGCCTTTGATGATCAGCAATACCGCCAGTTGCTCTCTGGTGGCCAATTCGAAGCCACGCTCCGGCCCCAGCACCATGATCGCAGTGGCCAACCCGTCAGCCGTCAGCGCGGACGGGTGTACCACGCTGACCGACGCCAGCGCATGAGCAATCGGCCGGCCCGTGGCCGGATCGATGGTGTGCGTGTAACGACGCCCTTCGTCTTCGAAATAGTTGCGGTAATCCCCGGAAGTCGCCACCCCCATCTCACCGGGTGTGATCACCTGATAGACCGAGCGACTGCCCGGGACAGGGTTCTCCACCGCGATCCGCCACGGACCGCCCTGACTGTTGTGGCCCTGTACCCGCAACTCGCCGCCGACCTCGACCAGGAACGAGGCAACCGACTGCGAACGCAGGTACTCCGCGACACGATCGACCGCATACCCCTTGGCAACCGCGGACAGATCGATATGGAGATCCGGACGCTGTTTACGCAGCGCAGGCGGCTGCTGCCTGACTTGCAGATAGTGACTGCCAATGCGCCCACGAACTGCCGCCAGCTCCTGATCATCAGGCACCCGGTAGCCGGCATCACCCGGCCCGAACCCCCACAGATTCACCAGCGGCCCAACCGTCACATCCAGAGCGCCTTCCGAAAGCAACCCCAGCCTCAGTGCCTCGGCAACCACGCTCGCCATGCCAGGGTCAACCGGGTACCAGTCGGTGGAATCGGAATCGTTGAATGCGGAAAGTTCCGAGTCCGACCGATAGGTCGACATTTCGGTGTCAACCTCTTCCAGAATCGGTTCGATCGCGGAATACAGTGTGTCAGCATCCAGTTCCGGCGGGCCGGATACCACCTTGACACTGAAGGTGGTGCCCATGATCTGGCCGCCGATACTGACCGAAGGCAGCGTCTCCTCTTCCTTACCACAGGCATACAGCAACACGACCGGCAGCAGCAAGACCGCGAGCCGGAGCACGGCGCTCACCGCATCACGACAACCGGGGATTCCAGGGGCGCCAGCACATTGCCCGGCTGTCACTGATTGGGTGTGCAGTGGGTATAAGATGGGGTATCACTCGTATGGGGGGCACTCATGATACCCCCCTGAATACCGGTTTTGAATACTGGTGCCGACGGCCGGACTCGAACCGGCACGGCTTGCGCCACTGCCCCCTCAAGACAGCGTGTCTACCAATTCCACCACGTCGGCATGGATCATCAACTATTGCCCGCTACCAGCTCCTGCTGGCGCGGCGGGGACATCGGCGGGAGTGTTGGACTGCAACGGCTCCTCCACCAATGCCGTCGGTGCCTGTTCGGTGACCGAATCAACGATGCTGTCGACCCGATCAGTGCGCCCGGCCAGATAGGCGAGCGACATGCTGACCACAAAAAAACCGGCAGCCAGTCCAGCCGTCACCCGGCTCAGAAAGGTCGCCGAACCGCGAGCTCCGAATACCGTTGACGAGGCACCGCTGCCAAACGCGGCGCCCGCATCAGCGCCCTTACCCTGCTGCAACAACACCAGTGCAATCAGGGAAGCCGATATGGCCACATGTACTACCAACAAAATACTCTGCATGATTCCTCAACCTACCCTGCCGCACGGCAGATGGTCACGAATTCGCCGGCATCCAGTGATGCCCCACCGATCAGGCCGCCATCGATATCCGCCATCGCGAACAACTCCGCAGCATTGCTGCCCTTGACGCTGCCGCCATAAAGGATACGCAGTGCGCCCGCCACTCCGGCGTCCGTCTCCGCGACCCGGGCGCGCAACTCATGGTGCACCTGCTGGGCCTGATCGGCGCTCGCGGTGCGACCGGTTCCAATCGCCCAGACCGGCTCGTACGCGAGCACGGCGTGAGCCAATGCCGCCACTCCGGCATGATCGATCACCGCCTGTAGCTGACGACCGGTTACCTGCGCGGTCTCACCGCGTTCACGTTCCTCCAGCGTCTCGCCCACACACAGCACGGGAGTCATCCCGGCAGCCGCGGCCGCGCTGAACTTGCGGGCCACTACGGCATCGGTCTCCCCGTACAGCGCCCGTCTCTCCGAATGGCCGACGATCACGTGACTGCAGCCGAAATCGGACAACATCGCCGCCGACACCTCACCGGTATAGGCTCCGGCCTGGTGCTCGCTGACATTCTGAGCGCCCCAGGCCAGATTCGATCCGCTCACATGCTGCTGAACAAGACCCAGATAGACGAAGGGGGCGCATACCAGGACGTCGGCCTGTACCTCAGCCAGCTGATTGAGTACAGCCTGCAACAAAGCCTCGATCGAAGCTCTGGTGCCATTCATTTTCCAGTTCCCAGCCACCAGTTTGCGGCGCATAGACACTGACCCCGATTCGAGAAACGCGCAAGCTTACCCGGCCGGGCCATCGAAAGCAATCTGCTGAATCGAGGTGATACCCCTCGCACACGGGTTGCCGGGAAAGCAGCACCACGGGTGTATTCGGCCGGGCTCAGGCCATCGCCGCTTCGACCACACTCGCCAGGTCACGGGCCAGATCGGCCACCTGCGCTTCATCCTCGCCTTCCACCATGACACGGATCACCGGTTCGGTCCCGGAAGGGCGCAACAGCACCCTGCCACGGTCCCCCAACATGGTTTCGGCGTCCGCGACCGCGCTGCGAATCCGTGGTGATTGATCAGGGTCGATGCGGCGCACTATGGGTACATTAACCAGATGCTGCGGGAAGCGGTTCATGCCCTCGATCAACTCCGAGAGTGCGGTTTGCGTGGACACCATGGCTGACAGCACCTGCAAGGCGGAGACGATTCCATCGCCCGTAGTAGTCCGATCCAGGCAGATGATATGGCCGGAACCCTCTCCTCCCAGGTTGAGACCATGCTGCTCCATCACTTGCATGACGTAACGGTCACCAACTTTGGCACGGTGCAGCTCCATGCCGAACTGTTTGAGCGCAACCTCCAGCCCCAGATTGGACATCACGGTGCCGGCCACCGCACCACCTTTCAGTTCACCGTTGCGCAGCCGGTCACGCGCAATCACGTAGAGCAGTTCGTCACCGCTGAGCATGTCGCCGTTGGCGGTCGCCATCAACACCCGATCGCCATCACCATCCAGAGCAATACCAAGATCGGCATTGTGCCGGACAACTGCCTCCTGCAGGGCCTGCGGGTGCGTCGAACCGCAGTCACGGTTGATGTTCAGCCCGTCCGGTTCCACCGCAATGGCAACCACGTCAGCACCCAGTTCGGAAAACACGCTGGGCGCGATGTGGTAAGCCGCACCGTTGGCACAGTCCACGACCAACTTCAAACCACGCAGATCCCTACTCCTTAAAAAGGTACTCTTGCAGAATTCGATATAGCGGCCTGCTGCGTCGTCGACGCGGTCGGCTTTGCCCACCCGTTCCGGCGCTACTGTCCGCAGCGGTTGTTCGAGCATAAGCTCGATCTGTTCTTCGATCGCGTCCGCCAGTTTCTGCCCCTGGCGGGAGAAGAACTTGATACCGTTGTCCTGATGGGGGTTGTGTGATGCACTGATCACGATGCCGGCGCAGGCATTCAGGGTGCGGGTCAGATAGGCGATCCCCGGTGTCGGCATGGGACCCAGCAGAGCGACGTTGAGCCCGGCAGCCGCCAGGCCCGCTTCCAGCGCCGACTCGAGCATGTAGCCCGAAATCCTCGTATCCTTGCCGATCAATACCTTGTTGCAACCTTCCGACACCAGCACCTGGCCCGCGGCCCAGCCGAGCTTGAGTACGAAATCGGCGCTGACCGGTGGCTCACCGATCCGTCCGCGAATGCCATCGGTACCGAAATATTTCCTTGTCATTTGACCTCCCTGGGGGACAGCCCGGCCGGGCAAACCTGCGATGCAGCGCCACATGACCGGCAGCGCTGGCTATCCGCAATCATACCCCGTGCCAGGTTCCTCCCCAAACGACAGCGGGCACGGAGCCCAAGCTCCATGCCCGCACCCACAGCCGCGGTCACGGCGTGTCGATCAATGTTGTCCGGCGGGCCCTCCGATGACACTGTCATTATCCTTGCCCGCCTCGGCATCAGCCTGATGCGCACCAGCATCCTCTTCGCTGCTGCCGGACGCTGGGTCATCTTCGCTCCAGTCCTTGGGCGGGCGGGGCTCCTTGCCGTTCATGATGTCTTCGATCTGGCCGCTGTCTATGGTTTCGTACTTGATGAGCGCATCCGCCATCGAGTGCAGCTTGTCGAGGTTCTCCTTGAGGATGGTCTCGGTACGATCGTAGTTGCGCTCGATCAGATGACGTATTTCCTCGTCAATCGTGTGGGTGGTGACGTCCGACACATTCTTGTGGCGCGTCACCGAGCGGCCGAGGAAAACCTCACCCTCCTCCTCGCCATAGGAGAGCGGTCCCAGTTTTTGCGACAAACCCCACTTGGTAACCATGTTGCGGGCGATATCCGTCGCGCGTTCGATGTCGTTCTGTGCTCCGGTCGTGACCGCATCCGGACCGAAGATCAGCGCTTCCGCCACGCGCCCGCCGTAAAGGCTGGAAATCTGGCTCTCCAGGGTCTGCTTGCTGGCGCTGTAACGATCACGCTCGGGAAGGAACATGGTAACGCCCAGAGCACGCCCACGCGGGATGATAGTCACCTTGTAGACGGGATCGTGGCCGGGGACGCTGAGACCGACGATCGCGTGACCAGCCTCGTGGTAGGCAGTCAGCTTCTTGTCCTCCTCGGTCATCACCATGGATCTGCGTTCGGCACCCATCATGATCTTGTCCTTGGCCTGTTCGAGGTGTTCCATGCTCACCTCGCGGACATTGGACCGGGCCGCGAACAACGCGGCCTCATTGACCAGATTGGCCAGATCGGCCCCCGAAAAACCGGGGGTGCCCCGAGCGATGATGCTGGGATCGGAATCAGCGGCCATCGGCACCTTGCGCATGTGCACCTTGAGTATCTGTTCACGACCGCGCACATCGGGCAACGGCACCACCACCTGTCGGTCGAAACGCCCTGGTCTCAGCAGCGCCGGATCGAGTACATCAGGTCGGTTGGTGGCGGCGATTACGATGACGCCTTCGTTGCCCTCGAAACCATCCATCTCCACCAACAACTGGTTGAGTGTCTGCTCGCGCTCGTCGTGCCCTCCGCCCAGACCGGCGCCGCGATGACGGCCCACCGCATCGATTTCATCGATAAAAATGATACAGGGCGCATGCTTCTTGGCCTGCTCGAACATGTCGCGGACCCGCGAGGCCCCGACACCGACGAACATCTCCACGAAATCCGAGCCGGAGATGGTAAAGAAAGGCACTTTGGCCTCGCCCGCGATCGCCCTGGCCAGTAAGGTCTTGCCAGTACCGGGCGAGCCCACCATCAGCACGCCGCGGGGGATCTTTCCGCCCAGCTTCTGATACTTGGCGGGTTCGCGGAGAAAATCGACCAGTTCGGAAACTTCTTCCTTGGCCTCCTCGCAACCGGCAACATCGGTGAAATTGATCTTGACCTGGTCCTCGGACATCAGCTTCGCGCGGCTCTTGCCGAACGACATGGCGCCACGCCCACCGGCACCACCCTGCATCTGCCGCATGAAGAAGATCCACACGCCGATCAACAACAGCATCGGGAACCAGCTGATAAAGATCTGCATCAGCATGGATTGCTGTTCCGGCGCCCGTCCGTCGATTTCGACACCACTGTCGAGCAAATCGCCAATCAAGGCGGTATTGCTGGTTTCCGGGCTGTAGGTGGTGAATTTTTCACCCGCGGCCGTGCGCCCGATGATGGTTCGCCCATCGATGGTGACATGCGCCACCGCACCACTGTTCACCTGCTGCAGGAACTGTGAGTAGCTCAACTGTGCTGCGGGCGCGGAACGCGGCCCGAAACTGTTGAATACAGACATCAGAACCACGGCGATGACCACCCACAAAAGGATGTTTTTCACCATGTCGTTCAAATCAAATCCCTCGCATTCACTGATGGAAAATCCCTGTCAAACCAGGGGGGACACGCCAGATGCGTGGACAGGCCGGATATTGGTTTAGACATTACTATACCCCATAGTTCCTGGCCAGCAGATAGAGCTCGCGGCTGCGCGCCCTCGACGCCCGGGGTTTGCGCGTGCTGACTGTCCGAAAAGCGCGGCGCAGCTGCCCCAGGTAGCCTTCGAACCCGTCCCCCTGAAAAACCTTCACGAGCATCCCCCCCCCTGGACGCAGCACCTGCTCGGCCAGTTCCAGCGCCAGTTCCGCAAGGTGCATCACACGCGGCTGGTCAACTGCCTTCAAACCACTCATGTTGGGGGCCATATCCGACATCAGCAGATCAACCGGCGCACCGGCCAGCGCATCCAGAACCTGTTGCAATACCGATGCTTCACGAAAGTCGCCACGGATGAACACCACACCGTGCTCGGGTTCCATCGGTAACAAATCGACCGCAACCACCTGCCCGCTTCCCTTCAGGCGACGCGCCACATATTGTGACCAGCCGCCAGGCGCGGCGCCCAGATCCACTATCACTTTCGCTGCCTGCAATAAGTGGTCCTTCCGGTCAATCTCCTCGAGCTTGAATACGCCTCTCGAGCGCCATCCTTCACGTTGCGCGCGCTGTACATAGGGGTCGTCGAAGTGCTCGCGCAACCACCGGGCACTGCTTTTGCTACGCGCCATCGTCACCGGTCCTCTGCGCCTGGGCACGGTTGATCACCCTGCGGGTGCGCCACACCAGCCAACCGGCGGCGGGTATTGCATAAAGCAGCAGAATCAACAGTTGCAAACCCCACCGCAGTTCGCCCAATGACACCAGCACCACCAGCAACAGGCCAACCACAGCGGCCATCGAGAGATCCAGTTTGACGGGGTTCAGAGGGCTCGCGGCCACACCGAAGCCGCGCCGCTGCCGGCGTGCTACACTCCCCGGCCTTCTAACCGGCATCGGCAATCCGCAGTGAAACATGACAGTCTGAGCCGCTCACAACTACGGTATTTGAGGGCGCTTGCCCACAAACTCAAGCCCGTTGTGATGATTGGCGCCAAAGGACTGACCGAAGCACTGCTCAAAGAGGCCGAGGTGGCCTTGAACGCTCACCAGTTGATCAAGGTCAGGGTGGCGGGTGATGATCGTGGTCAACGCGCCGAACTGGTCGACAAACTGCTGGAACAAACTGCTGCCAGCCACGTGTCCACTATCGGCAAGGTGGCAACGCTGTACCGGGCCAACCCGGATCGGGACCCCATCAAACTGCCCCGCGACTGACACGCCTTGCGGCTTCAAGCGCCACCACGAGCGTCGACGATGGAGCGGGAAACGAGACTCGAACTCGCGACCCCAACCTTGGCAAGGTTGTGCTCTACCAACTGAGCTATTCCCGCATATCCGTGCTGGCCTGTTCAAAAACAACATCCAGGACCAAGCTTGATCCGTCACCGTAGCGCCGGCAGATTCTAAATCCGAACAATTGCAAAATCCAGAAAAACGTAGGTGCTCGATGAACCGAGGCAGTGTGGGCGCGGGGACCGCCTTGCGGGACACGCTGTGAATCCCTGTGGCGCTTCGCAATCCTGCTTCGCTTGTTGCCGTAAGCCGGCCCGGAAACCGAGCGAGACTGGATGAAGTGCGTTACCGCGGCCCTCAAGCCTTGCTCACAGACACCACTGTGTCCATCCAGCGTTGCTGGCCACTCACCGGCTCCGGCGCATTGGGGATGATCCAGTTGGGGTGGACTCGGTCATCGTGCCACCATTTCAACGCCTCGTTCGGAGCGTCATCCTCGATGGCGAAGGGTGCTTTGCTGCCGGAGGCATACCTTCCGTACTGCCAATGCCCACCATCGCCAGGCATCGCAATCACCCCGGGGACGGCATTTTCGGTCACGCGCACAGTGGCCTCCATCTCGCCGAGGCGGGATCTGATCTTGATCCGGTCGCCGTCACCGATTCCTGCCTCCACCGCAGACTCCGGATTGATCCAGGCCGCACCATGGGTATCGATCTCGCTCAGCCACATGCAGTTCTGGGTCCTCGACAGGGTCTGTACATTGGTCCGGAAGGTTGTGAGTATCATTTCACCGGGCTGCATGGCCTCATGCTCGGGAATGGCGATATAGCTCGGCAACGCCGCGAAGCCCGTCTCTTCCAGGACCGTTGAATACAATTCGAAGTACCCGGACTTGTTGACCCCGTCAGGCCGAAACCCGGCATAGACCGTGGTACCGATCTGCTGGGCGATGTAGCCCCGGTAGGCACCGGGGGTGGCGCGGTAGCCGGTGCGCCGGGCGTCTTCAGCACTGACCGCGCCCGCCGCCTGCCAGTCCCAATACACGCCGCTGGCGGGATCGAGAATAACGTTCGGACCGGCCAGGTCGGCGGTCACGACGATGTTTCGATAGGTATGATAGGCCGGCTCGACATCGGGGTCGTGCCACACACCCCTCTTCTTCATACCGCCAAAGCCACGAGCCTTTTTCTTGACTTGCGGCGTCAGCTTGCAGGCCTGCTCGACGAACTGTGCACCGGACTCGAACCCGAGCGGCATATCCATCCGCTTCGCCAGTTCACAGCAAACATCCTTGAAATCCCGGGCCTCGCCCTGAGGCGGCACCACCGGTTGGCGGAGCGCATACTCCGCCACCTGGTTGGTCGAGACGCCATCCTCGAAATCGTAGAGCTCCAGAAAGGTGGCATCTGGAAGTATGAGGTCCGCCAGCGCCGCCGACTCGTCGTAGAAGGGTGTCACGGCGACGGTAAATGGGATCAATTTCTCGTCTTTGAGGATATCGATGTTCTCCTGAATATTGCCGTTGGAGAGCACCGGATTATAGTTGTACCAGAGGTATATCTCCGGGCGGCCATGGCCACCGTCCTCGATCATCTTCAGGACCTGGTGGCCGACACCATAGATTGGCAGCGCGGCCTGTCCGGCCAGGCCATCAAGAATTTCGAGTCTGCGAGCCGGAGGCTTGTCATCCGGTCCCGTGGGGTACGTCCACAGCGGCGATACCGCGCGGGTGCGCCCGCCCGGATTGTCGATATTGCCGGTAATCGCGGCGAGCATCTGGATCGCGCGTTCCGTCTCGACGCCGTTGTAGTGGGCGCTGGCGCCTCTGGAGCTGATAATGCAGGCCGGCCTGGCGGTGGCGAACTCCCTGGCGGTCTCCTCGATCACTGCGGCATCGACACCGCTGATCTCCTGCGCCCATTCCGGCGTGTACTGCGCCAGGTGGTCAGTCAGGACGCCAATTTTCTTGTCCACTGGAACACCCGGATCAGGCGATACCTGACAAAACTCGAGAAACTGTTCACCCGCACCGCGAAACAGCCCTTCACGCATCACCACGTTGCACATGGCGAGAATGACCGCCAGATCGGTGCCGGGGTTGATCTGGACCCAGCTATGCGATTTGGCGGCCGTGTTGGACAAACGCACGTCAAAGGTCACCATTTTGAGGTTGCGATCGACCAGCGCGTACGACAGTCTCCGCGCCAGCGCGACATGGTTGGTGTGGGCCTCCATAACATTGCTACCGAAGTTCAGGATGTAGCGCGTGTTGTCGAAATCCCAGTTGTCTTCTGCCTTGCCCCAGGTCAGCGCGTGGGACAACTGCCGCGCGCTCTGCCCCAGGCAGGAATTGTTGGCGATAGTGGCAGTACCGTAAGTCGGCAGGAACACCCGATTGATGAGCCTGTCGGCGCTGGCCGAGATCCAGCCGTGATGAAACATGAATCGTTCGGGCTCCCCCTGATCACGGAGTGCTCTGAGGCGACCCGCCAAATCGCCCAAGGCATCCTCCCAGGAGATCTGCTCCCATTCGCCGGCGCCGCGTGCACCGACGCGTCTGAGCGGGCGCAGAATCCGGTCCGGGTCGTATACCTGGTTCACGCTGGCCTGCCCCCTGGCACAGAGCCTCCCCTGGGTGCGGATGGAATCCGGCTGGCCCTCTACCTTGACCAGATAGCCGTGCTCGACGTAGCCGATGGCGGGGCAACGGCTTGCGCACAGGGCGCAGCAAGTGGGCACCGGCTCGCGCTCGGTTCCGCTCAGGTAAGAATAGTCTGCACCACCAGATGCCAGCTCCGACTCGTGGGCCGCTGCCGGCGGCGAGCTGACCAGAGGCGTGGCCGCCGCCACGGCACCCACCTTGAGAAATCTTCGACGACTGACCATGATCAACTCCCGCTGTCTCTACAGCCCCACCGGGCCGGTGATCTGCCCAGCGACGACCACCACATAACGCAGCATGAAACCACCCACCAACACAGCGATCGGAACCGCAAGCTCCACCACGCGGGGAGCTGCGTACTCACGGTGGAAGAGCAGCTTGGGTACCACGTAGATCAACTCGATGAGGGCCGGGATCAGTAACCCGATCAACACGACCCACAGCCAGAACAGGGTCGCCAGATCACCTCCTGGAAGGATCACTGCCGCCGCATACTTGACGTTACCCACCGTGAGGTAGGCAAACATGATGAACAAAAAGATAACCATGAGCTCGAACCCGACCAGCACGATGTCGGAGGCGGTGAGGAGGTATCCGCTCTGATGGAAGAGCTTCCTCGCTGCCGGATTGTCGGCCGGTGGTCTGTACAGCAGCGCCTGGGCGAGGAGGATCGTGGCAACACCAGTGGACAAAGCCGAGACCAGGAACAGCAAGGCGAGAATTGGTGAATTCCAGAATGGTCGCGCCGGCATGGCGCCGAGCATCACACCGGTATATACAGCAACGCTGATCCCCAGCGGAATGCAGACCCATGCCAAAGCCTTGCGCCAGGGCTGCAGTCGATCCCAGATGATCGGCGGCCAGGGCAGGAATAGCAGGGCATACAGCAGGCTGACTGCAATGAACAGCCCCAGCAGCCAGGAGCCTATGTTCATCGGTGACAGGTTGATCAGCTTGAACAGGTTCAGCGCTCGAAATGGCCGCCCCAGTTCAAAGACAATGAGAAAAGTTCCGAGCATGACCGGCAATGGACCGATCAGCGCGCCGTAACGGGCGATGGCGAAGTGACGTCCACCAAACCCACCGCCACCACCGCGCAGCAGGACTGAGGCACTCACGGTAACGGTGCCAGCGCCCACTCCGGCCAGAAACAGATAAAGGATTACCGGCATCCCCCAAATGAGTTCATGCTCCATGGCTATCTCCTTTTGGGGTCCTTGCGGTGGGTGATCACTTTGACCCGCCGCAACTCGGGCCGCCTGGCATCGAGCTCGTCGGTAAGATCGGCGCCGATATAGTAGACGTTGGGCAGCGTCCCCATTTCCCGCCGCAAGACCGTGACCTGGTTCTTGGCGATCAGCTTGGATACGGCGCTGTCGGGATCGGCCAGATCACCGAATATGCGCGCGCCGCCTACACAGGTATTGACACAGGAGGGCTCCAGCCCCTGCGAGACCCGGTGGATACAGAAATCGCACTTGTCGGCGTATCCGGTCACCGGATTCAGGAAACGGGCATCGTAGGGACAGGCCAGGATGCAGTATTTACAGCCGATACACAGCCCGTCGTCGACCACCACAATGCCGTCCTGATCGCGTCGATAGGTGGCGCCAGTGGGGCATACTCCGACGCAGGGCGGTTCAGAGCAGTGGTTGCACAAACGCGGCAGAAAGCTCCGCCCGACATTGGGGTAAGTACCCTTCTCGGTATACTCGACCCAGGAACGGTTGACCCCAATCGGTACGCCGAACTCGCTCTTGCAAGCCACAGTGCAAGCGTGACAGCCGATGCACCGGCGCACATCGATCACCATGCCGTATTGTTTCGCCCTCTTCTTGGCGGTAACACCGGTCACTGCGGCTACCCCGCGCGTGGTGCCGCCGACAGCCGCTGCGACCGCGGCAGCGCCACCGGCCAGGGCCTTGACGAAGCGCCGGCGTGCAGAGGAAATGGCTTTCACTTTGAACATCACTCCGCCCTCCGCAGCGCAACCGCCCCGGGTAGGCCGGCTACCACCGCGCCCTTGCCATCATTCGGCGTCATGGGGGCGGCCGAAGTCGTCTCGGGTTCGGGTTTCTGGAACGCATCCGGGCGCACATCCACTTGCCGGTGCACCAGGTTGTCATGGCATTCAATGCAGGTTTCCTTGTTTTCCAGCGCATTCTTGTGCGCCTTCTGACCGCGTTTTCGCTTGGGTTTGATCTCGGATTCGATGTGGCAACTGCGGCAGGTCACGCTGTCATATTCGAACAATCGGTCCCGTACCCGGTACGCTCGTGCCGCCGCGGCCGGAATCCAGTCTCCGGCCCGCTCCGATTCCCGATCACGGAAATGCCCGAACAGATCGGTAGCGCTCAGGATGTGGGTATAGACGAAGCTGGACCCCAGGAAACCTTCCGGCACGTGGCAATCGGCACACACCGCCGCCTGCTCTCCCTGTTCGGGTTCAACGGGATGAGCGGAGGAATATGACATGCGTGCAGCGGGGACATACTCCTGCTCAACATGACAGTAGCTACACACGGCCTCCGATGCCACCAGGTTACGGGTCACCGGCTCGTAGGCAAACCACCACACAATCGCCACCACCACAAGGATCGTAACGGCAATGACGACAAAACGGCGCGAAAAAATCCCAGGGGAAGACATGGGCATTCTGCTTGGGTTGAGTTGTTACATTCGCCCCGGAACCGTGCCGGCTAGCACGGATCCGGGGTCGAGACCTACTTCACTGCAACAGCGGTGATCTCCGCATCCACCCCGATGCCGACCGACATCGGCCAGGACACGTGATGACCGCGGGTGGTGATGTTGTCGTCATGGACCGCGAACCCGAAGGTATACACCTCGCCCACCTTGAGGATCTTGTCATCCTGCGGGTGACCGGTATCGAGCTTGCGGGTCCACAGTACCGTCCACATACCGTCTTCCCAGGTACCGGTGACGTC
Organism: uncultured Candidatus Competibacteraceae bacterium; assembly: GCA_965371945.1. Lineage (GTDB taxonomy): Bacteria > Pseudomonadota > Gammaproteobacteria > Competibacterales > JAHEDQ01 > CBDVAK01. The sequence goes on from CBDVAK010000060.1 coordinate 12,893, forward strand.
GCTGTTGTCAGCGGCGGAGCCCTCGGCAGCATCGCGAGACACGTAGTACTCCGGGATCATGTCCCCTTCTTTCCAATCGGCGTTGGCATCAAAGGGCACGGTGTTTTGCTCGACGATCAGAGACGGTGGCGCCGAAGGATCGCGGAGCGTGTCCATGGTCCTCGACTTGAAACCGACCTTCTTCTCATCGAACATATACTTGGGTTGGTTGGTGGCTTTATCCCAGTTCTTGCTGAACATCTTGTTGCCTTCATCGAACAAACGATACTCGAGCACATATCCGTCGTCAGCCATGCCTACCGGGTTGGAGCGGTGGCCACGCCACTGCATCAGATCCACGAACCCGCCGTCAGCCTTGACAGCCGCAATCTCCTCAACCGACTTGGTGGTATCCCACGATGCCTCGTCGTCGGTGCGTGAAGCGGGCAAGAACTTGCGAACATCTTTCTTTTTCAACACTTTACCCAGCAACGGGTGCGCCTTGACGTCGTCTTTGCCGACCACATCCGGCATGTCGCGAGAACCGTCGTGACAACTCAGCCAGCAGCCTTGCTCGGCAAACATGGGCACGCTGCCATCATCGATCATGATCGCCAGGCGATCTTCATAGATCGCCGGCTGGTCATCTTCCCATACCTTCTGGTGGAGTCTCGGCCAGCCGATCTGCTTCCAATCCGCACCATCGAAGCGCCAATGAGGGTGCGCAGAACCCGGATAGGGATTACGGGTTTTCCACTGGAAACGGAGGTAGAGATTCTCGTCATCGTAGGCGGCCTGCGTGGCCAGATCGATCACCGGCTGTTTGCCGTCGATGGGATGGGGCTCCAATCTGTCGCCGCTCACCATGGTCTGGCCGAGTTCCTCCTCCTCGTCCTCATGGCAGGAGACGCAGCTATCGCCCTGCAGGGTCTTCTTGAAAGCACGCTTGTGTTCCGGGCTGCGCAACCACTGGTAGCTGGACTGGCCGGGATAGAAGAGTTTCAGGGTCTCGGTTGGGACCGCTGACCAGTCGCCCGGCGCCGCGGCGCCGGCGTTGCCGGCGAGTGCCGCCAACAACGCCGCCGCAAGCGGCGCCAATAATATGGGTTTGATGGGTGCATACATTTCTAGACTCCATTTGCCCGGTGCTGTGAGAGATCCGAGCGCTGTGAAGTCTACGCACAAGCACCACGGCCATTCCTGACATGGATCAATATTTTCGCCAGTATAGAAGACGGGTGAACGGCCAGCGCACCTTGGTGCCGACGCGGGCGGCCGGGCGCCGGAAGCAAGGATGTGCGGGGCGCTAAAGGCGCAACGGAGTGCGCCGTGAGTGCGCTTTTCGGTAAAACGACGGTTGGTGGGAGGTGGCCGAAAATGAAGTACGTTGCTGTTCTTGCTGGTGCCCGGGACCGGACTCGAACCGGTACAGCATCAAATGCCGGCAGATTTTAAGTCTGCTGCGTCTACCAATTCCGCCACCCGGGCAGATACTGGAGGCTAGGGTCGGAATCGAACCGGCGTCCACGGCTTTGCAGGCCGCTGCATAACCACTCTGCCACCTAGCCTTCACTTTGGGAATGTTTGACGAACAACTTCCCGATCCTGCTTACCCTGTGACTCTCTCACGACACTCGCAATCGGCGCTGTGTCATGCACCCCTGACCACGCGAACCAAATGAACTGGAGCGGGAAACGAGACTCGAACTCGCGACCCCAACCTTGGCAAGGTTGTGCT
>CBDVAK010000061.1:0-14158 GCA_965371945.1 uncultured Candidatus Competibacteraceae bacterium
AATACCTCAAGGCATTTATCACCTATGGCTCCCCCGCCGGTATGCCCAACTGGGGATCTTCGGGTGATTTGACCGCCGAGGAAGTGGACCTGATGGCCCGCTATCTCCAGCACGAACCGCCGGTACCGCCGGAGTTCGGTATGGAAGATATGCAGGCAACCTGGAAGCTGCTGGTGGCTCCGGAAGATCGTCCCACCGAGAAGATGAACGATCTGGATCTGGACAACCTGTTTTCGGTAACGCTGCGCGATGCCGGCCAGATCGCCATCATTGACGGCGACAGCAAACAGATCATCAGCGTGGTGGATACCGGTTACGCGGTACACATCTCGCGGTTCTCCGCCTCCGGTCGCTATCTGTTCGTGATCGGGCGCGATGCCAGGGTCAACCTCATCGATCTGTGGATGGAAACCCCCAACAATGTCGCCGAGATCAAGATCGGTCTGGAAGCACGCTCGGTAGAGACTTCCAAGTACAAGGGCTGGGAGGACAAATACGCCATCGCCGGTGCCTACTGGCCACCGCAGTTCGTGATCATGGACGGTAACACGCTGGAACCGCTCAAGATCGTTTCCACCCGCGGCATGACCGTCGACACTCAGGAGTACCACCCCGAGCCCCGCGTGGCGGCCATCGTCGCCTCTCATGAGCACCCGGAGTTCATCGTCAATGTCAAGGAAACCGGCAAGGTTCTGATGGTCAACTACGAGGATATCGAGAACCTCAAGGTGACTTCAATCGGGGCCGCGCGCTTCCTGCATGACGGTGGCTGGGACTCCACCCATCGCTATTTCATGACCGCTGCCAACAAATCCAACAAGATCGCGGTCATTGACTCCAAGGAGGACAAGCTGGTTGCTTTGGTGGATGCCAAGGAGATCCCGCACCCGGGTCGCGGCGCCAACTTCGTCGATCCCGAGTATGGACCGGTGTGGGCGACCAGCGCGCTGGGCAACGAGGATATCACCGTGATCGGCACCGATCCCGAGGGCAATCCCGACAATGCCTGGAAGGCTGTGCGCATACTCAAGGGCCAGGGTGGCGGTTCTTTGTTTATCAAGACCCACCCCGAGTCGACCAACCTGTGGGTGGACACGCCGCTCAGCCCAATTGAGAGCATGAGCCAGAGCGTGGCAGTGTTCGACATCAACAAGCTGGATGCCGGGTTCGAGGTGTTGCCCATCGCCGAATGGGCGGATATCGGTGAAGGCCCCATGCGGGTCGTGCAACCGGAATACAACAAGGCCGGTGACGAAGTGTGGTTCTCGGTGTGGAACGGCAAGGAGCAGAAATCCGCCCTGGTGGTGGTCGATGACAAGACCCGCAAGCTGAAAGCGGTCATCAAGGACGAACGCCTGGTCACTCCGACCGGCAAGTTCAACGTCTACAACACTATGTACGACGTCTACTAAGGCGATTGGCCCTCGACCGGGCCCGGCCCCCGCCAAGGGGACCGGGCCTTTTGGTTCCTGCAACGGTTGTTCATACTCTCAACACACAGGAATTCGGAAATGCATTGTGCACACCGGTCTATTGACCCGGGTCAATGCGGCCACCGTCCGGCTGACGCCTAATGCACAACAATGTTGAGGACGCATTTTCCGCTGACCTGACAACGAGGGAGCAGATGAGCCTGGCCATCCGACTGACCCTGTTGGTCCTTCCCGGCATGCTGGCGATGACCGTCCAGGCCGCCGAACCAACGCCCGAGCGACAACAGGAACTGCGCTACCTGGTCCGGCAGGACTGCGGTTCCTGCCACGGCATGACTCTCAAAGGTGGGCTCGGCCCACCGCTCACCCGGGAAGCGCTGCTGGACAAGCCGCCGGAGTTGCTGCTGTCGACGATACTCGACGGCCGCCCCGGCACCGCCATGCCGCCGTGGCGACCTTTTCTCAGCGACGATGACTCGCGCTGGATCGTCAAACAACTGACATCAGGACAACTGGGGTCGTGAGTGCTACTTCCTTCAAGCTGATGCTGCTGGCCGTCGTATCGCTGCTGGCGGTCGCTCCCGCTACCCAAGCCGAACCCGCCCTGCGTGGCACCGGTGACCTGGGCATCGTGGTCGAACGCGCCACCGGCAGCGTGCTGATCATCGATACCACCGAACGTACCATCCTGGCCCGGGTCGAGGGTCTCGGTGATCTCTCCCATGCCTCCGCGGTATATTCCCGGGACGGTCGTTTTGCCTATGTGTTCGGTCGCGACGGCGGCCTGACCCGGGTCGACCTGCTCACCCAAGGCATCGACAAACGCGTGGTACAGGCCGGCAACAGCATTGGTGGCGCGATTTCCCAGGATGGTCGCTTGATCGCGGTTTCCAATTACGAGCCCGGCGGGGTGCGAGTATTCGATGCCGAAACACTACAACCGGTAGCGGACATTCCAGCGGTCTACGGTGCTGACGGACGCCGTTCCAAGGTGGTAGGACTGGTTGATGCGCCCGGACAACGTTTCGTGTTCAGCCTGTTCGATGCCGATCAAATATGGATCGCCGACCTCAGCGACCCGCAAGACCCGCAGATCGAAAAATTTTTACAGATTGGCAGACAACCCTACGACGGCCTGATCACCGCCGATGGCCGTTACTACGTCGCCGGTCTGTTTGGCGAGGACGGCCTGGCATTGCTTGATCTGTGGCATCCGGACCAGGGCGTGCGCCGCATCCTCGATCACTACGGACGCGGTGAGCAAAAACTGCCGGTGTACAAGATGCCGCACCTGGAAGGTTGGGCCCAGGCCGGCGACTACCTGTTTCTGCCAGCGGTGGGGCTCCACCAACTGCTGGTGGTCGATCGACGCAACTGGAAGGAGGTCGGCCGCATCGCGGTCCACAGCCAGCCGGTGTTCGCGATAGCACGGCCCGACGGGCGTCAACTGTGGGTCAACTTCGCCTTCCCGGACAACGACACCGTGCAGGTCATCGACACTGAACGATTGCAGGTCGAGGACACGCTGGTGCCCGGCAAGGGCGTGCTGCACATGGAGTTCACACCACGCGGCGAGCAGGTCTGGGTGTCGGTCAGGGATCTGAACCGACTCGAAATCTACGACACCGCCAGCCGTGAGCTTCTGAAACAACTGCCCGCGGAGCGACCCAGCGGCATCTTCCTGACCGCGCGCGCCAACCGGATCGGCTTGTGAGAACCGGGTCAAAGTCTGCGCTGGCCGATAGCAGGGTATCCACGTCGCAATCTGCCCCAGCCACGGTGGCCGGGCAACTGCTGGAGCACTTCCAGCGCGGCTTTCCGCTGACGCCCCGCCCTTACCGGGAGATAGGCGAGCGTCTCGGCTGTAGCCAGGAGTCCGTCACCTCCGCGCTGGAAGAGATGCTGCGGAGCCGGCAGATCAGCCGGGTTGGCCCGGTATTCCGCCCCAACACCATCGGCGCCAGCACGCTTGCCGCCATGCCGGTGCCCACTCACCGGCTGCAGGCAGTGGCTGCCTTTGTCAGCAGCTTTCGCCAGGTCAACCACAATTACCAGCGCGAACACCACTACAACCTCTGGTTCGTACTGACTGCGCGGGACCGTAGTGAAATACGCGACCTGCTGGCCGAGATTCGCCGTTGCACCGGGTTGCAGGTACTCGACCTGCCGATGCAGCAGCAATATCACATCGACCTGGGTTTTTCGGTCAGCGCACCACGCCATGCGTCTCGCGACCATGGCCGCATCATCGACAACGGTGCGGCCCGGCCCCCGGTCAGGCTGGATGACGACGAACGCCGTCTGCTGGCCGCGATCGAAACGGGGCTGTCACTGCAACCACGCCCCTACCAGGTGGCGGCGGAGACCGCGGGTATCACCGAAACCAGGGTAATTGACACGCTTGAGCGTTGGTTGTCGGCAGGCATCGTCAGGCGCCTCGGGCTGGTGGCCCGCCATCACGAACTCGGCTATCGGGCCAACGCCATGGTGGTCTGGGATATCCCTGACCACCTGGTCGATACGCAGGGGCGATGCCTCGGCCAGTTCAACTGCGTGTCATTGTGTTACCGCAGGCCGCGCCGACCGGGCTGGCGCTACAACCTATTCTGCATGGTACACGGCCGTGACCGTGACACCGTACTGGCGCAAATCGCGGAACTGGCAACGACTTGTGGACTGCAGGACACCCCCCACGAAGTACTGTTCAGCGTGCATCGTTTCAAACAAACCGGCGCACGCTATGCCGAGCCGGAGAGTTCGTGAGTGCCGAGGCCGTGAGCGCTGCGGATTGCGCAAATCTGGACTCTGTTGATCGGCGCATCATCAACACCCTGCAGGGCGGATTTCCGATCAGTGCGCACCCCTACGCCGATGCCGCGACCCGTCTCGGCATCGACGAGAGCAACCTGCTGCAGCGTCTGCAGCGCATGCTGGATCGCGGCCTGCTGAGCCGCTTTGGCCCGCTCTACCGGGCCGAACGCATGGGCGGCGCGGTCACTCTGGCCGCCATGCAGGTGCCACCAGAGGATCTGGATCGGGTGGCCGGGTTGGTCAATGCCCTGCCCGAAGTAGCACACAATTACCAGCGCGCTCATCGCTTCAATCTCTGGTTCGTGGTGGCAGTGGACCGCCAGCCACGGATCGCCGAGATTCTGGACCGGATTCGCACCGAAAGCGGCTACCCGGTCTATGATATGCCCAAGCTGGAGGAGTACTACATCGGCTTCAGGGTCGAACTGTGACCGGGATGGATGACATCGACCGGCGCATCATCGCCGCCACCCAGGACGGCCTGCCGTTGTGCCCACAGCCATACCACGCCGTGGCAGACAAGCTCGCGCTACCGGTGCATCTGGTGATGGAGCGGATGCAAAGAATGCTCGAACTGGGCGTCATCAGACGCATGGGCGTCATCCCCAATCATTACGCGCTGGGCGTGCGAGCCAACGGTATGACAGTATGGCAGCTACCCGACCAACGGCTGCGGGCAATGGGCCGACAGGTCGGTGCACTGGATTTCGTCAGCCACTGCTACCACCGACCGCCGCACCCGCCGGAATGGCCCTACAACCTGTTCGCCATGGTCCACGGCCACAACCGGCGGGAAGTCGAGCGCAAGGTCGAGGTGATCGCGGAACTGCTCGGCGCCGACGACCTCGGCCACGAAATTCTCTACAGCACCCGTTTGCTGAAAAAGACCGGGCTGCGAATTTGACCCCGGTCAATCAAACTCAGCGCACAACCCGGTACGGTTTCAAAGCACCGACCTGAGGGTTACGGAGACAAAGGGGATCTGCCGTGTTTCGTATCAGCCGTTACCTGAAGGCCCTGCACAGTCCGGGCACGACACCCGCACACCCGCCGCCAGGTGGCCCGGTGGTGATCTGGAATCTGATCCGGCGTTGCAACCTCAACTGCATGCATTGTTATACCACCTCCGCCGACAGGGATTTCCCGGGTGAGCTGGATACCGCGGAGGTGTTCCGGGTAATGGACGACCTGCATGCCTACGGGGTGTCGGTGTTGATACTGTCCGGTGGCGAGCCGCTGCTGCGCCCCGACATTTTCGACATCTCGCGACGAGCCCGGGAAATGGGTTTCTACGTCGGGCTGTCCAGCAATGGCACTCTGATCACCGAACAGAACATCGACCGCATCACCGCGGTCGGTTACGACTACGTCGGCGTCAGCCTCGACGGCCTGCAGCAACATCACGACCGCTTCCGACGCAGCGAGGGCGCATTCGAGCAGTCTCTGGACGGTATCCGTCTGTGTCGGGATCGTGACCTCAAGGTCGGCGTGCGATTTACCCTGGCACAGGAGAATGCCACCGATTTACCCGGACTGCTGACATTGATGGATCGCGAACGGATCGACAAATTCTATCTGTCGCATCTCAACTATTCCGGTCGGGGACGCGTCAACCGCAAGGAGGATGCCTATCACCAGACCACGCGCTGGGCCCTGGAGCTGCTGTTCCAGCACTGCTGGGATGAACTCGAACGCGGCGTGGTGCGCGAATATGTCACCGGCAACAACGATGCCGACGGTGTCTTTCTGTTGCAGTGGATACGCCGCAATCATCCTCAACATGCCGAAACACTGGAAGCACGGCTGCGCCGCTGGGGTGGCAATGCCTCGGGCATCGGCATCGCCAACATCGACAACCTCGGCGATGTCCACCCCGACACCTTCTGGTGGCACCACACCCTGGGTAATGTGCGCAAACGCCCATTCTCGGAAATCTGGGAAGATCTCAGCGATCCGATACTGGCGGGACTGAGGCAACGACCCAGACCCCTCAAAGGACGTTGCGCCGGCTGTGGCTACATGGCTGTCTGTGGTGGCAATACCCGGATCCGCGCCTATCAGACCAGCGGTGACCTGTGGGCTGAAGACCCAGGCTGTTACCTCAGCGACAGTGAAATCGCATTTGCTGACAATCCGCGTGTGCACGCACCGCTGGTCGACGCCCGCCCGCGCCGACGTCGCCCCGCCAAGGCAGTCCCCATTGCCGCCGCGGGAGTCAGCTGATGGACAGCGTCGAACGGCGCCTGCACGCGGTAGCCGGTACCCGCGACGAAATCGGCAAGGTCTGGCTGGCCGGAGCGGGACCCGGCGATCCCGAATTGCTGACCTGCAAAACACTGAGATTGTTACAGGAAGCGGAAGTCGTGGTCTACGACCGGCTGGTCAGTGAAGCAGTGGTGGCGCTGATCGGTGCACAGGCGGAACGCATCTATGTGGGCAAGGCCACCGACCGTCACACCCTGCCCCAGGATGAGATCAACGCGCTGCTGATCAGGCTGGCCCGCCACGGCCGACGAGTGGTTCGGCTCAAGGGCGGTGATCCCTTTGTGTTCGGGCGCGGCGGTGAAGAAGCCCAGGCACTGCAGGCCGCGGACATTCCGTTTGAAGTCGTCCCCGGCATCACCGCAGCACTGGGTTGTGCCGCCTACGCCGGCATTCCGCTGACCCACCGCGCTCATGCCAGTGCCTGTTTGTTCGTCACCGGTCATCTACACGACGGCTCTCTGAATCTGCCGTGGACCAGCATGGCGCAACCTGATCAAACCGTGGTGGTCTACATGGGCCTGGCGGCGCTGCCGCAATTGTCGCGGCAACTGATCGTCCACGGGCTGCCCGCGGACTGGCCGGCCGCTCTGATCGAGCGGGGTACTTCAGCACAGCAACGTGTGATCGTGGCCACCCTGGGAACCCTCGCCGCACAGGCGCTGGCCGCCAACCTGCAACCACCTGCCCTGGTGGTCATCGGGGAAGTGGTCAAACTGCAGGCCAAACTGAACTGGTACCTGGCGGATGCCCGCGCACTCCCCGCTGACTCCCGACAGTTCGATCCCCACCGGCAAGCGGCAATATGAAAGTGGCCTGGATCGTGGCTGTATGGCTGTCGGCGCTGACAGCGACCGCCAGTGCCATGACGGACCAGCCAACAGCGGCTATGGGGCTGTACCAACAGTACTGCGCGACCTGTCATGGCAACGACCGGCTCGGCGGCACGGGCCCGGCCTTGTTGCCAGGCAATCTGGTCCGTCTGCAACCCCGCAAAGCGGTGCGCAGCATCGCCGAGGGACTGCCTGCGACCCAGATGCCCGCTTTCGGTGAGCAACTCGACAACCAGCAGATTCAGTCACTGGTCGAGCTCATCTACACGCCACTTGCCGAAGTACCCCGTTGGGGTCTGCCAGAAATCCGCGCCAGCCGTGTACAGCACGTTGACCCTGAAGAGCTGGTCGATACCCCGGTATTCGAGGCCGATCCGCAGAACCTGTTCGTGGTGGTCGAACTGGGTGATCATCACGCCACCATTCTGGACGGCGATCGCTTCGAACCCATCCATCGCTTCGCCACCCGCTATGCCCTGCACGGCGGACCCAAGTTCTCACCGGACGGTCGCTACGTCTATTTTGCCTCCCGTGACGGTTGGGTCAGCAAATTCGACCTCTACAACCTCAAGACAGTCACAGAGATCCGCGCTGGTATCAACACCCGCAACCTGGCGGTATCCGCCGACGGCCGCTACGTGCTGGTCGGCAACTATCTGCCGCACACGCTGGTGATACTGGATGCCAGGGACCTGCAACCGGTCAGGCTGATCGCGGTCACGGATGTCGAGGGCAACAGTTCGCGGGTCAGCGCGGTATATACGGCGCCTCCGCGTCATAGTTTCATTGTCGCGCTCAAGGACATCGCCGAAGTCTGGGAGATCCCGTACAACGACCCGGCGCTTGCGGTGTACCGCGGCCCCATGCACGACTATGAGACCGAATCCGGCGAGAACCCGAAGGTGGATGCCGACCGGTTTCCAATCCGGCGCATCGTGCTGGAGGATTATCTGGATGACTTTTTTTTCGACCCTCCCTACCGCAACCTGATCGGCGCCTCACGCGATGGCGGTGGCCAGGTCGTCGATCTCGACCAGGGCCGGGTCATCGCCAAACTCGACATCCCCGGCATGCCCCATCTGGGCTCGGGTATCAGCTGGGATTACCAGGGCCGGCCGATCGTGGTGACACCCAACTTCAAGGAAAGCCGGCTGAGCGTCATCGACATGCAGGACTGGAAAGTCATCAAGCGCATCGACACGCTGGGCCCGGGTTTCTTCATGCGCAGTCATGAAAACTCGCGTTACGCCTGGAGCGATGTCTTTTTCGGACCCAACCGCGATGCGGTGCACATACTCGACAAGCAAACCCTGGAAATCGTGCGCACCCTGCGCCCGGTTCCAGGCAAGACCGCGGCACACATCGAGTTCACCCGTGATGGCCGCTACGCGCTGCTGAGCATCTGGGACCCCGACGGTGCGCTCATCGTCTATGACGCCGAGACCCTGGAAGAAGTCAAGCGCCTGCCCATGAGCAAACCTTCGGGAAAATACAACGTCTACAACAAAACCCACTACTCCCGCGGTACCAGTCACTAGCAACAACCGGGCGCCTCGGTCGGTGTACCATGTGTCTCCCGGCGCAGCGCGGCAACAGGCGGTCCGCTGCAATACGTCGCAACGGACACCCCGTTTGAACGAGATTGAGCAAAAGCCGGTTTGGTTGCCAACGGTCGGCAGCGAATGCCGGGTCACCAGCCTGGGTGGAAACAGCCGGGTTTCGCAGCGGCTGGCGCAAATGGGCGTGTTGCCAGGTGTTCGCCTGACCGTCACGCGGGTGGCGCCGTTTGGTGCCACGGTGGGTGTCAGGCTCGACCAGGGGGCACAGATCGCGTTGCGTACCAGCGAGTTGCACAAGCTGGGTTGCGAACCACTGGTCCTGCCGCTGTCACAGATCGCGTTGTGGAGCGAGCGCCGCTTTCGTGTCGTCAGCCTTGCCAGCGGCAGGCGACACCGGCAACGCCTGCAGGCGCTCGGGGTCGGTGTCGGAGTAATTCTTGAACTGGAAGGAGACAAGAGCTGGCCGCTGCGACTCAGTACCGGCTCCCACCCTCGCCCTTTCGAGCTCGGATTGGGCGCCGCGGAGAAGATACTGGTGAGCCGTGCCGATGCCGACTGACCCGTCACACCCGCGAGTGGCGCTGGTTGCCATCCCCAACACCGGCAAGACCACCCTGTTCAACCGTCTGACCGGCGCCAGTCAGAGCACCGGCAACTGGCCGGGTGTGTCGGTGGCACGCAAGAGTGGCGAGTTCGCGCTGGGCGAATTCACGGTCGAACTGATCGATCTGCCCGGTGCCTACTCTCTGACGCCGATGACCGAGGAAGAGCGGGTGGTGCGCCGTTTCTTTCTCGACACGCCGCCGGATGCAGTCATCAATCTGGTCGACGCCCGCAACCTCTATCGTGGCCTCGGGCTGAGCCTGCAGGTGGCTAACAGCGGTCTGCCCATGGTGGTGGCGGTCAACATGATGGACGAAGCACGCGCTCAGGGTCTGGACCTGGATCTGGCGGCACTTGCGGAGCACCTCGGTGTGCCGGTAGTCGGTATCTCCGCGCGCTCCGGCGAGGGCATTCCGGCGCTCGAGCAAGCGCTGTATCAGCTGCTCAAGCATGCGATCAGGACCCGACCACCGCACATCTCGTGCCCACCGGTGCTGGAAGCGGCAATCGAGGACCTGGCCCCACGGGCGGCCGCGCTCGCGCCCGGCTCACCGCTCAATCCGGGCTTCCTGGCCATGCGCTTGTTGGAAGAGCCCACCGCTCCGGCCGGCAACGGTCTGCAACAACAGGTGCTTGACTGGCGTGATCGCGTGGAGGCGGTGACCCGGACATCGCTGCCCATCACCTGCGCCGGCTGCCGCTTCAATGCCGCCCGCGGGCTGGTCATGGAGACATCTGGACAACATCCCGCGCAGCCAGACGCACTCAGCGAACGCCTCGACAGGATACTGTTGCACCGCTGGCTGGGGCTGCCGCTGTTCGTGGTATTCATGGCTTTGTTGTTTCAGGCTATTTACGGGTTCGGCACGCCCTTGCAGGGTCTGCTGGCCGCAGGCTTCGAAGCCACCGGTAACCGGCTCGCGGGCAGCGCAATGATGTCCGCGCTACCTGCCTGGCTGCAGAGTTTTCTGCTGGACGGATTGTGGCAGGGGCTGGCGGTGGTGATCTCTTTTCTGCCGCTGATCATCCTCTTTTTCGTATTCATGTCGATCATCGAGGACAGCGGCTACCTGGCCCGGGCCGCGTTTTTGATGGATCGTTTGATGCACCGCCTCGGCCTCGACGGCAAGGCATTCATCAACCTGTTGCTGGGATTCGGTTGCAATGTCCCGGCGGTGATGGGCACCCGCATCCTGTCGAGCCGTTACAACCGGGTCATCACCATGCTGCTGATCCCCTTTACCCTGTGCAGCGCCCGCTTGCAGGTGTTTGTATTTCTGGTCGCCATCCTGTTCACTCCGCAGGCCGCACCGTGGGTGATGCTGGGATTGTATCTGTTGAGCTTCGCGGCGATCATCGTTGTCGGCCTGTTGCTGCGACTGTTTCGCATCGCCGGCAAGCCCGAACCCTTCATCATGGAGATCCCCCCCTATCGGCTCCCGACCGTGCGCGGCGTCGCCTTGCGCAGCTGGCACGAATTGAAGGATTTTCTCTACCGAGCCTCGACCCTCATCGTGTTGGGTGTGGCGGCCGTGTGGCTGTTGACCCATATCCCGACCGACCAACCCGTCGCCGGCCCAGGTACCTGGGCCGGACAGATCGGCCTCCTGCTGGCGCCGGTGTTCGAACCTCTGGGGATAGGCTGGCACGAAACCCTGGCTTTGTTGTTCGGGTTCATCGCCAAGGAGATCGTGATCGGTGCGATGGCGGTGATTTATGGTGGCGCCACCGAACTCGGTGCCCAAATCGCGGCGGAGATCACCCCGTTGCAAGGCTTGAGCTTTATGGTGTTCGTGCTGCTGTATACCCCCTGTATCGCCACTATCTCGGCCATCCGCGCCGAATCACGAAGCTGGCGCATCACCCTGCTGAGCCTGACCCTGGGGCTGGGAGCCGCGTGGCTGGCCAGCTTTGCGGTCTACCGGGTCGGCCTGGTTTTCTCCTGAGGGCGTAACCGAGTGCCTCAACGGAGCGTCGTAGACAACGAAGGCATCCGCGCGCGACCCGCGCCCGCCAGCCCGGTTACCGGGGAGCCCGGAGCTATTGTCTATCAAGATCTGCGCGATGCATTGTTTGGTGTTGCCGGAACCTGGTCGATAAGACGATCCGCCCGCGGGGACCTGATGTGGCTGGACCCTCAGCCGATCGCCGAGGATCTGCCGCTGCTCTACCAGAGCTACCCGACCCATGGGGCCACCGCTCAGCAAGCCGTTGCGGCGCATCGTGGCCGGGAGTGGCGGCGACGGTGCATCCTGGCGGTACGGTGTGGTTATGAGCCGTCGTCGCCCTGGCAGCCAATCCTGGGCAGAATCCTGGGGCTGTCACCCGCGTGGCTGGAAGACGCAAGACAATGCGTGCAATGGATCGACGGGCCGGCCGGGAAACTGCTGGATGTGGGCTGTGGTAACGGCACTTTCCTGGCCACCATGCGCCAGCGCGGCTGGAGCACCACCGGTGTAGAGTTCGACCCGGTGAGTGCCACCCGGGCACGCGAGTCCGGATCGCGGGTATTCGAGGGTTCACTCCAGGATGCGGGTTTCGGTGAGCACAGCTTTGACGTAGTCACCATGGTTCATGTCATCGAGCACCTGCCGGATCCACGCCAGATACTGGCCGAATGCTTTCGCATCCTGCGCCCCGGTGGCCGTCTGCAACTGATCACCCCCAACATCCATGCCCTTGGCCATCAGGAGTTTGGTCGGAGCTGGCGCGGTCTGGAGATCCCGCGTCACCTGCTGTTGTTCTCGCTGCCCGGTCTCGCTTCGCTGTGTACGGAAACCGGGTTCTGCTCCCTGGTCGAAACAACGCTGGGCCGCATGGCACGGCCCATGTGGCTGGCCAGCCATGCGATCGCCTGTGATAGCGGTGAACCACAACCCTGCGCCGAGCCCCGCACCCGGGCACGTGATTTTCAGCGACGCGAACAAAGCGCCCTGCCAGACACCGACTGTGGAGAGGAGATTCTGGTCCTGACCCGGAAACCGGGGTAGGACCGGCTACGGTCATCTCCACGGACGGCGTTCATCGGCATGCGATCATCAACTCAAGCGGGTGATTTGACCGGAATCAAGGCGGCATGGATGATGGAAAATCGACTGCATTGCGATAGCACAGGCTGCGGGGCGCTCCCGTGTGCACCCGCGACCATGCCGCTCTATTGACAGAGGTATCGCTTGATGAGGAAGTACCAATGCATCATCTGTGGCTTTGTCTACGATGAGGCCGAGGGCCTGCCCGAGGACGGCATCGCACCGGGCACCGCCTGGGACGAGATCCCGGAGGACTGGGCCTGCCCGGACTGCGGTGTCGGCAAAAGTGAATTCGAAATGATCGAGATCTGAGGCGATTTCTGTCAACAAAGTTACCAGCGTACTTGTCTTTTCGCCCGTCTTCGGCGTTGCGACAGCCCTCACATAGCCCTGCTATGCTCTTGCTGACGCGCCTTGAATACGAACGAAAATGCTACGCAATCTGGTAACTTTGTTTCCGCCAATCGCCTGAGACGGAGCCACCGCGTGAATCCCATCGTCATCATCGGTACCGGGCTGGCCGGCTACACGCTGGCCCGCGAGCTGCGCAAGCTGGACCAGGAAACGCCATTGACTCTGATCACCGCTGACGACGGGCGTTCATATTCCAAACCGATGCTGTCGACCGCACTGGCAAGCGGCAAGGATGCCAACTCTCTGGCCATGGCCGACGCCGACGCCATGGCCTTGCGACTCGATGCTACGGTGACCACTTACACCCGGGTTGCAGGTATCGACACGGATGCACGGACGCTGTCGGCGGGTGGCGAGACGACCCGCTACTCCGCCCTGGTCATGGCGACGGGCGCCAACCCCATCGTACTGCCATTGCAGGGGAAGGCCCGATCGCAGATCCTGCAAGTCAACAACCTGCAAGACTACGCAGTCTTTCGCGACCGCCTGCAGGGATGCCGGCGGGTGACAATCATCGGCGCCGGATTGATCGGCTGCGAATTCGCCAACGACCTGGTCGGACAGGGTATCGAGGTGGATGTGATTGGCATGGGCGCCACCCCGCTGGACACGCTGATTTCCGCGCCCGCCGGCAGCGATGTGGAACGCCACCTGGACGCAGCCGGGGTACGCTGGTATCTGCAAACCACGGTAACCGCGGTTGAACAGGATGGCCAGAACCTGCGGGTCATCCTGGACCAGGGTAAGTCAATAGACACCGACCTGGTGTTGTCCGCCGTGGGGCTGCGCCCCGACATCGAGCTGGCCCGCGAGGCAGGACTGCGCATCGACCAGGGCATCATCACCAACGATCGCCTGGCAACCAGCGCCGAGGACGTTTATGCCATCGGGGACTGCGCCGAGGTGAACGGCGTGGTGCGTTTGTTTGTGATGCCAATCATGCACGGTGCCCGGGCACTGGCCAAAACGCTATGCGGGTCGCCAACCGCGGCGATCTATCCGGTGATGCCGGTAGTCGTCAAGACGCCGGCCAGACCGGTGGTAGTCAGCTCGGGTATTGGCGACTGGTCTTGCGAGAGCAGTGCCGAAGGGGTCCGCTGTCTTCAGCACCAGGGAAAGGAGATGACTGGCTTCTGCCTGACCGGAGAGCGTGTCTCCGAAAAACAGACGCTGACGCGATCATTGTCGACCCATCCGGATCCGGCCTCCCTGCC
>CBDVAK010000062.1:0-14114 GCA_965371945.1 uncultured Candidatus Competibacteraceae bacterium
GCAGATCATTTATTCGATATGTCTCCGCTGGTTGGTGGCATCACTGGCACAACAGCAGCGCCGGGATGCCGGCCACGGAGTCGAGTACCACGTCGGCCAAGGCCTCGAGATCGTCGCGGGAGCTGGTGCCACTGGTAACGCCGACCACCAGACCAGCATCGGCGGCACGTCCCATATGCAGATCCCTGGGGCTGTCGCCGACGACGGCAACCTGCCGGGGGCACAGGTCGACAGCCGCGCAGAAAGCCAGCACCATGCCGGGATCCGGTTTGACACCGAAACCGCTATCCGCACCGCAGACAAAACTGATATGCCCCGCCTCGCGGAAACCCGCCAATGCCACCTCGGCACTGTATTCATCGTCCATGGTAGCCACCCCCAATGTCAGCCCGGCTGTACGCAACGATTTCAGCAGCGTGGCCGTCTCCTCCAGCAACCAGACCGGATTGTCCGCCGCGGCACGAAAGAACATCCCGTCCAGCTCATCCATGATTGCGGAAGTCGCATTGACGTTTGCCGATCGTAGCCAAAACTCCAGAATCTCGGTGCTGGTACCGGATGTCAGCAATGAGTCCGGGCACCACCGGCCGGCCGCGAAATCGTACCCTCCCGCCGCCATCAGATCCTCGACGGTGACCTGGTAACCACTGAGGCCGGCAACCCGATCCGCGACCTGGCAATAAGCGGGATACCAGGTGCGATCGAAATCGATCAGGGTGCCGTCCTTGTCGAACAGGATGCCGGCAATCCCGGCCTTGCTATTGCCGTGCCGGATCCTGTCGTTCGGCGGAGTGCTCATCCGACTTCGGACAGGGCGTCTCCGCCCGCACCTCCCTGACCCCGGGCTGGCCCGAATTGCCATTGCGCATGTTCCACCGCAAATACGTTGGCGTGCAGACCGGCAATCCATTGCTTGCCCTCCTGGGTCAGTTCCAGATACCCCAGAGCATCACCAATGTAGGGGCGCACCTTGCGCCAGTAAAAGTGCGGGTAAGCCTCGGCCAGATCGGCGGCGCTGGTGTAGCCCAAGCTTTCCGCCACCCCGGTCTCGACGAATTCATGGTACAGCGCTGTAACTTTCTGCGGATAGTTGGGGTCGGCCAGTTGTCCAATCAAGTCGGCGGCGCGCACCAGTGCCGCCTCGCTGCTGGTATCCTGGTGATCCCCAGACTCGGGTACCGGGAACCGGGTCAACTCCAAAGACTGGCACACACGTTGTTCATCAATAAACGGCACCGGTCCAAAGCGCTCGCGCACAAATATCTTGCCTCGATCCACATGGTAAGGTGTCAGGAAAGCATCCGATGCGCCGCGCGGTGCGGTAACACGATTGCCGTCGTCGTCGATCACAAAGCTGTCGCGGTCGTCGCCATAGCACACACCGCGAACATAGCCAATATCATGACAGAGCAACGCCGTGGTGTAGTGCATCCAATCATCGGGAGCCAGACGCATGCGGATGAACCGACCACGGAAGATAGCCTGCCCAACCAGCGTCACCATGATCGTATGTCTGACATCATGATAGAGCGCATCACTGTTGGCGATCTGTTCGACAGTAAAGCGCGCTCCAACATTGAGCTTGGTGGGATAGGTGGGCTCTTCGGGACCGAACAGCCGCAGATAGTAGCGCTCCAGGTAGTCTCCCAGTGCATCAGCCAGTATCGACGTCGGATTGAGCACCGCGAATCTCCTTGCCACCGAATGGGTCAATATCAACCCGATGGTATCAGCAATTGCCGTTCGCGCGACACGCGTGCACGAGGCTGGAATCAGCCGCGCATCCGCTCCCCCCGTGGATCGAACAAGAGTGCCCGAACCCGTTCAGCGGCATGCGCCTCGCCCCTGCCGCTAACGCACCACCTGTACCCAGGGCACGGCAGCAAGAGCATGGCAGTGCTGTGTGAGGGCTGTCGCAACGCCGAAGGCAGGCGAAAAAAAACAAGCACGCTGGCAACTTTGTTGACAGAACGCGCTTTGGCTACGATGAAAACAGGAGTGCCATATGCAAGCCGTGAATTTTTGCCACAACGTCCTGCTCAGTGTGGATCTCAACGATGAGGCCAGTTGGCAGACCGCACTGCCGGTGGCGACGCAAATTGCCGACAGCTGCTCGGCGCGGTTGACCCTGATCACCGTGATTCCCGGGTTCAATGCCAATGTCGCGCAGTTCTTTCCCGAGGATCACGAACAGCGTATGCGTGACAAGGCAACTCATGAACTGCAACAGCTTGTCAGCCGTCAACTGCCCGCTGGCCGCGAGGTCGTGCAGATCGTCACCCAAGGGACGATCTACCATGAAATCATATCGACCGCCGAAACCATCGGTGTGGACCTCATCGTGATGGCCTCACATCGCCCAGGTTTGAAGGACTACCTGATCGGTCCCAACGCCGCCCGTGTGGTTCGCCACTTTCCAGGCTCGGTGTTGATCGTCCGCAACCCATCCGGGTGATCCCGGTTGTCCACACAATCTGTGGATAAAGCTGTGGAGAAGCCGCGATAACACCCTGCTATCTGGCTCTGCGTCTGGATTTCTGTCACATTGATGCAAATTTGGTCAGTCTGCCCCATCTTCTCGTTATCAATGACTTAACGAAGTTTCCTCGACAAGTGTCCTGTCAAAGTTCCCAACTGTGGCTGGTTGAAAAGAATTTTGCGACCAGTGTGAATAAACCTTGGGCAGCAGATGCCTGACCGGAGCGGCAACAGGCTACAATCCGATCCGTGCGCAAGCTGGCTGCAACCCCGATCCCGGACTGGAAATGAGCGATGTCAGTGACACAAGGCGAACCACGAGCGGTCGAAACCCCCGCCCCCTGCGCGGTGTGCGGAAACCGGCATTTCATCGCCGGACCCAATGGCCGCAGCAGCGAGCGGGGATTGCCACCACGCTGTAGTCGTTGCGGTTCTCTGGAGCGACACCGGCGCCTGAGAGCGCTCTACGCCGAAATACCGGCCAGCTGGCTGGCCAGCGCCTCAACCTTGCAACTGAGTCCGGATATCGGCGTGGATCCCGCCTGGTTTCACAGTTGGGAGGTATCCGAGTACAGCGGTGAAAACTCGCTCGATCTGCATGCCATCGACCGTGCCGACAACAGCTACGACTTGCTGATCTGCAATCACGTGCTGGAGCACCTGGCCGACGATCGCCAGGGATACCGCGAACTGTTGCGGGTCGTGGCGGACAGCGGCCTGCTGCAGATTACCGTGCCATCCCCCTACCTTCGCGCCACAACCCGCGACTGGGGCTATCCCCGCCCCGAGTCCCATGGACACTACCGGGGTTACGGCCGCGACATTGTGCAACTGTTTCTGGACGCGGTACCCCAGGCCGCCGTGCTGGAGATCGAGGTGCACGACCCGGTCACCGCGGAAGGCGACTACATCTATCTGTGTTCGCGAAACCGCGGCCTGCTGAAACGTCTGGCCGATTGCCGCTTCCATTCGCAGCTTTACGACCCGGCCGCGCTGCGCAGCTGAGCCGTTGGCCCGTACCTGTCAGCAAAGACTCAATACCATCAATGAACGCTCCTGCACACGCACGCTCCAGCGTGGCTGAAGCGGGTCCTCGGTGGGCCCGACAACGCCCGTCGCAGTGTCCATTTCCAGCCGCCATCCGAGGCAGGCCTGTACCTGTGGCAACTGGAAACGGACCGGGAGCAGATCCGAGTTGAGAATGATCAGCAGGGTATCGTCGAGTTCGGGTTCGCCGTCGACACCAGGGTAGCGCCCTGCATCACCCGTCAGCAGCATGCCCAGACAGCGACCATCGGGTGTGTTCCAGCAATGGTCCGGCATCACCTCCCCGCTGGGTGCAACCCATTCGATATCGCTGAGAGCGGTCATTTCGGAGTGAGCCAGGCCGTGCAGATAGCGGGGTCTGCGCAATACCGGATGGCGTTGTCGAAATGCCACCAGCCTGCGTACGAACGTCAGCAATCCGGGGTCTTCGCCCTGCGCGGGCCATCGCAGCCAGCTTACCTCGTTGTCCTGACAGTAGGCATTGTTGTTGCCGGCCTGGCTGCGTCCCAGTTCATCACCATGGAGCAACATGGGAGTACCTTGAGCCAACAGCAAGGTTGCCAGCAGATTGCGCTGCTGGCGTGCCCGCACGGCTTTGATCGCCGGATCGCTGCTGGCACCCTCGACACCATGATTGTCACTGAAATTGGCGACGTGGCCGTCACGATTCTGCTCGCCGTTGGCCTCGTTGTGACGCTCGCGATAGCTGACCAGATCGGCCAGGGTAAAGCCGTCATGGCTGGTCACCAGATTGACGCTCGACCATGGGCGTCGGCCGCTATGTTCGAACAAATCACCCGAGCCGTGCAGGCGTCTGGCCAGCTCGGGCAGCATCCCGGGGTCACCATGCCAGAAGCGTCGCACACTGTCGCGAAAACGATCGTTCCACTCTGACCAGCCTGGTGGAAAACCCCCCAGACGATAGCCACCGGGACCCACGTCCCAAGGCTCGGCGATCAATTTGACCCGCGACAGCACCGGATCCTGCCCGATTGCATCGAAAAAACCGGAACGGGTGTCGAACTCCCCCGCCTCCCGACCCAGGGTCACTCCCAGATCGAACCGAAAGCCGTCGACACCCATCTCCGTCACCCAGTAGCGCAAGCTGTCCATCACCATTTGCAGGACCCTGGGATGAGTCAGGTCCAGACAGTTGCCGCACCCGGTATCGTTGACGTAGTAACGGGGTTCTGCCGCCTGCAGGCGGTAATACGAAGCGTTGTCAATGCCTCGAAAAGAAAGTGTCGGACCCAGCTGCCCGGCTTCCGCGGTGTGGTTGTAGACGACATCCAGCAGCACCTCTATTCCCGCTTCGTGGAGAGCCGTGACCATCGCTCTGAACCCAGCCAGACCCTCGTCACCAAGGTAACGTGACTCGGGAGCAAAATAACCCAGTGGGCTGTAACCCCAGTAGTTACGCAGACCCTGATCGACCAGGAACCGGTCATCCAGATATGACTGCACCGGCATCAACTCCACCGCCGTGATGCCCAGGGCACGCAGATACGCGACCACCTGCGGCGCCACCATACCTGCGAACCGGCCACGTTGCGCGGGGCTCAGAGCGGGGTGAAGGATGGTAAAGCCACGTACGTGTGTTTCGTAGATGACCGTGTCCTGCCACCTGGTCTGCGGCCGGTGGTCCTCGCGCCACTGCGTGGCGGGATCGACCACCACACAGCGGGGCATCCAGGGCGCACTGTCACGGGTATCGAAAGACAAGTCCTCGTCAATGTCCCCGCACTGGTAACCGTAGAGCGAGTCATGCCAGCGCAGAGCGCCGGTCCACAGACGTGCATAGGGATCGAGCAGCAGCTTGTTGGGGTTGAAACGATGCCCCTGCAGCGGTTCGTAGGGGCCATGGACCCGGTAGCCGTACCGGGTTCCTGGCCCGTGCCCGGGCAGATAACCGTGCCACACCTCGTCGGTGTATTCGGGCAGCATCAATCTGACGCTTTCGTGGTCCCCGGTGCTGTCGAACAAACACAGCTCGACTTTTTCCGCGTGTGCCGAAAACAACGCGAAATTGATCCCCCGGCCGTCCCAGGTGGCCCCCAGCGGCCACGGCAGGCCAGGTAACAGACGGCTGCTGGATTTCAACGGGTCAACCTGCCGCGTGTTCGAATATCAGTGTCGCCAGTGGCGGTAGCGTCATGCGCAGCGAAAACGGATGTGTCTGCCACGGCTGAGAATCGGCCGCGATTCCGCCCTGGTTGCCAACATTGCTGCCGCCATAGATCGCCGCATCGGTGTTCAGTCGCTCGCGGTAGTATCCGCCATGAGGAACACCGACGCGGTGGCGTTCATGCACCACCGGAGTCAAATTGCACACCACCAGCACGGTCGCCGTGCCATCGCCACCATGGCGCAACCAGGCCAGCGTCGAGTGCTCGGAGTCGCTGGCCTCAACCCAGGAAAAGCCCTCCGGCTTACAGTCGAGTCGGTGCAGGGCTGGCAATTCACGGTAGAGGTGGTTGAGATCGCGCACCAGCTTCTGGACCCCTTGGTGCCAATCTATATCGAGCAGTTCCCAGTCGAGCTGACGATCGTGGTTCCATTCCCGTGACTGCGCAAACTCGCCACCCATAAACAACAGTTTCTTGCCCGGATGAGCCCACATGAAACCATAGTAGGCCCGCAGGTTGGCGAATTGCTGCCAGCTGTCGCCCGGCATGCGCGCCAGCAGCGAACCCTTGCCGTGCACCACCTCGTCATGGCTGAGCGGCAGCACGAAATTTTCGCTGAAGGCATACAGCAACCCGAAGGTCAGGTCGTTGTGGTGGTAGCGGCGGTGTATGGGATCGCGCGAGAAATAGCTGAGTGTGTCGTTCATCCAGCCCATATTCCATTTGAAACCGAATCCCAACCCGCCCAGCCAGGTCGGTCGTGACACCCCGGACCAGGCGGTGGACTCCTCGGCTATGGTGACAATACCGGGGTGCAGCTCGTAGGCGAGTTCGTTGACGCGGCGCAGGAAAGCCACAGCTTCCAGATTCTCGCGGCCCCCGAAGCGGTTTGGCAGCCATTGTCCCTCCTCACGGCTGTAGTCGAGATAGAGCATCGAGGCCACCGCATCGACCCTCAGCCCATCCACGTGGAAACGCTCCAACCAAAACAATGCATTGCTGATCAGAAAGTTGGCGACCTCGGTTCGACCATAGTTGTAGATCAGGGTGTTCCAGTCCTGATGAAATCCCTTGCGGGGATCTTCATGTTCGAACAGACAACTACCATCAAAACGACCCAGTCCGTGGGCGTCGGTGGGGAAATGCCCAGGCACCCAGTCGATCAGCAGACCCAGACCCTCCGCATGGCATCGGTCCACGAACCAGGCGAAGTCGACCGGGCTGCCGAAGCGGCTGGTCGGCGCGAACAGGCCGATGGGCTGATAACCCCAGGAACCATCGAAGGGATACTCGCTGACCGGCATCAGCTGCAGGTGTGTGAATCCCATGTCGCGTACATAGGGCAGCAGTTGATCGGCCATCTCACGGTAGCTCAGGTAGCGATTCCCATCGCTCTCGACGCGGCGCCAGGAGCCCAGATGCACTTCGTAGATCGATATGGGCGCCGTGACATCATTGCAGTGCTGGCGTCGTTCCATCCACCCTTCATCCTGCCACTGGCCGGGTTGGTCATCGACGATCAACGAGGCGGTGCGCGGGGGCTGTTCCATGGCCTGACCATAGGGGTCCGCCTTGAGCGGCAGAAGACGGCCATCAGCAGCCCGCAGCTCGTATTTGTACGCCATGCCGACCACCACCCCGGGCACGAACAGTTCCCAAACCCCGACCCCGGGATGGTTGCGCATCACATGCCATCGCCCGTCCCAGTGGTTGAAGTCCCCGACCACCGACACCCGCATTGCCGATGGCGCCCACACCGCGAAGCGAACACCGGACACGCTGTCCAGCAGGCAGGGGTGAGCCCCCAGTTGCTCGTAGGCCCGCAGATGACTGCCCTCACCGAGCAGGTACAGATCGGTTGCCCCCAGCGAGGACGGAAAGCGGTAGGGATCCTCCATTTCACGGACGCCCGAGGCATCGGTGAGCTGCAAGCGGTAACGAAATGGTTGTCGCTGGTCCGGGATTCGTGCCGAGAACAATCCGTCGCTGTGGCGGCGATCCAGTTGCACCACCAGCTCACCGCTACCGGCGTCGATGACGGATACCTGGTCGGCACCCGGCAGCCAGGCGCGTACCACGACACCGTGACCGGGTCCGACCGGGTGCATACCGAGCACGGAAAAAACATCACCATGGGTGCCGGCTACCAGGGATTCCACCACATCCTGCCCGAGTTCGTCCCGGGGTGGGCGAGTTTTGCTGGACTGCACGCGGGGGCTCCCCTGGCGAAAAACGTAGTAACGATGCAATTTATCCCGATGCGGTTGGAAACACCATGGACCAGAGCCGATGTCATACAATCCCGGCACCTGTTCAGATCGACCCTATACTGGAGTACCAATGACGACAACCATCTGCACCCAGCCGTTCCAGGACCAGAAACCGGGCACTTCCGGTCTGCGCAAGAAAGTCAGCGTGTTCCGGCAGAAACACTATCTGGAAAACTTCCTACAGTCTTTGTTCGACGTACTGGAGGGCTGCAGTGGCAGTACGCTGGTCCTGGGCGGTGACGGTCGCTATTTCAATCAGCAGGCTTTGCAGACCGTACTGCGGATGGCGGCAGCCAACGGCTTCGGCGAGGTGCTGGTCGGTCGTGACGGCCTGCTGTCCACACCAGCGGCATCCTGTGTGATCCGCAAGTACCAGGCGCTGGGTGGAATCATCCTGTCCGCCAGCCACAACCCCGCGGGGCCTGAAGGCGATTTCGGCATCAAGTACAACGGCAGCAACGGCGGACCTGCGAACGAAGAACTGACCGAAGCCATCTACCGGCGCAGCCTCGAGATCGATCGCTATCTCATCCTCGCAGGGGGGGACATCGATCTTGGCCGCCCCGGTGCCCATCGGCTTGGCAACATGCGGGTGCGGGTGATCGACCCGGTGACCGACTATGCACAGCTGATGGAGACGCTGTTCGACTTCGACCGTCTGCACGATGCCATCGGCAGCGGTCCGCTGACGCTGCGATTCGATGCCATGAACGCGGTCACGGGACCGTATGCGCACGCCATACTCGAAGACCGTCTTGGTGCCCCACAAGGCACGGTGATGCGGGGGCAACCCCTGGCGGACTTTGGTGGTTGCCACCCCGATCCGAATCTGGTCCACGCCGGTGCTCTGGTCGATCTCATGAACGGCCCCGGGGCACCTGATTTTGGCGCCGCCTCGGATGGCGATGGCGACCGCAACATGATCCTGGGCCGTCATTGCTACGTGACCCCAAGCGACAGCCTCGCGGTGCTGGCGGCCAACGCCCACCTGGTGCCCGGCTACCGTCGGGGCATACTCGGTGTGGCGCGTTCCATGCCGACCAGTCGGGCGGTGGACCGGGTGGCGGCGGCCATGGGTATCCCCTGCTACGAAACCCCGACGGGATGGAAGTTTTTCGGCAATCTGCTTGACGCCGGACGCATCAATCTGTGCGGTGAGGAGAGCTTTGGCACCGGGTCGGATCATGTCCGCGAGAAAGACGGGCTTTGGGCGGTACTTTTCTGGCTCAACGTGATCGCTATCCGTGGCGAATCGGTGGCCAAAATACTGTGCGATCACTGGGCACGCTACGGCCGTGATTTCTATACCCGACACGACTATGAGAACGTCGATACCGAACGTGCTGGCGAATTGATGTCCCGTTTGCGGGCCCGCCTGCCGGCACTGGTGGACCGCAACATCGATGGTTACCGGATCTCACTGGCGGATGAATTCAGCTACACCGATCCTGTCGACGGCAGCGTCAGCGAGGGTCAGGGGATGCGATTGTTGCTGGAACGTAGCGGTTCCGAGGCGCGCATCGTCTATCGTTTATCGGGTACCGGCACCCAGGGAGCGACACTGCGAGTCTATATCGAGAGCTTCGAGGCCGAGCCCGATCGTCACGGCGAAGATCCGCAACAGCATCTTGCCGGGCTGATTCGCGGTGCCTCCGCGATCGCTGACATCGAGGCGATTCTGGGGCGCGAGAAAGCGGATGTGGTGACTTGAAACGTGACCAGGGACCGGCTCAACCGGGGGCCAGGGCCAACCTGAGTTCCGCCAAGAGGGTGTGATGTTGCATCGTCAGTTGCGTTGGCCCGTTGCCCTGGTGTTCGTGTTTGCCGGCAGCAGATCGAGTGCGAGGATCCTGGCCGAGATCGCCTCCGCGATAAGTCGCTGACCCTTCTCACTGTTGTGGGCATCGTAGGGAAACAGATACAGCGACCCGGGATCATCCTGGGCCTCCAGGAACGGGGTGACATCCACGAAAGGGAGTCCATGATCGCTGGCGGCAGCCGCGACGTAGCGGTTCACCACCTGCATATCCGGCTCATTCAACTGAACAGAGTCCGGAATCATCACCACCAGCACCTCACTGCCCGCCTCCCTGGCAGCACTTGCGAATTCACCCAGCACTGCTGCAAATTCCACATAGCGCTGCTTTTCAAACTTACCGGTCATGATCCTGTAGTTGAAATCAGTCGGATTTTCCGGCCCCCAGAGTTTCTTCCTCTTGGCAATGTTTCGAACGTAGGACGTACCTCGGTTGTAACCACGATACTTGTACTCGTACAGAGTCTCGACGTTGGCAAGAAAGTTCTGCAGGTAGAATCTGTTGGTATGGAGTTCGGCAAATTTCCCGCTGAACGGGTTGTTGCCCTGATATCCGTCGACAGTCGCCCGTAACGGGCGCTCAGACTCATGCAGGTCATCTTCGAAGATACCCAGAATAATCAGGTCCGGCCGATAAGGAAGCACCTTGTTCTTGAGGACTTCAATATGCTGCCACATATTGTGGCCTATGATTCCGGCATTGATGACTTCCGCGGGAATGTTTTCACTGGCGAGAATTGTCTCCAGTTGCTTGGGGTAGCTGTCCTCCAGATCGACTCCCATGCCGAAAGTAAAGGAATCCCCGATCGCTACGATTCGATAACCATCGTCGTCTTTCGCTGGCAGATCACGGCTGTCTCTGAAACCGGCGGAATTGATCTCGTAGTACTCCCCGAGGGCACCGTAGCCTGCGGAACCGGGTTCCAGGTCCCACGCGAAGACAGGTGAAGCCCGGTGAATTTGAAGGAAGCGGCCTTGCGTGATGGGTGCATCCCATATCCGTAGCGTGATTTCGATCATGGCCAGGGAAAAAACGACCGAGCCGATGATCAAAAGAAGGTTCTTGAATTCGACACTGATCACCAGGCGAATAAACAAGAGGATGAAGAACTTCTGCAGTGGCGAATGCAGGTGGGAGGACTTTATCAAGGTGATGCCGGCAACTGTGTAGTCCACCGGACCCGACACGGCTATGGCCACCACCAGGATCAGCATGATGACCATGCCTATGTCGAGGAGCCATTTCAGACCGACACTCAGAGTTCCCCTGATTCCTGAAACAGGCATGCACAGTCCTCATTACTCAGAAACAAAGGCGATTTCCGCCAATCGCCTGATCGT
Source organism: uncultured Candidatus Competibacteraceae bacterium (assembly GCA_965371945.1). GTDB lineage: Bacteria > Pseudomonadota > Gammaproteobacteria > Competibacterales > JAHEDQ01 > CBDVAK01. Next base: position 11,079 of record CBDVAK010000062.1, read on the forward strand.
AGGGATCGACGATGTGCAGCGCATAGCAAGCGCGATCGCGTCCAGATTTCTAGAACTGGAAGTAGATGAACTCGCTGTAGCCTCCGCTGCCGACTTCGAGCACCAGATAGACCAGCACCAGGCCGGTCAGCACGGCTTTCCAACGTGCCGGGCGCAGGCGTTCCACCGCCAATTGGTAACTGGACGGACCGAGTGTGGCGATCAATGCACCGCCCAGGATCAGGCGCCAGAATCTGGCCTTGATCTCTTCGCTGCCGGCCGACAGGCCGTTGAAGCCGAACATGCCCTGTATGATCTCCCACGCCGCCGGGAAACTTTCCGCGCGAAACAGCACCCAGGCCAGCATCACGAACAGCAGCGTCAACAGCCAACCCACCACGGCCGGCATCTTCAAACCGGCACGATTCCACAACTGATTGATGGCCAGCGCCAGACCGTGCAGGCCACCCCAAATCACAAAGGTCCAGCCGGCGCCGTGCCAGAGTCCGCCCAGCAGCATGGTGACCAACACTGCCGCCACCTGGTGTGAGGGGCCGAGACGGTTTCCACCCATGGGGATATACAAATAGTCGCGCAGGAAATGCGACAAGGTCATGTGCCAGCGTTGCCAGAATTCACGGATCGAAGTCGCCCGGTACGGGATATTGAAGTTGAGCGGAATCCGGTAACCGAACATCAGACACAGACCAATGGCCATGTCGGAGTATCCGGAGAAATCAAAATAGAGTTGTAGTGTGTAGGCACTGGAAGCCAGCCAGCCCTGGGTAAGCCCCACCGCGCCGCCACCCAGCGCATCGTCGAAAATCGGCGTGGCCAGGGCTGCAAAGCGATCGGCCAGCACCACCTTCTTGAACAAGCCAACCGTGAACAGCGTCAACCCTTTGGAGATGTTTTCGTAGAACTCTTCGCGTAACGGATTGAGCGCAAACTGATGGATGATCTGATCGTGGCGCACGATGGGCCCGGCAATCAGTTGCGGGAAGAAGGTCACGAACATGGCATACGACAGAAAACCGTACTCGTGGGTCTGCCGCCGCCAGGCATCGACAAGATAGGAAATCTGCTGGAAGGTGAAAAACGAAATCGCCAGTGGCAACGCGATCGACTCCAGTTGCCAACCGTTGCCGGTCATCCCGTTGACCGAGTCGACGAAAAAATTGGCATACTTGTAGTAGCCGATCAGCGCTAGGTTGGCGGTGATACCCAGCACCAGGGCGCCCAAACGGCGACGCCCATGGCGGGAGCCCGACAGGTAGCGCCCCAGCGCGAAATTGAACAACACAGAACCCACCAGCAGGAGTACGTAATTCGGGTTCCAGTAGCCGTAAAAGAATAATGAAGCCAGCACCACCCAGGCGGTCGCCGCCCGCGGTAAGTTGCGCGACCAGAGCGCCAGAAAGCCCGCCAGCGCCAGCGGCAGAAACAGTAGAATGAAGACTTGGGAGTTGAACAGCATGGTGCAAGTTCCGAATCACCGGGTGCATGCGAGGACGGTGCCGCGCTGGCCAGCGCCGGATGCCCTCCGGCCGATTCGATCGACAGCTCCTGTGTACGTATATCAATGGATGAGAATCGGCGCGCAGTATAACCGAGCAGCCCGATTGTGGAACCCGAGCCGCGACTGCCGGGTCCCGCGGGTGGTGCTGTTTTGTCTGCTGTCCGCGGCGACCCTGATGCAGGGATGCACCACTCCCCTGCACGGCCCACCACAGGTCGCCCAAAGCTGGACCCGTACCGAGCTGGTATTTGGTCTGTCGCGAGCGGACGGCAGCGTCATCGCCGAGCGTTGTTGGCAGCAGTTCGTCGAGCAGCAGATCACACCGCGCTTTGTGGATGGATTCACCCTGATCCCGGCCAGCGGGCAATGGACCATGAACGACGGGCGCACCCTGCGCGAAAATGCAAGAATCCTGCTGCTGGTGTATCCCGACAGCGCGGCGGTCAATACGCGCATCGAACAGGTTCGGATCGCCTACATGACCCGTTTCAACCAGGAGGCGGTGCTCAGGATCAGTCAGCCGGCAACCGTTTCGCTACGGCCACATGCCAAGGGCCGCAGAAAAAAATAATGATCCCACAGAGAAATGGGCGATGACGATCTGGAATCTGGCCGGACTGGCGGGCGCCATGTTCCTGCTCGCGATCACCCCGGGGCCGGGCGTGTTTGCCACTACCGCAAGAGCGCTGGCGTCCGGGTTTGCTCACGCCAGTGCGGTGGTGGCCGGAATCGTCGTCGGCGATCTGCTGTTTCTGCTGCTGGCCATCTACGGTCTGTCGGCCATCGCAACTGTGCTCGGGGATCTGTTTGCAGTGGTCAAGATCGCCGGCGGGAGCTATCTGGTCTGGCTGGGGATACGAGTGTGGAGATCCCCACCCCGACAACTCCACGACACGCCCGTGCGAGCGCTGTCCTGGAAAGCCACGTTCATGAGCGGGCTGGTGATTACACTGGGCAACCCCAAGGTGATACTTTTTTACCTCGGTTTCCTACCCACATTCATCGACCTCACCCAGATGAGCCTTGCCAGCGTGGCCGTGGTGGCAATCGTGGTATCGGCGGTTCTGGGCGGCGTGCTGCTCGGCTATGCGGTGCTGGCGGCCCGGGCCCGCACCTTCTTTCAGGGACAGCGGGCCCAGCGCAACATGAACCGCAGTGCCGGCGCGGTGATGATCACCACCGGCGCAATCCTGATCGCGAAAAACTGAGAGCCGGCATTCCTGTGCGGCGGCAGCGGCTGGCATCCGCCAGCGCGTGGGGCTATGCTGCACACAGCGGCTGCCCGGGCTTGGAATCGATGGGCATGCGCGTACAAGAATTTATAGACACCATGGGGGATATGACGTGTCGGATACTCACAATGACGAAAATACCCGTAGCAAATCATCACGCCGCAAGTTTCTGAAGAGCAGTGCGGCCACCGTGGCTGCAGGTACTGCGGTGGTGGCGGCACCCTATATCGCCAGGGCCGCCGAGCCCATCGTGCTCAAGGTTCAGGCTGCCTGGGGCGGCGGCATCTTTCTGGAATTCGCGCAGGA
>CBDVAK010000063.1:0-14020 GCA_965371945.1 uncultured Candidatus Competibacteraceae bacterium
TCACCACGAACTCTCGAATCGCCTCCATGCCGAGATCCTCGAAGGCCACGATCCGTGTGGCGCGAATCGCCCTGGCGACCAGATAGGCGGCACCACCCACGGCCATCAGGTAGACGGCCCGGTGTCGTTTGATGGCGTCGATTCCCGTGGGGCCCCGTTCCGCCTTGCCAATCATGCCCAGCTTGCTTGTTTGTGCCCGCATCTTTTGGGTATCCTTGTCCTTGCGGGTCGGGGGGGGGGGGCCGGCCGGCCCCACCACTTCGTCGCGGACCGGGTCCACCGGCCCCACGTAGTAAATGAACCGACCACGGAAATCGACGCCCTCAGGCAGGGGTTCACCGCGATCAAGCAGCTCCTCGATGCGTTTGTGGGCGGCGTCCCGGCCGGTCAGCAGACGCCCGGACACCAGCAGTGTTTCTCCCGGCTGCCAGCTTGCCACCTGTTCCGCGGTGATGGAGTCCAGATCGATGCGGCGCGCATCCTGACCCGGTGTCCAGTCCAGTTCCGGCCAGTCATCGAGGTCAGGCACCGGCAGTTGTGCCGGACCGCTGCCGTCGAGCACGAAATGAGTATGGCGGGTGGCGGCGCAGTTCGGAATCATGGCGACCGGTTGTGAAGCTGCGTGGGTAGGGTAGTCAAGGATCTTGACGTCGAGTACCGTGGTCAATCCACCCAGCCCCTGGGCACCGATACCCAGCGCATTGACCTTTTCGTAGAGTTCCAGGCGCAGTTCCTCGACCGCGCTGGCCGCTCCCCTGACGACCAGTTCGTGGATGTCGATGGGAGCCATCAGGGATTGTTTGGCCAGTAGCATCGCTTTCTCGGCAGTGCCACCAAGACCGATCCCCAGCATCCCCGGCGGGCACCATCCGGCGCCCATGGTGGGCACGGTGTCCAGTACCCAGTCAACGATGCTGTCCGATGGATTGAGCATGACGAACTTGGATTTGTTCTCCGACCCACCGCCCTTGGCGGCGACCGTGACCTCGAGCTGGTTGCCGGGGACCAGTTCGGTGTGTATGACCGCCGGGGTATTGTCACCGGTGTTGCGTCTTGCACCGGCCGGATCGGCCAGAATCGAGGCACGCAGCAGGTTGTCCGGGTCCATATAGGCACGCCGGACACCTTCGTTGATCATCTCGTCGATGCCCGTGTCCCCTGCCCAGCGCACCCCCATACCGACCTTCAGGAACACGGTGACGATACCGGTGTCCTGGCAAATCGGTCGATGGCCCTGTGCGCACATCCGTGAGTTGACCAGAATCTGCGCCATGGCATCGCGTGCCGCCGGGGATTGCTCGGCACGCCAGGCTTTGGCCAGCGCGTGTATGTAGTCCGGCGGATGATAGTAGGAGATGTACTGCAGTGCGTCGGCGACACTGGTGACCAGGTCTTGCGGCTGGATGACACAACTCATGGCGGCTCCGGGAAAGTTGGGCCCTGCGTACCCCTGATTGCTGGCGGGTTCGCCCGTCGGTGGCCCGGGCGAATCTATTCTAGCGCAGCTTGGCCGTCGTCGTGGTAGGCGCCGCTCAGTTCCTGGACCGCCTCTACCATGGCGCCGGCGTGATCCGGGTTCACCATCGGGTGGATACCGTGTCCCAGGTTGAACACGTGCCCGCTGCCGGGTCCGTAATCTTTCAGGACACGCGCCACCTCCGCACGTATGCGCTGCGGCGAAGCGTACAGTACGCAGGGATCCAGGTTGCCCTGCAGGGCAACCCGCTCACCGACCCGGGCGCGTGCATCGCCGATCGCGGTGGTCCAGTCCAGGCCCAGCGCATCGCAGCCGGTTTCAGCCATGGCCTCCAGCCATTGCCCACCGCCCTTGGTAAACAACACTACGGGTACCCGGCGCCCGGCGGCCTGACGATCCAGTCGCTCGACTATGCGCGACATGTAAGCGAGGGAAAACTCCCGATAGGCGAGCGGTGTGAGTACGCCACCCCAGGTGTCGAAGATCATGACGGCCTCTACCCCGGCGGCGATCTGGGCGTTGAGATAGGCAGTGACGGACTCTGCGGTAACCGCAAGCAGGCGGTGCAGTTGTTCGGGTTGGTCATACATCATGGCTTTGAGGATCGCGAAGTCACGGCTGCTGCCGCCTTCTACCATGTAGCTTGCCAGAGTCCAGGGGCTGCCCGAGAACCCAATCAGCGGTACGCTCCCTTGCAACTCCGCGTGGATCGTTCTTACCGCGTCCATCACGTAGCGCAGTTCGATTTCCGGATCGGGTGCCGCGAGTTTCGCCACCTCGCCGGCGGAACGTACCGGGTGTTCGAACCGGGGCCCTTCGCCTTCGCTGAAGTACAGGCCCAGCCCCATGGCGTCGGGGACAGTCAATATATCCGAAAACAGAATCGCGGCGTCCAGCGGAAAACGTCGCAGTGGTTGCAGCGTCACCTCGCAAGCCAGTTCAGGATTGCGACACAGCTCCAGGAAGCTGCCGGCGCTGGCGCGGATAGCGCGGTACTCGGGCAGGTAGCGGCCGGCCTGTCGCATCATCCACACCGGCGTCCTGTCCACGGGCTGGCGCAACAGGGCGCGTAGCAGGCGGTCGTTTTGAAGTTCAGTCATTGCCTGCAAGCCGGCTCGGAACGAGTAAGGCGGAGAGTATACCCGTCCACAGCTTCAACCACCGTCATCACAACAAACCGAGAGTGTCTCGTCCAGCATCGAGTCCGGCGTGTCATCGCAGATCACCGCGGCGCCGATATCATCGAGCAATATCAGCCGCAGCCTGCCCTTCAGGATTTTCTTGTCCAGCGCCATATGGTGTCGGAACAGCTCCGGCGTCATCTCCGCCGGAGGAGAGACGGGCAACCCGGCGCGCCGGAAAATCTCGCCTATGCGTGCCACCGAATGCCCGTCGAGCTTGCCCAGGCGATGCGACAGCCGGGCAGCCATGACGGTGCCGGCGGCGATTGCCTCGCCATGCAGCCACCGGCCATAGCCAAGCGCGGTTTCGATGGCGTGGCCGAAGGTGTGGCCAAGATTCAGCAGCGCACGGACGCCCTGTTCGCGTTCGTCCTCGGCCACCAGCGCAGCCTTGTTCACACAGGAGCGCTCGATGGCTTCGCGAACAGTTGCGGTATCGCGGGCCATCAGCAGGTCCAGGTTCTGTTCCAGCCATTCAAACAGATCCAGGTCCCTGATCAGACCGTACTTGATGACTTCCGCCATTCCCGAGCGCAGTTCGCGATCAGCCAGCGTATCCAGTGTGGCGGTGTCCGCGATGACGCAGACAGGCTGATGAAAGGCGCCGATCATGTTTTTTCCGAGGCGATGATTGACACCGGTCTTGCCGCCTACCGATGAGTCCACCTGGGCCAGCAGCGTGGTCGGTACCTGCAGGTAGCCCACCCCGCGCTGATAGCAGGCCGCGGCAAAGCCGCTGATATCCCCCACCACCCCGCCACCCAGTGCCAGAATTGTGCAATCGCGCGCGAATCTGCGTTCCAGCAAGCGATCGAGAACAGCTGACAGGGTGTCCAGGGTCTTGTATTGCTCCCCGTCCGGCAGCACCAGCGAATCGACTGATCGTCCGGCCAGGGTGGCCAGCAACCTGTGAAGATAAATCGGTGCAACGGTTTCGTTGCTGACCACCAGAACCTGATCGCCGCGCAGGTGTGGTTCGAACAGATCGCTGCGATCGAGCAGGTCGGCGCCGATGTGGATCGGGTAGCTACGCTCGCCCAGGGCGATGGTCAGTGTTTTGATGGCAGTGTTGACGCGATCCATTGGTGTTGTCCGGGGTTGTGAGTAGGGGCAGCCGGGTGATCAGGAGGGGGCCTGGCAGGCGCCCAGCCGTTGCTCGGCCCGGAAACGGCAGCAAATGCTTTGTACAACACGGTGTACCCGTTTGCCGTCCGTATAAAGGGTCAGGTCCGCGACCTCACGATAGAGCGGGTCGCGGATCTCTCTGAGTTGTTGCAGGCGAGCCTCACGATCAGGGGTTTGCAGCAGCGGACGACGGCGATCATGCGCGGTGCGGCGCAGCTGTTCCTCGACCGAGGTACACAGATACACCACGAAACCGCGGCAGACCAGGTGCGCGCGGTTCTCGGGACGCAGGACCGCGCCACCACCGGTGGCCAGAACGATACCGGATTCCTGGGTCAGTACATTCAGTACGGCACTTTCCCGATCACGAAATCCTGACTCACCCTCAAGATCGAAGATCAGTGCGATGTCGACGCCAGTGCGTTCTTCCAGAACCCGGTCCGAGTCGCGGAACGTATAGCCAAGCCTGGACGCAAGACGTTTGCCGATGGTGGTCTTGCCGGCGCCCATCGGGCCGACCAGGAACAGACTCAGAGGTTTCATGATACCGAGGCTGGCACAGCCAGCCCCGGCAGATCAAGGCGGGAAGGCGGGTGGGGGCCGGATGCCCATCACCCGCCAGGGGGAGTTTACTGCAGGGTGCCGAGGGCCTCTCGCACGATTCTCGGTGTTACGAAAATCAGCAGCTCGGCCTTGTCATCCTGGGTCAGGGTGCGGCGGAACAGCGCCCCGATGCCGGGCAGGTCGCCGAGGAACGGCACTTTGTCGATGTCCTTGCTCTGCTCTCTTTCGTAGATCCCGCCGAGTACCACGGTCTCACCGTCACTGACCAGCACCTGGGTCGTTACCTCGCGGGTATCGATGGAGGGGATGAAGCCGCCTTCGGTACCAGAGGGCACGTTCTCGCCCACACTGTCCTTCTTGACGTTGAGGTCCATGATGATGCGGTCATTGGGGGTGATCTGCGGTGTCACCTCCAGGCTCAGCACCGCTTTCTTGAAGCTGACACTGGTTGCACCGCTGGAACTGGCTTCCTGATAGGGAATCTCCACACCCTGTTCGATGGTCGCCGTCTTGCGGTTGGTAGTGATCACTCGTGGGTTGGACAGCACCTCACCCAGCCCTTCGGCCTGCAGTGCCGACAGTTCCATGCTGAGCAGGAAGTCGGTGCCCAGGATGGCCAGGCCGATCGAACCAAAAGGGTTGCTGAGCGTGCCCAGGTTGACGCCAAGCTGTTGTGCCAGCGGGATATTGCCGGCACTCAGAGGGGTGCCGGTGACAGCATCAGCGCCAGCCTGCTCCGCACCGGGGAGCCTGCCCGCGGTGCCGTAGCCGGTGGGGCCACCACCGGTCGAGACCTTGAAAGCACCACCCCACTTGATTCCCAGCTCCTTGGTGAAGTCATTGCTGGCGATCACCACCCTGGAGTCGATCAGTACCTGACGCACCGGAACGTCGAGCTGTGCGACCAGTTTGCGCATTTCGCTGATCTTGGAGGCAATATCCTGTACCAGCAGCGTGTTGGTGCGGGCGTCGACGGTGATACTGCCGCGCGGCGACAGCATCGAGGATTCGCTGGACTTCAACAGATCCCCGATTTCGTTGGCCTTGGCATAGTTGATCTGGATCAGGTCGGTACGCAGCGGTTCGAGTTCGACCGTCTGCTGCTGTGCCTCCAGCTCCAGTTTCTCGCGAGCGGCAATCTCCTCGGTGGGTGCGATCAGCAGCACTGAGCCGTTTTCACGCATGCTCAGACCCTTGATCTGCAGGATGATGTCCAGAGCCTGATCCCAGGGTACGTTCTTGAGTCGCAGGGTCAGGTTGCCACCCACAGAATCGCTGACCACGACATTGAGGCCGGTGAAATCCGCCAGGATTTGCAGTACCGCGCGGACCTCGATGTCCTGGAAGTTCAATGACAGCGGTTCGCCTTCGAACGACTTCTTGCGTCGCTGTCCGGTATCGGCAGAGGCGCTCTGCTCCGGTACCAGGGGTTTGACCTCCAGCGTGTACTGGTTGCCGGCCTGATAGGCCAGATATTCGTGTGGTCCTACCGTGACCACCACCAGTCGGGCGCCACCGGAGTGGTTGAACATGTCCACCAGTTTTACCGGGGTGGCGAAGTCGAGAACGTCCAGGCGGCGTTCCTGTTCGGTAGGTACCTGTATGCCAGGCAGGTCGATGATGATTCGGTCACCCTCCTCACGGACATCGATGTTGACGCTGTCGCCAGGCAGGGACATGGACACCACGCCCTGGCCTTCCGTGCCACGGCGGAAATCGATGCTCACATCGTCGGGTTGGCCCGTCATCGGTGCCGATTGGGCGCCTCGGGTGGTTAGCGGCACGTTGCCACCGGCATTCATGGTCATCTGCAGCGTGTTGCCCTGCCGGCTGATGTCATAGGGCCCCAGGGCGGAGAGCTTGACGGTGGCGCGGGTACGGGATCCAGCCTCCGATACGGTGACGCTCTCGATCAGACCGATGTCCACCCGTCGAAACCGTTGCGCGACCTCGCTGCGGGTGGCCGGAAAATCGACCACGATGCGGGCGGGGTCGCTGATCGTGAAGCTGTCGTGTTGCGGCGCCTTGCCCTCGAACTCGAAGTCGAGTCTCACGCGGTCGCCAGACAGCGCATTGACCTCCACGGATTTCAACGTGCTCGGTGACGGCTGTGCGCTGGCTGCTATCGGCGCCATCGCCAGCAGCAGACCCGCTATCAGAAATATCGACCGTAGGGGCCGCACGGACGTCGCATCGTGTACGCGTTCCATCATCATGCCAGGGTTCCTCATCAAAGTGCCGCCCGTACGTCTAGTGGGTTAAGGAGAGAAATGATTCGCGCTGTTCCCAGCCGCCGAGGCCGTCTGGAACGATCTCGACGAGATCGACACGCTGTTCGGATAGGCCGGTGATTCGGCCGTGGTTGGTACCCATGTAGTTGCCGAGCGAGACACGGTGCACCACGCTGTCGGGGTCCTCGACCAGGATCCACAAACCTTGCTTGTTGATCGTGCCCACCATCGCGAGCGACTCCAGGTTGAACTTTTCAAGCAGCTCACGGGGCCGGTCGGCATCTGGTCGAATGCCGTTGTCGATCGTTACTGGCGGCGCCTCCTTGATAAAAGAGGCTTCCTCGAAAGGATTTCGCAACCCGTAAGCGGCATAGGCGAAGGGTCGATAGGGTTCCAGCTTGGGGGGTGGTTCCAGAGCGGCCCCGGGTGTGGTTCGCTTGATACGGGTGACCTCTTCGCGCAGGTCGCTCATGTCCCCTCCCAGGCAACCGCCCAGGGTGGACACTGCGACCAGCATGACCAGAGTGCGCAGGGGGCGTTGATCCGTCACGGCATTTCTCCTGCATCGTCGTCGAGATAACGGTAGGTATTGAGACGCGTTTCAAGCACCAGTTCATCAGTATTGGTGTCGTTGGCACCAATATCGATCTTGAGGTTGCCGACGGTGACGATTCTCGGTAGGGCGGAAACGCCGCTGAGAAAGGCGCCGAGCTGGTGATAGGTGCCACGGGCGCGGATGGAGATCGGCTGGGTGGCGTAGAACTCCTTGGGAACCTCCGCCTCGGGCTTGAAGCGATCGAAGGCCAGGCCATTGATCAGTCCGGTGTTGGAGATGTCCTCGAGCAGGTCAGGCATTTCGGTGCGGGTAGGGAGCTGCCGCAGCATGGACTGCAGTGAATCCTCCATTTCCGCCAACTGGGCGCGATAGGCTTCCAGGTTGGCCACCACCCTCTGTTTCTTGAGGAACTCGGCAACCAACCGGGGTTCCTCGGCCTGAACTCTTTCGAGTTCCTCGCGCTGGTCCTTGGTGTCGAGCGTATAGCCGGCGGTCAGCACCGCGCCAAACAGCACGATAAGGAGTGCTGCCTTGGCGGTGGCGGGCCAGCTACCAACACTGTTGAGTTCCAGCTCGTTGAGCTCCGAGAGCTTCATGACGTGCCCTCCGCGGTTGCTTCAGCCGGCCGCGTCTTGGCGACCTGTAGCTGGAAGAAGCTCGCACGTATGCCGAGAACCTCTTTGTTGGTGATTTCCCTGAGAATCGGTTCCGCGAACCATTCGGCATCGTTGAGCTTGCGCATGAACTCGGAAACCAGGTTGTTGTTACGCGCCACCCCGGTCATTACCAGCGTGGGCCCGTTGCGTTGCAGTTTGGTCAGGTACACCTCTTCCGGAAGCAGTCGCACCATTTCGTCGAAAAGGTGCACCATTTCCGGCCGGCTGGCCTGCAGGTTCTGGATGATCTCCATGCGACCAAGAATCTGGGCCTTGGTTTTTTCCAGTGCCAGAATTTCCCGCTCCACCCGCTTTTGCTGTTCGATCTCGGCACGCAGATAGTCGTTGCGGGCAATCTGGTACTCGATTCGTGCACCGAAATAGAGATGGACGGAGCCCACGGACACCACCGACAACAGCAGCGTCAGGATCGCCAGGATGCCGAACTCGCGTAACTGTTGTTTGCGACGCACTTCGCGCCACGGGAGTAGGTTGATCTGGCGCATCAGTTTTCGAAGCTCCTCAGAGCCAGTCCGCAGGCGACCCCGAACAACGGCCCTTCCAGTAGCAGGCTGTTGCGGTTCACCTTGCGAGTGCTGGACATGAACTCAAACGGGTTGCCGATGAAGGTTGAAATACCGGTGTTCTCGGCGACGAAGGGCTCCAGACCCGGCAGCAGCGCGCCACCACCGATCAGCATGATGCAGTCGACCGAACTGTAGTGACTGGCCGAGGTGAAGAACTGCAACGAATGGTTGATTTGCTCCAGCACCGAGGACAGAAACGGTTCAAGTATGCTGTTGCGGTAGTCTTCGGGCAGTTCGCTACCGCGAAGAGCAACTTCGGCTTGCTCCCGGGACAGACCGTAACTGTCCGCAATCCTGAGGGTGAGTTGATCACAGCCGAAGGTCTGGTCGCGGGTGTAGAGTATGCTGCCGTCCTGGACCACGGTGAGCGTGGTCTGGGCTGCGCCGATATCGACGATCGCAACCCGTTGATCGGAGCGAATGGTTGGGTGTTGCTCGAGCATGATGTTGAATGCATTCTCGAGCGCGTAAGCATCTACATCGACGATCTTGGCGCTGAGCCCGGCGTTCTCGATTGCGGCTTGGCGCAATTCCACGTTCTCGCGCCGGGATGCTACGATGGTGACGTCCAGGGTCTCGGGATTGTTTTCCGATATGCCACGCACTTCGAAATCCAGATACACCTCGTCCAGCGGGTAAGGGATGTACTTCGGCGCCTCGAGGCGAACCTCGGTTTCAATCTCTTCTTCGCTGCGGTCCGCAGGCATCGGAATGGTTCGGGTGATGACAGCCGAGGTGGGTACTGCCACGGCAACCTGTTTTGCTGAACTGCCGCTGGCTTTGACGGCGCGGCGTACCGCTGCGCCGACCTCGTCGGCGTCGGTGATGTTCCGGTCTGTCACCACACCATGGGCAAGTGGTTCCATGGCGCGGGCCTCTACCTGGTAGCGTTGCCCGTTGCGACTGAGTTCCAGCACCTTCACAGAAGATGTGCAGATATCAATGCCGAGCACGTTGCTGCGGTTGGCGAAGAGCAAAGGTCGATCTCCTGTTTCTGGATCGGATTGCCGGGAACGAAGTCAGCGGTTCCGGATGTGCGACACAGGCTATATCAGCGCCAGGAGGCTTTCATACGAGGATTGGCGAAGCCTGACGGTCGGATCGTTTATACTGCTGCCTTAGTAATATGACTGACTCTGTACGATATATCGGACTCATATGAGACTGTTGCTGCGTTTGATCAGGACACTGCTGTATCTCGCTCTCGTCGGCGTGGTACTGGGGGTGGGTGCGGCCATCGCGCTTTACTACTATCTGGCCCCACAGCTTCCGGACATCGCCAGTCTGGCTGAAGTGCAGTTACAGGTACCTTTGCGGGTATACAGCCAGGACAGCAAACTGATCGCGCAATTCGGCGAGAAGCGCAGGATTCCAATCACTTACGCGGAAGTGCCGGCGGCCATGGAGCAGGCGTTTCTGGCCTCTGAGGACGATCGTTTCTACCAGCATCCGGGCGTCGACTACCAGGGTCTTCTGCGAGCGGGCTTCCAGTTGCTGCGCACCGGCAAACGCACCCAGGGCGGCAGTACCATCACCATGCAGGTGGCTCGCAACTTTTTCCTCTCACGTGAAAAGACCTATACCCGCAAGTTGAACGAAATCCTGCTGGCTTTGAAAATCGAGCGCAAGCTCAGCAAGCAGCAGATCCTGGAACTCTATCTGAACAAGATTTATCTGGGGCAGCGCGCCTATGGTGTGGGGGCGGCGGCCGAAGTTTACTACGGTGTACCGCTGAACGAGTTGACTCTGGCCCAGGTCGCCATGATTGCCGGGCTGCCCAAGGCCCCATCCAAGTTCAACCCGGTTGCCAATCCGCAGCGCGCATTAGTTCGCCGCGACTATGTGCTGGGAAGAATGCGCGACCTCGGGTTCATCGACGCGGCCGCATATGAGCAGGCCAGAGAGGCCCCGGTCACTGCCCGGGTGCACGCGGTTCCCGCCGAAGTGGATGCGCCCTATGTAGCCGAGATGGTTCGCAGCGAACTGGTGGAGCGTTACGGAGAGGAAGCCTATACGCGAGGCTTCCAGGTCTATACGACCGTTGACAGTCGTTTGCAGCAGGCAGCCGATTTGGCTTTGCGCCAGGCGTTGCTGGCCTACGATCGCCGCCACGGCTGGCGTGGTGCGGAAGCGCGCCTGGAACTGGACACCACCAGCGCCAGCGAACGACTCGGGACGCTGGTGACCCGTGGAGAGGTTGGTGGCCTCAAGCCGGCACTGGTGTTGGCGGTTGAGGACAAGAGCGCACGGTTGCTGCTGGCCGACGGGCAGACGCTCGGGCTCGGCTGGGAAGCGATGAAATGGGCCCGCGCCTACAAGGACGAAAACGAGCGGGGCAGGGCTCCGGCCAGCGCCAGCGATATTTTCCAGCCTGGGGACCTGGTGCGCCTGCAGCTGGGCGAGAAAGGCTGGCAGTTGGCCCAGATTCCGGATGTCCAGGGTGCTTTGGTGGCTCTGCGTCCGCGCGATGGTGCAATCCTGGCGCTGGTCGGGGGGTTCGACTTCTATGACAGCAAGTTCAACCGCGTGACCCAGGCTGAGCGACAACCGGGTTCGGGATTCAAGCCGTTTCTTTATTCGGCCGCGCTGGAGAAAGGCTATACCCCTGCGACATTGATAAACGATGCGCCGATCGTTCTCGAGGATGCCAGTCTCGAAGGTGACTGGCGGCCGCAAAACTATTCGCGCAAGTTCTACGGCCCGACGCGATTGCGAGAGGCGCTATACAAATCACGGAACCTGGTGTCGATCCGCCTGTTGCGCGATATCGGGATCGAATATACGCGGGATTACGCCTCCCGATTCGGCTTCAAGACCGACAAGCTACCCAAGAATCTGTCCCTGGCGCTGGGTTCCGCGACCGTCACTCCGATGGACATGGTCACCGCTTTTGCGGTGTTCGCCAATGACGGCTATCGGGTCGAGACCCATCTGATCGAACGCATCCAGGACGCCGGCGACGAGCCGGTCTACGTGGCGGATTTCCCCCGCGTGCCGGTTCCGAAAGATGAATCGGATACCAGCAATCCCGCGCAACGTGTACTGAGTGAGCAGAATGTTTACATCATGCGCTCGATGCTGCGTGACGTGGTCCGGGTTGGTACCGGTCGCAAGGCCAGCAGCCTCGGTCGCAAGGATCTGGCGGGCAAGACCGGCACCACCAACGACCAGATCGATGCCTGGTTCAACGGCTTCAATTCTCAGCTGGTGGCGACTGCCTGGGTGGGCTTCGACCAGATCAGGCCGTTGGGGCGCAAGGAGGTCGGCGGCACCGCCGCATTGCCGATGTGGGTCGACTTTGCGCGCATCGCGCTCGATGGCGTGCCCGAGCAGACTCTGGAGGTTCCGGAAGGTATCGTCACCGCTCGCATCGATCGCAAGACCGGGTTACGGGTCGCCGATGGCAGCGGCCGCAAGGGCACGGTCATGGAGATATTTCGCGAGGGATCTCTGCCGGGAGAGATCGGTGCCGCCGTCGGTGGCGCCAGCCCCGGTTCGGCTGGCGGTGGCGGTTCCAGTTCCCAGGGGTCGTTGTTCTGAACCATGGCCGCTCGCGATCGACAGCGGACACTGCTGGCACAGGAGGCTGCCCGGATCATGGCGCAAGAAGGCGTCCGTGACTTCGGCGAGGCCAAGCGCAAGTCCGCTCAGCGTCTGGGCTCGCCGTATGGCCGTGGCCTGCCCAGCAATGTCGAGGTCGAGGCGGCGTTGCGCGACTACCAGAGATTGTTCGATGGGGCCGGGCAAAGCAATCGGCTGCAGGAGCTGCGCGGCTGCGCTCTGGAGGCCATGGATTTTTTTTCCCGCTTCAAGCCCCGCCTGGTCGGCTCCGTGCTCAACGGGACCGCGGCGCAGCACGCGTGCGTCGATCTGCACCTGTTCGCTGACACCAGCGAGGATGTCGTGCTGTTCCTGCTGGAGCGGCAGATCCCCTACGATGCGACCGAGCGGCGTTTCCGTATCAACGGCGACGATCACGCCTGCTTTCCGGCCTTCCAGTTTGCGGCTGGAGAGATCGGGGTTGAACTGGTGGTGTTCCCGTTACAAGGACTGCACCAGGCACCGTGGAGCCCGGTGGACGGCCGGCCCATGCAGCGTGCTGATGCGTTCCAACTGCAAAGGCTGATCAGCGAAGCCGGCTACGCCTGAGCGCGCGGTTTGATGTCGCGGCGGGTCATGCCTGCATAGAGTTGGCGTGGGCGGCCGATTTTCTGCCCCGGATCTGAGATCATTTCAATCCAGTGCGCGATCCAGCCCACCGTTCTGGCGATGGT
The DNA here is from genome assembly GCA_965371945.1 of uncultured Candidatus Competibacteraceae bacterium. Taxonomy (GTDB): domain Bacteria; phylum Pseudomonadota; class Gammaproteobacteria; order Competibacterales; family JAHEDQ01; genus CBDVAK01. The sequence goes on from CBDVAK010000063.1 coordinate 12,652, forward strand.
AAACATCACCGTGAACATCTCCACCGGTATGCCCAGGGCCTTGTAGATGATGCCAGAGTAGAAGTCGACATTGGGGTACAGTTTGCGCTCGACGAAATATTCGTCCTCGAGGGCGATCTCTTCGAGGCGCATCGCCAGTTCCATACGTGGGTCGTTGCCGTACTTGACCAGCACCTGGTGGCAGATGTCCTTGACGATGGTCGCGCGCGGATCGAAATTGCGGTAGACCCTGTGACCGAATCCCATCAGTCTGAACGGGTCGTCGCGGTCCTTGGCCTTGGCGATGTAGGTATCGATATTGTCCACCGAGCCAATTTCATCGAGCATCTTCAGCACGGCTTCGTTGGCGCCGCCATGCGCCGGTCCCCACAGGCAGGCGATTCCCGCGGCGATTGCGGCATAGGGGTTGGCTCCGGAAGAGCCCGCTAGCCGTACCGTCGACGTCGAGGCGTTCTGCTCGTGGTCCGCATGCAGAATGAACAATACGTCCAGTGCTTTTCGGGCCACTGGATCGACTTCGTAGTCCTCGCTCGGGCGTGCGTACATCATGTGCAGCAGGTTGCCGCAATAACTGAGTTCGTTGCGCGGATACATGAACGGTTCGCCCACTGAATGCTTGTAGGCGGCCGCGGCGATCGTCGGCATCTTGGCGATCAGCCGATAGGCCGTGGTCATGCGGTCTTCGGGATCACGGATATCCAGCGAGTCGTGATAAAAAGCCGACAACGAACTCACCACGCCGGTCATCATCGCCATGGGGTGGGCGTCGTAGCGGAAGCCGTCGAAGAATCTTCGCAGGCTCTCGTTGATCATGGTGTGAACCGATATCGTTCGTGAAAATGCCTCCTTCTGCTGTGGGTCCGGCAGATCGCCCTTGAGCAGCAGATAGCAGACGTCCAGAAAGCTGCATTGTTCGGCCAGTTGCTCGATCGGGTATCCCCGGTACCACAGTTCGCCGCGGTGTCCGTCCAGGTAGGTAATCGCACTCTGGCAGCTTGCGGTGGCGACGAATCCTGGGTCGAAGGTAAAGCAGCCGAGATCCTTGTAGATACTGCCGATGTCGATTACTGACGGGCCAGCCGTACCCTCACGCACGGGAAGCGAAGTCGATTTTCCGGTGGCATCGTCAGTCAGGGTCATTTGGGCTTCAGGCATACAGCGGCTCCCTGGTTTGCGGGCATGGGTGTCCGCAATATCCGTGTTGGTACGGGGGGTACAGGGTGGCACAATAAATTGGTGCTATGCAACATCCGTCGCTGGGGAGGACCTCAATGAAGCCCGCTGTCGCGATCCGGCAGAGGCCGGATTTTGGTACGCGGACCCTTGCGAATCGACCCGCATGCCAGGCAGCGGGCTGAAGCGAACGGAT
>CBDVAK010000064.1:0-13995 GCA_965371945.1 uncultured Candidatus Competibacteraceae bacterium
TGTGACTGCTGTAGCGGTTCAGCTTTGCGGACATGAACGATTCCCCGTGGTCAAAGGCGGCAGTTCATTATATCGGCAAACAGCGAAGCGTAGGGTGTGCCATGCGCACCGGCCCATGCTGGTCTGTTAGCATGTTCTAACAAGATTATGAACTGCACGCGGGGAGCGAAACCATGCACTTGGGAACCACGATCACCCAATTCATCATCGAAGAGGAGCGCAGCTATCCATCGGCGAAAGGCGATTTCACCTCGTTGCTCAACGACGTGGTCATCGCCTGCAAATGGATTTCCAACGCCGTCAAACATGGCAAGCTGGCCGGCATACTGGGCAGCGCCGGTACCGAGAACGTACAGGGTGAGACCCAGAAAAAGCTCGATGTCATATCCAACGAACTGTTCCTCGAATGCAACGAGTGGACCGGGCGGCTGGCCGCCATGGCCTCCGAAGAGATGGACGACGTCTATCAACTCCCGACCCAGTATCCGCGTGGCCGCTATCTGCTGGTGTTCGATCCGCTGGACGGCTCCTCCAATATCGACGTCAATGTCTCGGTCGGCACCATCTTTTCCATCATGCGCTGCCCGGACGGCGTCATCGATCCCGTGGAAGCCGATTTTCTGCAGCCGGGTACCGAACAGGTCTGCGCCGGCTACGCGCTCTATGGTTCCGCCACCATGATGGTGCTGACCACCGGCCATGGTGTGAACGGCTTCACCCTCGACCAGCCGGTCGGTGAGTTCGTGCTCACCCACCCGGAAATGACGATTCCCGCGGATACCGAGGAGTTCGCGATCAACATGTCCAACATGCGCCATTGGCAGGCACCGATGCGCCGCTACATCGAGGAGTGTCTGGCCGGCACCGAAGGGCCGCGTGGCAAGAATTTCAACATGCGCTGGGTGGCATCCATGGTTGCCGACGTACACCGCATCCTGTGCCGCGGCGGCGTGTTCATGTACCCCATGGACGCGCGCATAGAGGCCAAGGGCGACGGCGGCAAGCTGCGTTTGCTCTACGAGGCCAACCCCATGAGTTTTATCGTCGAGCAGGCCGGTGGCGCCAGTTCCACCGGACAGCAGCGCATCCTCGAGGTAAAACCTGAAAAACTCCACCAGAGGGTGCCGGTCATTCTGGGGGCGAGTAACGAAGTCGAGCGTATCGTCGGCTACCACGCCGACTGAAATGGCAGTGCCCGCCGACGACGGGCTGGTGGCAGGCGCGCGTCATCGTCTGTGCCCGAACTGCGACCAGCGCCCACCCGGGACCGCGGTCGATCTGCTGGTCATCCATGGCATCAGTCTGCCGCCGGGACGCTTCGGCGGCGATGGCATCGACCAGTTGTTCCACAATTGTCTGGACCCGCGGGCACACGAGTGTTACGCGGAAATTCACCAGCTTCGGGTTTCAAGCCATCTGTTGATACGCCGGGACGGTGATCTGCTGCAGTATGTGCCCCTGCACCTGCGCGCCTGGCATGCCGGCACCTCCAGCTTCGGTGGCCGCGAGCGCTGCAATGATTTCTCCATCGGTATCGAACTCGAGGGCACCGACGACATACCCTACACCGATGCACAATACCGTCGTCTGGCGGATCTGGTTGCGCAGATTCGCTGCCGTTACCCGTTGATCACCGACCAGCGCATCGTCGGCCACTGTGACATTGCGCCCGGGCGCAAAAGCGACCCCGGCCCGGTCTTCGACTGGACCCGGCTGCGGCGGTCATTGCAGCGCGTATAGCCGCATCGCGTTGCGGTTGACGGCTTGGGCCAGCGCCTGCGGACTCATCGCGCGCAGTTCCGCCACGGTGGTCAGTATCTCGGGCAGGTAGGCAGGTTCGTTGAGTTCCCCACGGTGGCTGGCGCCCGCTTGATCGGGCGCGTCGGTTTCCAGCAGGATGACCGTTTCCGGTAGCGTGGCCACCAGCCCTCTGAGCCGCTGCGCCCGCGGATAGGTCACCGGTCCGCCGAAGCCGAGCAAAAAACCCATGTCAATCAGGATGTCGGCCTGTTGCCGGCTGCCGGCGAAACTGTGGATCTCACCGCTCAGGCCGGGAAAGCGTTTCAGATGGCTGATGACATCGTCCACGGCGCGGCGGGCATGAATCACCACCGGCAGATCGAACTCCCTGGCCAGACGCAACTGGGCCTCGAACAGCACGCTTTGGCGTTGCGGCTCGGGGTCGGGGATGAAATAGTCCAGGCCGCACTCACCGACCGCCACCGGACGTTCGTTTTGCAGCCACTGCCTGAGCAGGTCGATATGCCCGGGCCGGTGCTCGGCCATGAACATGGGATGCAGCCCGTAGGCGGCATGGAGCCCGCGGTAGCGAGAGACCACCGCACGCTGGTGTGGCCAGGCCGCGGCGGTCACGCCGGGAACCACCATGGTATCGACGCCGACCGCCAGCGCACGTTGCCAGGCACCATCACGATCCTCATCCAGCCGTGGATCGTCGAAGTGACAATGGCTGTCGATCAGTCTCACGGTGTCCCGGGATCCGGCGGCGGAGGGCTCAGGGCGCCGGGTTGGGCTGGTCCAGATGGATCTCCTCGATCTTCTCCAGCAGGTCGTCGCTGAGGTGAATTTCGGCACTGGCGATGTCGGTGCGCAACTGACTCATGGTGGTGGCGCCGATGATGTTGCTGGTCACGAAGGGACGGCTGTTGACGAACGCCAGCGCCATCTGGGCAGGATCCAGCCCCGCCTCCCGGGCCAGTTCGACATAACGCTGAATCACCCTTTGGCAGCGTGGGTTGTTGTAGCGGTCAAAGCGCTCGAACAGGGTCAGCCGGGCCCCGGGTGGACGCTCGCCGCCCAAATATTTGCCGCTCAGCACCCCCATCGCCATCGGTGAGTAGGGCAGCAACCCCACCGATTCGCGATGCGCGAACTCGGCGAGGCCGATCTCGAACGTGCGGTTGAGCAGGTTGTAGGGGTTCTGCACGCTGACGATACGTGGCAAGCCATGTGCCTTGGCCACACGCAGAAACTCGGCCACCCCCCAGGGTGTCTCGTTGGAGATTCCGATGTACCGCACTGTTCCTGATTTCACCAGGGTTGCCAGCGCCTCCAGAGTTTCTTCGATGGGCGTTGCCGATTCGTCTTCGTGCTGGTATCCAAGGCGGCCGAAATAGTTGGTCTGCCGCGCCGGCCAATGTATCTGGTAGAGATCGATATAGTCGGTTTGCAGCCGCCTGAGGCTGCCTTCCAGGGCTGTCTGCAGATGGTCCCGGTCGAGACGGGGACCACCGCGTATGTACTGCACCCACTCGCCCGGTCCGGTCACTTTGGAGGCAAGGATCACCCGCTCCCGGCAGCGGCGCGAAGACAGCCACGAGCCGATGAATTCTTCGGTGCGACCGAATGTCTCCGCTTTGGGCGGGATTGCATACAGTTCCGCGGTATCGATGAACGTGATGCCGTTGTCGAGTGCGTAGTCCAGTTGCTGATGGGCATCGGTTTCGGTGTTCTGCTCGCCGAAGGTCATGGTACCCAGGCAGATCAGACTCACTTCGATATCGGTACGGCCAAGACGTCGGTATTCCATCGATCAGGCTTCCGCGGGGCTGGAGTGAATAGTGGGTAGCGGTCACCGCGGGGGCGATGACCGCTACCCACCCATTATATACCCGCGAACCGGTACTGCTCTAAAGGGAGGCAAAAAACCGTAAGTCAAACCCTGAGCTTGCCCGCTTTTTCCAGCAGTTCCTCGATCCACGGCGTGAGGATCAGTTCCATGGCGAAGCCCATCTTGCCACCAGGTACCACCAGCGTATTGCGCCGTGACATGAAGGAGTCGTGGATCATGTTCTGCAGATAGGGGAAATCGACCCCCTTGGGGTTGCGGAAGCGGATTACCACGAAGCTCTCATCAGCGGTGGGAATATCGCGGGCGATAAACGGATTCGAGGTATCCACCGTCGGCACGCGCTGGAAATTGATATGGGTACGCGAGAACTGCGGCACGATGTAGTGAGTGTAGTCGTACATGCGTCTGAGGATGGTGTCGATCACCGCCTCGTTGCTGTAGCCGCGCTGCTGAGTGTCGCGATGCAGCTTCTGTATCCATTCCAGGTTGACGATCGGCACCACGCCGATCAGCAGATCGACCGCCTTGGAAACATCGATATCGCCGTGTCGGGCGCCGCCGTGCAGACCCTCGTAGAGCAACAGGTCGCTGCCCGCGGGGATCTCCTCCCAGGGGGTGAAAGTGCCAGGCTCCTGGCCGTAGGGTTCGGACTCCTCCTCATTGTGCAGGTACTTTCGGGTCTTGCCGGTGCCGGTTTTGCGGTACTCGGTGAACAATTCCACCATCTTGTCGAAATGGTTGCACTCGGGTCCGAAATGGCTGAGGTTGCGGCCTTCCTCGGCGGCCAGCTGGAGTTCTTTGCGCATCTCCATGCGGTCGTAGCGGTGGAAGCTGTCGCCCTCTACCACTGCTGCGTTGAGCTTTTCACGGCGGAAGATATGCTCGAATGCGACCTTGACGGTGCTGGTGCCGGCGCCCGAGGAGCCGGTGACCGCGATGACGGGGTAGTGGATGGACATGGATGTTTCCTCCTCAGGGCTTTCTTGACTACGCAAATACCAGATTGAGCATGACCAGCGACACCACCAGAAACAGGATCGTCATGATGCCACCGGCGCGCATGAAATCAATCACCCGATAGCCTCCAGGACCCATCAGCAGGGCGTTGACCTGGTGCGTTGGGATCAGGAACGAGTTGGAAGTGGCGATTGCCACCGTGAGCGCGAACAATGCCGGATCGGCGCCCGCCACCACCGCGATGTTGACTGCCAGCGGCACCAGCAGCACGGTAGCGCCCACATTGGACATGACCAGAGTGAAAAACGTCGCCAGTACCGCGATGGCGGCCTGCAACAGCCAGGTCGGCACGTCGCCGAGAAAATCCAGGGTTTGCTGGGCAATCCATTCCGCGGTTCCGGAGGTCTCCACCGCCTGACCCAACGGAATCAGGCTGGCAAGCAGGAATACGGTTTTCCAGCTCACCGCCTCGTAGGCCTCGTCGATACTCAACACACCGGAAATGATCATGCCTACTGCGCCGGTGAGCAGCGCCACCGACAAGCGCAGATCGGTGAACAGCACCAGCGACAGGGCGATACAGAAAAACAGCAAGGCATGGCCGACCTTGTGGGTGCGCAGATCCTCCCTGGGGTAGTCGGTGGTGACCACCACGTAGTTGCGGTCGTGCTCCATCCGACCCAGCGCGTTCCAGGTGCTGTGGCACACCAGGGTGTCGCCCGCTTGCAGATTGAGATCGCGCACCCCCTCGGTCAGGGTCTGGCCGCCGCGGTGGATGGCCAGCACCGCCATGCCAAAAGTCTTGCGCATCCACAGGTCGCGTACCGATTTGCCGATCACCTCGGAATCGGGCGGGATGACGATCTCCGAGATGCCGGCATTGGTGTGCACCAGCCCCTCGGCGAAGGTGTCCAGAGTGGGGCTCAGCGCCAGTCCATACTTATTCGCGAATCGTTCGGTTGCGGCCTGGTTGCCCAGGATCGCTATGGTCGCGGGTGCGTCCATTCGTATGTCACGTTCTGGCGCAATACGATTGCGGCCCTGGAAATGGGTCGCGATGACCCGTACCCGGTTCTCACGCTCCAGATCGGCGACCGTCTTGCCGATGATCGGGCTGTCCGGCGCAATCCGCGCCTCGTTGACGGTGGCATCGATCCCGTAGACACGCTGGAAATAATCGAAGGTGCTGCGACCACCGCTGCCTTCGGCATCGCTGACCGTGGGCAGCACGAAACGACCGGCGATCAAAAAATAGAGGATGCCGGTGGCCACCAGCGCAAGGCCGATCGGAGTCACCGCGAACAGCTCGAAACCGTCCATCTGTGCTTCGGCGGGCAGACCCTTGTTGATATTGAGCAGCAGATCGTTGAGCAGGATCAACGGGCTGGAGCCCACCATGGTCACGGTGCCGCCGAGGATGGCGCAGAAGCCCATGGGCATCAGCAGCCGCGAAATCGGCAGACCGGTGCGGTTGGAGATGCGCGATACCACCGGCAGAAACAGCGCGGCGGCGCCCACGTTTTGCATAAACGAGGAAATGACACCGACAGTGCCCGAAATCAGTGGAATGATACGGGCCTCGGTATTGCCGCCATATTTCAGGATCATGGCCGACACCCGCGTCATCACGCCGGTACGGTCGAGACCCGCACCGATGATCATCACCGCGATGATGGAGATTACCGCGTTGCTGCCGAAGCCCTCGAACAGATCGCGGATATCGATGATGTTCTCGAGTCCCGGCGCCATCGTCAGCAACCCCAGGATCAACATCACCAGCAGCGCCGCAACGTCCACCCGGACGATTTCGGACACGAACAGATAGATGGTGAAACCGAGCAGGCCGAGGACCCACAGCATCTCGGTGGTCAGGGTTACGGGTTCGGTCATCGTTGTCCTTCGGACTGCTCAACGTCAGGCAGGATCGGCCCCGCAAACATTAGACAATACTGATGTTGCGATCCAAATGCATGTGCGGGCGCAGCATGCTGGCAAACCCACCCTTACCGTCGATGCGGTGCAGGGTGCCATGCTCACGAAGACAGCGTGATCAGGGAATCCGGGTTTCGAAGCCGTATGTCAGCTTCGCTCAAACAGCAGATCCCAGACACTGTGTCCCAGCGCCTGGCCGCGTCGTTCGAAGTGAGTGAGCGGCCGATACCCGGGCCGATCCGCAAACCGGCCCTGCCCGGTCGCGTTGGCAAACACCCCGGACGCCTCCATCATCGCCAGCATCTGCCGTGCGTAGTGTTCCCAGTCGGTGGCAATGTGCAAGTGACCCCCGGGTTTGAGTTTGCGTGCCACCTGTTGTATCCAGCGCGGTTGCACGATACGACGTTTGTGGTGGCGCCTCTTTGGCCATGGATCCGGAAAGAACAACTGCAGCCGGTCCAGGCTCTGATCGGCGATCCGCCGTTCGAGCACCGTCACCGCGTCATCCCGAATCACCCGCAAGTTTGACAACTGCATGGCCTCGGCACGCATCAGGAGCTGACCGATCCCGGGTCCGTGTACCTCGATGCCCAGAAAATTGCACTCCGGTCTTGCGGCTGCCATGGTGGTCAGCGATTCACCGCTTCCAAAGCCGATTTCCACAACGGTGAACGCTGAGCGGCCAAACACCGTCTCGAGGCTCAATGCGGTGTCATCGTTGTCGATTCCGTAACGTGCCCAGAATTGATTGATAGCGAGTTGTTGGCCTTGGGTCATGCGGCCCTGGCGCAGGGAATAGCTACGAATTTCGCGACGTTTCTGGTTGTCCATTGAGGGATTGCGGGCTGTATTGGGGAGGTGGGAAACGGAACTGTGGAGACTATACCTTTGCTGGCCCCGGTTCTGAAAGCTTTATAAACCCATACTGCTACCGCGGCAATCCCGGTCCATGACCGCATTGGGCTCGAAAAGGTGTGGATTGGAAATAAAAAAAGCAATACAATCTTGTGCGCAGTACCAAAGCGGCCTCTTCAAGGCCGTATTTATCCGTTAACAGATTGACAAGGGGTAGAGATGGCAAAGATTGACCTCGGTTCTATGTCGGCTTCCGACCTGAAGGACCTGATCAAGCAGGCGACCATTGAAATCGGCCGCAAGGAAAAACAGCTGATCAAGGAAGCCCGCGCAAGAGTTGCGGAAATTGCCGACGAGTATGGCGTCATGATGGACGAACTGCTCAAGGTTCCGGCACGCGTACGCGCATCGCGCGGCAAGGCGGCGCCCAAGTTCCGTAATCCCAAGAATGAGACGCAGACTTGGGCCGGTCGCGGCCGCAAGCCGGCATGGCTGGAAGCGGAACTGAAGAAAGGCGCCAAGCTGGAAAGCTTCGCCATCAAGTGAGGTAGCCCTGCACCGCGACGGAGCATCAATGCTCCGTCGCAGTGACTTTATGATGTGGCGGGGCTTGGTGAGCGGGTACCAAGGCTCCGAGCTTGGGCGATTGGCGGAGAACAACCACCGGATTGTGCAGGTTTCGTTCGTATTCAAGGCGTGTCAGCAGGCGCACAGCAGGACTATATCATTGTTGGCGCAACGTGGAAGTCGGACGAAAGAAAAAGCAAGCGGTTATGTTCAGATAGAAAGTAGCTTGACGGGCGGGCGTCGTATAATGGTATTACCTCAGCTTCCCAAGCTGGAGACGAGGGTTCGATTCCCTTCGCCCGCTCCATCGCTCCTGGCCTGTGGTGCCCGCATCCTTTGCCTCGAATAGCGGTGTTGCCCGACAGGACGGCGCCTATCTGCAGGAGTATCCGTCAGCCCAGAGTATCGGATACATGTGGCCACTCGACGTGCTGTCTGGTTCAATAACGATCGGATCGACCTGCCCTTTCAGGATACCCGAAAATAGCATTGCAGCTTTGTCCCTTATTGTGGCGATCTGACTGCCCGCATCAGCCTGATCTACATAAGTCAGGATGTATGCCTACGAGACAAATACCCGCGGCACAACGCGATGCCGCGGTTTCACTTCTGTCAACAAAGTTACCGGCGTGCTTGTCTTTGCGCCCCTCTTCCGCGCCGTGGCGCTCATGATGCCCGGATCGCGAGAGTCCCGGCTCTTGCGCAACCCCGACGTCATCGGCAGGCAGGAGTGAGTGTCCTGGCCGCCGCACTGCGCACGGGTCACGGTCGCATAGCCCGTCGCGTGGCGTATCTGTGTGCACCTGGGCATGGATTGTGCTCAAGGCTTGAAAACCGGGTGGGGGTGTACCACCCGTAATTGTTTGCTTCACGGATGATGCCACTATGAGAGTCGGTATTCGCGATGTTCTGGTCCTGATCGCATTCTGTCTGACTGCATTCCAGAGCCAGGCAGCGACCGTTACCGTTGATACCTACGCCGATGAATGGCGCGACGAGGCGACTTGTTCGTTGCGCCAAGCCATTCGCGCCATCAATTGGGGACGCGATTATAGAGGCTGCCAGGCCGCCGGCAGTTACGGCACTGACGACACCATCGTGCTTGACAGCGGTACCTATGCGCTGACCCGCAACGGTAGTGGTGAAGGTAAGGGTGATCTCGACATCAATGCCTCGGTGGTGATCTACGGCACTGGTGGCAATGCCGCGGGCACGGTGATCGATGCCTCGGCGACCAACGACCGGGTTTTCGAAATCCTCGGTGGCACCGTGACACTGTCCCAACTGCTAATCACCGGCGGCACCACAAGTGCTGATTTCAGCGGCGGTGGGGTACAGAATTCCGGCGGCAACCTCACCATCAACTATTCCACCATCAGTGGCAACACCGGCATCGGTCGGGCTGCGGGTGGAGTTGGCAATGATGCCGCGTTGACTATCATCGCCAGCACAATCGCCGACAACAGCAACGCCGATGCCACCGTCGGCGCGGGTGTCGACAACAACGACGGTTCCGGTACCGCCATCCTGGTCAGCACCACGATCAGCGACAACAACGGCAACGGCCCCGGGGTCTATTCGTTTCGGGGCACCACCGAGCTCACCAACGTCACCCTGGCGGGCAACGCCGGTGCGGCCCTGGCCGTCCAGAACGGCAGCGACATTACCATCCGCAACTCGATCGTGACCGACGGCTGCGTGTTCAGCCGCGGCGGTACGCTCAGCGACGGCGACTTCAATATCGACGCCGGCAACAGTTGCGGTTTCAGCGCCGCCAACAGTCTCAGCGGCACCAACCCCATGATTGGCGTGCTGGCTGACAATGGCGGCGCCACCCACACCCGGACCATCGACAACAACAGTCCGGCATTCGACCGCATACCCACTGGTAGTAACCAATGTCTCGGGGCCATCACCACCGACCAGCGCAATGCACCTCGCGCCGGTGGCAGTCCCGACACCGGGTACGCTGCCTGCGACGTCGGCGCTTTCGAATATGTCCCGAGCTATACGCTGGCAGTGATCGCCGGAATCCGCGGCTACACCGACAGCGCCGGACAAACCGTGATCGAATGGCACACCATCGCCGAGCTGGGGAGCGCCGGTTTCGACCTGCAGCGCCGTGATCGAGCGACCCGTAGTTGGGTGCGCGTCAACCAGCAATTGGTCCCGGGCCTGCTCGATGCCCCCCAGGGTGGCGAGTACCAGGTGGTGGACGACACCGCTGTCGCTGGTGAGAGTTATCGCTATCGTCTGGTGGAGACCGAGATCAGCGGCCGACAACGGCGCTACGGCCCCTGGTGGGTGACCATCGACGCTGCCGCCGGCAGCAGCGACTGGCTGCAGTCAAAACAGCAGCGTCGAGCGCATCGTCGCCCGCATATCGTGAAACAACCAGCAGTTGCGGCGGGTACTTCTGCGTCAAGCACCTCGTCGCGGCGTGCAAAACGGCGTGCCTTGGCAGCCGGCATCATGTCCGGCAGCCGCACGGTTGGGCGTATTCTGGTGCGTGAAGACGGGCTCTACCAACTGAAGCTGGTTGAAATGTCGATACTGCTGGGAGAAAGCCCCGCGGCAATCAGTTATCGGCTGCAGTTGGGTGAGTTGCGCTTGACCAACCGTGGTAAGCCGGTCGCCTGGCATGCCAGCGCTGACAACGGTGCGCTGCAGTTCTATGGTCAGGCACCGCGCAGCTCCTATACCCGGGACAATGTCTACTGGCTGAGTCGGGCACGTGGCGAGCGCATGGTCGCGGTTCCCGACAGTGGGGCTGTCGCGGTATCCGGAGCCAGCTTTGCAGCCATCCGCACGTTCGAACAGGACCGCCTCGCGGCCACCGCAATCACCACCGATCCCGACAGCGACTACTGGTACTGGGACTACCTGGTGGCGGGAGACGCCGGTATGGGCCACAAGAGCTATGATATCGAACTGCCGGGCGTGGCGCCCGGCTCCCGGGCCAGCATCACCGTCTATCTGCGCGGCGCCAACGATCCTGGCGAAGGTGACGACCATCGGGTGGAGGTGATTCTCAACGGTGCGCTGCTTGGCAGCGGCCAGTGGAATGGCACCGATCGCTACGCCATCGAACTCCCTCTGGACCCGGCAATGCTCATTGCCGGTACCAATACCGTGGAACTGACCGCCAGTGTTGTTCCCGAAGTCAGCGGCAGCATCTTCTTTTTTGACGCCATCGAAGTCGCATTTCCCTCACCCTACCGGGCCGAAGGGGACGTGCTGGACCTCTACGCCGACGATCATGCCACCGTCACCGTGGATGGTTTTTCGGCTGCCGATATCCGTGTCGTGGATATCAGTGAGCCCATGCACCCGCAATGGCTCGAGGATGTCATCGTCGAACCTGGCGTTGGGGTCGAGCTTGGTAACGGTTTCCAGGTGAGCTTTCGTATCCGTGAACCGGGACGCCGCTACCTGGCGCTGAGCGGCACCGCGATCAAGCGCCCGTTTGCGATGAGGCCGGATCGTCGGGCCGGTCTGCGTGACCGTGGCAATGGCGCCGACTATCTGGTGATCGCTCCAGCCAGTCTGAAGCAAGGTGCCAGGGCACTGGCCCGCTACCGCCGCGGCAGCGGTCTACGTACCCGGGTGGTGGTGCTGGAGGAAATATACGACGAGTTCAACCATGGGTTGGCCAGTCCCCACGCTTTGCGGCGCTTTCTGGCCTACGCTTTCAGGAAATGGTCGAGCCGACCCCGGTTCGTGGTCCTGGTCGGCAAGGGCACGCTCGACTATCGCGATCTCAAAGGCGAAGGCGACAACCTGATGCCACCCATGCTAGTGGGTACCGAACTAGGCCTGTTCTCCTCCGACAACCGTTTCGCGGATGTCAACCGCGACGGCATGCCGGAGATGGCCGTGGGTCGCATCCCGGCGCGCAGCAACCGAGAAGTGGTCGCCTATGTTGCCAAGCTGACACGCTACGAAAGCGTTGCGGCCGACAAAAACGTTTTGTTGCTGTCGGATGATACCGATATCGCCGGCAACTTCCTGGCGGCCAGCCGCACACTGGCGCGCACGCTGACCGGCAGGTTCAAGACCGGCGAAATCAGTCTCGCCAATGCCCCGCTGGAAGTCGCCCGGGAGCGCTTGTTCCAGAGCCTGGAAACCGGCGTGGGCATGGTCAACTACCAGGGCCACGGTGGGGTGTCGCAGCTTGCAGTCGAGGGGCTCTTGACCAGCGCCGACCTGGCCAGCCTGAACAACAGCGCCCGCACCCCGATACTTACCGCGCTCACCTGCGTGGTCAACCGTTTCGAGCTGCCGGGGTTCGATAGTCTCGGCGAAGAGCTGGTGATGGCGCCCAACACCGGCATGATCGCAGTGTGGTCAGCCTCCGGCGTGTCCGTCAACGCAGACGCCCTGGTACTCAACCGGGAATTCTACCGGGCCCACCGCCGCACCCTCGGTGCCACCATCCGCAAAGCCCTGCGCGAGTATCGCAAGCAGGTCTCTACGCCCCGGGTCACCAACACCTACAACCTGATCGGTGACCCGGCAATACGCATGTGAGCGTGCGGCATGGCGACGCAATCAGGCGCTTGGCGATAAGACAAGTACACTTAACTTTGCTGACATAAATCGCCTCAACGCGGCGCAGGCCGCGCTGTGCGCACCGGCCGCGCGGGGCTGGATTGCGCCGGGGTGGGAAGGCGGTCCACGTCCTCTCTCGCGGCCAGAGAGAGCATCCCTTCCATCCCCATTCTCTCCCAGCTCCTGTGCCGATTGTTACTGCTGATCGCCGCAGAACAGGTTCCGCGAGAGTGTGTTGTAAATGCAGCATGATGCCCATATGATGTGCAAATACATCACAACACAGACTCCTTCCAAATGAGCCGGGCCCTCAAAACTGACCGAAAAGCAGTCCTCTCAAGAGCGCTGCTCAATGCTGGCAAGGTGATGGGTCTGTCGCAGAGTGAATTGGGAGTCATCATCGGCAAAGACCGGACTTCTATTTGCCGCGGGCTCGACCCGGATGGCAAGGCGGGTGAGCTGGCGTTGTTGCTGATCCGCTGCTATCGCGATCTGTATGCTCTGGTGGGTGGTCAGCCACTGGATATCCGGCACTGGATGCACACCGAAAACCTGCATACGGGTGGCATTCCCGCGGAACAAGTCAGGACCGTACAGGGTTTGAGCCGAGTGCTGCAGTATCTGGATGCAATCCGCGCCAAAGTCTGATGATGCAATCGCTACCTGGCGGGAATCCCCGTCTGCAGACCGCGATTCAAGGCAAGCTGGTTCGTATCGTCGAGAGTCAGCAACAGGTTGCGACAACCGGCCTGGTTGGGGATCTGTTTGAACAGGCGTTGCTGGAAGACATGCTGGAAGCCACCAAGCCGCCGGTCCGCGACGGTGCGGAGGACTTGCACTACCTGCTTGCGACTCCGTTTCGCTATCCACCACTACGGCATGGATCGCGGTTCGGCAGTGCTCGTGAGCCGGCACTATTCTATGGATCTCGCCAAGTCTCCACCGCACTTGCGGAAACAGCCTACTATCGGTTCGTATTCTGGCTAGGTATGGAGGAGCCCCCACCGTCACGACAACTCATTTCACAGCATACCGCGTTGGGTGCCCGATACCGCAGCATGCGCGGCTTACGATTGCAAATGCCACCCTTCGATGTATGGGAACAACAACTGAAAGATCCACAAGACTATTCTTTTACGCAACGTCTCGGAACGACCATGCGCGAAGCCGGTGTCCAGGCTTTCGAATGTTTATCCGCACGCACTCCCAAACGTGCAGTCAATATCGGCCTCTTTACGCCCAACGCACTGGTCGGCAAGCAACCGTTGTACCTTCAACTCTGGCTCTGCGAAACGCGTGCCGAGCGGGTAAACTTCAGCGCTGCCGGTAGTGACTCGTTTCACACCTTTCCACTCGATTCCTTTCAGGTGGAGGGCGTCTTCCCGCATCCCGCCACGTAGTTGCCAGGCACTGTGTTCGATGATTTCGTCGTCACCCGCAGTCAAAGTGCTTGGTCCGGAACGTCAGGTGATTGACGGAAATCGTCTTAGGCGATTGGCCGAAACAAAGTTACCAGATTGCGCAGGATTTTCGTCTGCCTG
>CBDVAK010000065.1:0-13941 GCA_965371945.1 uncultured Candidatus Competibacteraceae bacterium
CGGTAGCGGATCGTGCCTTCGCGCTGCACCAGTACGGCATCAAGACCCGCATGTTCGAGATAGCGGGTCAGCAGGATCCAGCCGGTCAACATCGCCTGCGCGTACAAACTGCCCGCGAAGCCGGTGCCGTGGACATTGTGGTTGCGCGCCAGCGGAGTCCGGGTGGCGGCATGATTGTGTGCGAGCGCAGTCAGCTCCAGACCCATGTCGGCGGTCAGCGGAATTTCCCGATGCAGCCAGGCTTGGTAGCGTGCAGTCTGCGCCGTCACAACGCCGGGCCCATCATGACCACGGGCAGCCAGGTCGCGATCCCCGGAAAAATGGACAGCAGCACGATCGCCAGCACCATGCACAGCATGAAAGGCAGCGCCCCCTTGAGGATGGTCGGCAGCGAAACCTCGGGAACGATGCCGTTGATCACGTAGAGATTCAGCCCTACCGGCGGCGTGATCAGACCGATCTCCATGTTGATGGTCAGCACCACCGCGAACCAGTAAGGGTCGAAGCCCGCCTGCTCGATGATCGGCAGCAGAATGGGTGCGGTCATCAGGATCACCGCGACCGGTGGCAGAAAGAACCCGGCAACCAGCAGAAAAAGGTTGATCATCGCCATCAGCACCCAGCGATTGGCATCCACATCGGCAAGGAACTGCGCCACCGACTGGGTCACGAACAGCGACGACAACATGTAGGAAAACAGTGCCGAGGCAGCGATGATCATCAGGATCATCACGCTCTCTTTCATCGAATCGCTGATGATCAGCCAGATCCGCTTTGGCTGCCAGACGCGATAGATGACCGCGATCAGTACGATGCAGAACAGGGCACCGACACCGGCCGCCTCTGACGGGGTCGCAACGCCGCCATAGAGGACATAAAGGACACCGGCGATGATCGCCAGGAACGGCAGTACACGTGGCAGCACCTCGAACTTTTCTTTCCAGGAGAAGCTGTGGCTGAGATCCCGGAAGCTGTAGCCATGGCGCCACGCCGTGTAGAGCGACCAGGCCATGAACAGCGAGGTCAGCAGCAGTCCCGGCAGCAGCCCGGCAATGAACAGCCGACCGATCGATGTCTCGGTGGCGATCCCGTAGACAATCATGGTGATCGATGGCGGAATCAGAATCCCGAGGGTGCCACCGGCAGCGATAGCGCCGGTCGCCAGACCGTCCGGGAAACCGCGCTTGCGCATCTCGGGGATACCCATCTTGCCGATCGCCGCGCAGGTCGCCGGTGACGATCCCGAAAGAGCGGCGAACACAGCGCAGGCGCCTATGTTGGAGATGATCAGGCCACCGGGGACGCGGTGCAGCCAGCGGTCGAGCGCCTCGTAGAGATCCTTGCCTGCTGGTGATGAGGCGACTGCCGCACCCATGACGATAAACATCGGGATCGACACCAGCGAAAACTCCGCCAGCCCGGCGAAAAAGGTCTCACCCAGGATGCTCAGCGAGTCGAACCCTTCAAAAGCAACCAGAAAACCGATCGCGACCAGCCCGAGACCGAAGGCGACCGGTATACCCGAAGACAGCACCACGATGGTCAGCACCGCGACCAGGACACCAATGACGAGCGGGTCCATGATCATTCGCCCTCGAACGGGTTGTGCGCCTGCATTGCGAACGGCATCGCGTGACCGCTCAGCAGGGCGAGGATATCGGCGACGTACTGCAACGACAGCAGACCAATTCCAAGTGGCAGCGATAGGTAGGGAATCCACAGCGGCAGCGCCCAAACCGTGTCGGTGGTCCAGCCGTTGACCAGCGCCTCCAGGAACAGATCGAATCCAGACCAGGCCAGCACCAGACAGAACAGCAGACCTCCTGTGCTGGCCAACAGCGCGAGCAGCCGCCGACCGCGCTGCCCCAGGTAGTGCGGCAACAGATCGACATTGACATGACCACGGATCAGCAACACGTAGGGACTGCCGACAAACGTCGCGGCCACCAGCGAAAAGATCACGTACTCGGTCTGCCAGATGGTCGAGGCGTTCAGGAAGTAGCGCATCACCACCATCTGGGTGACGACCAGAATGGCGGAACCGATCAATGCCGCGGCCACCACACCGCACGCCCTCGATAACAAGGCGACGAAGCTGACGAAAGTATGCATGGACGCCTGCGCTGGAGAATTTGGGGGAAAACCCCGGGTGCGGCGGGTGGCCGCACCCGGAGGCGCGTCAACCGACTATTCGACCGCCAGCGCCTTCTCGATCAGCTCTTTGCCGCCGGGTACCTTCTCCGCGAAGTTCGCGTACGAAGTTTCCTCGGCAATCTGTTTCCAGGCAGCGGCCTGCTCGGCGTTCATGGTCACCACCTCGACGCCGGCCTTGGTGAAGACATCCACCATCCTGGTGTCGAGCCCTTTTGCCTGTCCGCTCATGTACTCCTCGGCCTTCTTGCCGGCGGCCAGCAGCGCTTGCTGTTGCGCTTCGTTGAGCTTGTCCCAGCTTTTCCCGGACATCAGGATCGGCTCGTACATGAACCAAAGGGCATAATCGCCGGGGGCCGTCAGACAGGTAACCTGCTCGTAGATACGATACGAGACGAAGCTGCCCGAACTGGTGTTGGCGGCATCGAGCACGCCGGTCTGCATCGCCTGATAGATGGCCGAACTCGGCATCGACGAGATCGACGCGCCAGCACCGACCAGCATCTGCTCGAACGCCGGACCGGCGGCACGGGTGACCTGGCCGGTCATGGTCTCGGGACCCAGGATGCAGTTCTTCTTGGAGGCAAATCCGCCGGCCAGCCAGGCGTCGGCAAGCACCACGACGCCGGCATCGTTGATGATCTTCTTGATGTCATCCATGAATGGAGAGTCATTCAGACGCTGAGCGTGTTCGTGATTCTTGACCAGGCCCGGCATCAGCGTGGCCGAGAACTGCGGGTGGCGGCCACTGGCGTAGTCGAGCGGGAAGGCCGAAATATCGAGCTGGCCCTTGACCATCGCGCCCCACTGCTCTTTCGGTTTGAACAAGGACTTGCCGGGGTAGACCTTGATCTCGAGATCGACGTTCGCGGCAGCCACCTCGCGAGCGATGATCTGCACCATCTCGTCGCGGGCATCGCCCTTGCCTCCCGGCCATTGGTGCGACGCTTTCAGCGTTTCGGCCTGCACTGAGGCCGCCAGCAGCATAGCCGAAGCCAGCAATGCGGTGCCCACAGCCAGTTGTTCAAAAGCTTTCATCGAAAAGTTCTCCTGAGGCGGTTCTTTGAGTTGGTTCCCTATTGTAGCCGCTGTGGAGGCAGTGGCCAGAACACAGTCGGACGACATCTAAAACCATCACACAAGTCTGTAGCTGTCAACACTGATTTATATACACTTTCACTTGTATGAATTCATAGCGGGGGCTATCTTTGATCATCATGAGCCAAGATGCCAACCTCTACACCCTGCTGCGTCGCCGTTTCCCGGCCGATCGCGAAGCCACCTGCCTCGAACTGGATGACGGCGAGTGTATCTCCTACGCTGAAATCGACGACCGTAGCGGGCGCATGGCCGCGCTCTTCAATGCGCTGGGCGTGGTACCGGGAGACCGGGTCATGGCCCAGGTCGACAAGTCGCCGGAGGCGGTGGTGGTTTACCTCGCCTGTCTGCGTGCCGGTGCTGCCTTCGTGCCACTCAACCCTGCCTACACCACGCGCGAAATCGACTACTTCCTCACCGACGCCGAGCCGCGTGTCGTCATCTGCCGCCCCGAGGTCGAGAGCAGCCTTGCGCCGCTGGCCAGCAAAGCCGGTTGCGATCATCTGCTGACCCTGGACGACAGCGGTGGTGGCAGCCTGATGGCTCGCTACCGCGACGCCGGGATAAGCAATCTGGTGATGCCGGTAGCCGGTGACAACCTCGCCGCGATTCTCTATACCTCGGGAACCACGGGGCATTCCAAGGGCGCGATGCTGAGCCATGCCAACCTCGCCTCAAACGCGCTGGTGCTGCACGATTATTGGGGCTGGCAAGACGGCGACGTGCTGATCCACGCGCTGCCAATTTTCCATGTCCACGGGCTTTTCGTGGCCCTGCACTGTGCGTTGCTGAACGGCTCGACGATGCTGTTCATGAACAAGTTCGATGCCGACGCGGTGCTCGACCGGCTGCCGCGGGCAACGGTGCTGATGGGCGTGCCAACCTTCTACGTGCGGCTGCTCGACCGCGACTCGCTCGATCGTGACACAGTCGCCGGCATGCGCTTGTTCGTGTCAGGGTCCGCACCGCTGCTGGAGGACACCTTCTACCGCTTCGAGCAGCGCACCGGCCATCGTATTCTCGAACGCTACGGCATGACCGAGGCCGGTATGATCACTTCCAATCCGCTCGACGGCGAACGTCTGCCCGGCACGGTCGGCTACTTCCTGCCCGGCATCGGTGGCCGCGTCGCGGACAGCGATGGCATCGAATTGCCGCATGGAGAGCCCGGTGTGCTGGAAATCAAAGGGCCCAACGTCTTCAAGGGCTACTGGCGCATGCCGGAAAAAACCGCAGAGGAGTTTCGTGCTGACGGCCACTTCATCACCGGCGATATCGCGACCATGGCCAGCGACGGTCGTGTGACGATCGTCGGTCGGGCCAAGGATCTGGTTATCTGCGGCGGCTACAACGTCTACCCCAAGGAGATCGAACTGTTGATCAATGCCATACCGGGCGTCCGCGAGTCCGCGGTGGTCGGTGTGCCACACCCCGATTTGGGCGAGGCCGTCACCGCGGTGGTGGTTGCAGACGGCAACACCAAAATCGACGAAACAACGGTGCAACAAGCGCTCAGCACCGAACTGGCGCGCTTCAAACAACCCAAGCGGGTTTTCTTCGTCGACGAGCTGCCCCGCAACACCATGGGCAAGGTGCAGAAAAACCAGCTACGCGCAAGCTATGCAGGAACCTTCAGTTGCTGAGCGCACACACGACACCGGCGGTCGCGACGCCGGTTCTGAAGTGAGACCGGCAAATACAACTTGCTTTGCCGATAACGATCGTCTAATCAATTGGGTAAGGAAACATTCACACGACGGATCAAAATGTCGGGAAAAGTCTCCACTGCGATACCGGACCAGCACCGTAGCCATGCTGATCAGGGTATCTTTTTGTTTCACCTTTTCAAATATCTATGCCCATCACATGCCACCGCCAGCCTGTGTGCAACAGGTAATCATTCTTGCTGATGTTTGATCAGGATCCCATTACCGGAAACCAGAGATGACCACCTCACTCCGCCGTTTTCGCCAGAACTCCTACCTTTTTGACGGCAACGCCCCTCTGATGGAGGAGTTGTACGAGCAGTATCTGTCCAGTCCGGACTCGGTCAGCGACGAATGGCGCGATTATTTCCAGGGCCTCGACCAGGCGTCGGGTGGCAACGGGCGTGATGTCGCGCACACGCCCATTCGCGAGTCTTTCGCCCGGCTGGCGACCGAACCACCCACCGTGCTGCGCCACGCGATGGACTCCGATGCAGCTCGCAAACAGGGCTCCGTGCTGAGGCTCATCAACTACTACCGTGTGCGCGGCCATCAGGGCGCCAATATCGATCCGCTGCAACTGCGGGATCGCCGCTCGCTGCAGGATCTGGAACCGATGTATCACAGCCTGAGCGAGGCTGACATGGATACCGTGTTCAACACCGGCTCGCTGTTCGCCGATGATGAGATGCGGCTGCGGGATATCATCAAGCTGGTCAAGAAAGTCTACACCCGCAATATCGGCGTCCAGTACATGCACGTCACCGACACCGTCGAGAAGCGGTGGATCCAGCGTCAGATGGAGGAATCCGGCGCGGAATTGCAGCTCAGCGATCCGGAGCGCGTGGATCTGCTCAAATCGCTGACCGCGGCGGAAGGGTTGGAAAAATACCTCCACAGTCGATACGTCGGCCAGAAACGGTTTTCCCTGGAGGGTGGCGACGGTCTGATTCCACTGCTCGATGCGCTCATACAGGGCGCCGGCGCCAATGGCGTCAAGGAACTCGTGATCGGCATGGCGCATCGCGGCCGCCTCAACGTGCTGGTCAATATCTTTGGAAAATCCCCACAGGTTCTGTTCGAAGAATTTGAGGGTAAAGTCGAGGCTGGCTTGAGTTCTTCCGGGGACGTCAAGTATCACATGGGCTTTTCCTCGGACCTGGAAACCCCCGGTGGTCCGGTTCATCTGGCGCTGGCTTTCAATCCGTCCCACCTGGAAATCGTCAACCCGGTGGTCGAGGGATCGGTGCGGGCCCGTCAACAGCGCCGCCGTGACAGCGATCGCGTGCAGGTCATGGCCATTCTGGTGCACGGCGACGCTGCTGTGGCCGGGCAGGGTGTGGTCATGGAGACGCTGCAAATGTCACTGGTACGGGGATACCGGACCGGCGGCACGATTCATGTGGTGATCAACAACCAGATCGGCTTTACCACCAGTGCGCTACAGGACGCGCGTTCGTCGGAATACTGTACCGATGTCGTCAAAATGGTCGAATGCCCGATTTTCCACGTCAATGGTGACGACCCCGAAGCAACGCTGTTCGTGACCCGCCTCGCCCTCGAATACCGCGCCCGCTTTAACAAGGATGTGGTGATCGATGTGGTCTGCTATCGCCGCCACGGTCACAACGAGGCGGACGAACCATCCGCCACGCAGCCAATGATGTACCGCAAGATCAAGGCCCACCCAACCGCCCGCAAAGTCTACGCGGACCGGCTGATCGCCGAGGGAATCATCAGTGCCGCGCAGGCCGACACGATGGTCCGCGAGTACCGCGATGCTCTGGATGAGGGCCGGCAGGTATCACGCCCAACTCTCGAAGGCGTTACCAGCGAGTTCGCCACCGACTGGTCACCCTATCTGAAGCAGGACTGGAACGCGCCTGTCATCACCGCAGTGCCGCTGGAAACCGTGCGCGATTTGTCAGCGCGCATGCTGAGCTGGCCGGAAGGCTTCGAACTCAACCCCAGAGTCGCCAAAATCATGGACGACCGCCGCAAGATGGCGGCCGGCGCTTTGCCGTTGGACTGGGGATTTGCCGAGAACATGGCCTACGCCACATTGTTGAAGGATGGCTACCAGGTCCGAATATCGGGTCAGGACTCCGGGCGTGGTACATTCTTTCATCGGCATTCGGTATTGCACAATCAGAAAGACGGAACATCCTATGTCCCACTGCAGCATCTGGCCCGGGACCAGCCATTCTTCCTGGTCCTCGACTCGCTGCTTTCGGAAGAGGCGGTGCTGGGCTTCGAGTACGGTTACGCAACTGCCGAACCGGCCACACTGGTGGTCTGGGAAGCACAGTTCGGTGATTTCGCCAACGGCGCCCAGGTAGTCATAGACCAGTTTATCGCGTCAGGCGAAACCAAATGGGGCAGGCTGAGCGGGTTGACGATGCTGCTACCCCACGGCTTCGAGGGTCAGGGTCCGGAACATTCTTCCGCCCGTCTGGAACGCTATCTGCAGTTGTGTGCCGAGCACAATATTCAGGTCTGTACACCGACCACCCCCGCACAGGTCTACCACCTGCTGCGTCGCCAGATGATCCGCACTTTCCGAAAACCGCTGGTGATCATGAGTCCCAAGAGCCTGCTACGCCACCGGCTGGCGGTGAATCCGCTCGAGGACCTGTGCGAGGGTGAGTTCTACACGGTGATGCCGGAAGTGGATGACATCAAACCAAAGAATGTGGATCGTATCGTGTTCTGCGGCGGCAAGGTCTACTACGATATCCTGGAAACCCGGCGGGAGCGAAATCTAGGTAACGTGGCCGTGGTTCGGATCGAACAGCTATACCCGTTTCCGCAGGAGTGTTTCGAGGAGCAGATACGCCGCTATCCCAAGGCCAAGCATATCGTCTGGGCCCAGGAAGAACCCGAGAACCAGGGCGCCTGGTACCAGATCCAGCATCGCCTGCGCGCCAGCCTGACTCCAAAGCATGTTCTGAGCTATGCCGGCCGCGAGCCATCCGCGTCCCCCGCGGTGGGGCGTTTCAGCGTTCATGTGGAACAACAAACCGAACTGGTCCGCCAGGCTCTGGAAGGCTGATGAGGCGCCCGCGGACATGAATGCCCACTCCAACTATCAGACCATAGGCCGAAGGAAGGAAAATGAGCGTCGAGGTTAAAGTTCCCAGCCTGCCGGAATCCGTTGCAGATGCCACGCTCGTCACCTGGCACAAACGCCCTGGTGAGGCCGTCAGCCGTGACGAAAACCTGGTGGACCTTGAAACCGACAAGGTTGTGCTGGAAGTGCCATCACCGGTAGATGGAGTCCTGACCGAAATCCTGCGCAAAGACGGTGACACGGTCACTGCCGGTGAGCTGCTGGCGAAAGTGGATACCGACGCTGTCGCCGCCAGCCCGGAGCCCGCCGCCGAGGAGATAGAGGCATCTCCACCGACCCTGCAACCGATCGAGATCCCGCTCGGGCCGGCGGTGCGGCGACTGGTCGACGAACACGACCTGGACCCGGCGGCCATCACCGCGACCGGGCCCAAAGGCCGGATTACCAAGGGTGACGTCCTCAAACACCTTGAGCAGCGTGATGCGACCCCGGCGAAACCACCGCCAGCCGCGGAACGACCGGCGCCACCGCCGCCTCCCCCACCCGCACCGAAAACTCCACCCGCCCCCGCCTTGCAACCGGAATCCGAGGGACGCCTGGAGCAACGGGTTCCCATGACCCGGCTGCGTCGTCGTATCGCCGAGCGATTGGTAGAAGTCCAAAGCAACGCGGCAATTCTCACCACCTTCAATGAAGTCAACATGAAGCCGGTGATCGAACTACGCAGCCGCTACAAGGAACTGTTCGAGAAAACGCATGGAATCCGCCTCGGGTTCATGTCGCTGTTCGTCAAATCGGCGGTCGAGGCACTGAAGCGGTTCCCGACAGTCAACGCATCAATCGATGGTGGCGACATCGTCTATCACGGTTACTACGATATCGGTATCGCGGTCGCAACGGAGCGCGGCTTGATGGTTCCCATCGTGCGCGATTGTGACAAGCTGTCAGTCGCGGAGATCGAGAAAGCGATCGCGGACTTCGGTGCCCGGGGCAAGGCTGGCACAATCGGGCTCGACGACCTCACCGGTGGCACCTTCTCGATTACCAACGGCGGTGTGTTCGGGTCCATGATGTCGACACCGATACTCAATCCGCCCCAGAGCGCCATCCTGGGGATGCACAAGACCATCAATCGCCCGATCGTGGTGGACGGTGAAATCGTCGCCCGTCCCATGATGTATCTGGCGCTGTCCTATGATCACCGGATTATCGACGGCAAGGAAGCGGTCAGGTTCCTGGTGACGATCAAGGAAGTTCTGGAAGACCCGGCCCGCCTGCTGTTACAGGTCTGACCGCTTCGGTTCCCAGCGCCGGCAGCTCTAGGGCCGAGGCGGCCCGGAGCTTCGCTATTCGTCCAACACATTGCAGAGGCAAGTGATGCCAAAGTCCTATGACGTCGTTGTGGTAGGTGGCGGTCCCGCCGGCTATGTCGCCGCGATCCGCTGTGCTCAGTTGGGTCTGTCGACCGCCTGCATAGACCAGTGGATCAACACCAGTGGCAAACCTGCGCTGGGTGGAACCTGTCTCAATGTCGGCTGCATACCATCCAAAACACTGCTGGAAACCTCGGAACACGTGCATGCCCTGAACACGACATTGCCCAATCACGGCATCAACATCGCGAGCTTCGAATTCGATGTCGGCAAGATGCAACAGCGCAAGGAAAAGATCGTCGCGCAGTTGACCGGAGGCATCGCACAACTGTTCAAGGCAAACGGGATCACCTGGCTGCAGGGGCACGGCCGACTGCTAGCCGGCAAACAGATCGAGATCACCGCTGCGGACGGCAGTCAACAGCAGGTCGGTGCGAACAGCGTGATTCTGGCGACCGGCTCCGTACCGGCGGAAATCGCCGCCGCACCAACCGATGGCACCATGATCGTCGACTCTACCGGTGGTCTCAACTTCACGGAGGTCCCGAAGCGACTGGGCATCATCGGTGCCGGCGTCATCGGCCTGGAACTCGGCAGCATATGGAAACGCCTCGGTGCCGAGGTGATCATGCTGGAAGCCGTGGATACCTTCCTGGCTCCGGTCGATCGCCAGATCGCCAAGGAGGCATTGCGCTATTTCAACAAACAGGGACTGGATATCCGCCTGGGCGCGAGGGTCACCGGCACCAGCGCTGCGGAGAAACTGGTGACCGTGCGGTATCAGGACAACGAAGGCGACCATACCATGCGTGTCGAGCGTCTGCTGGTATGCGTGGGGCGAATCCCCAGCACCGCCAACCTGGCCGCCGCCGAGACCGATCTGCTGCTTGATGAGCGCGGATTTATTCATGTCGACGAGCATTGCCGGACCAACCTGCCGGGGATCTACGCGGTTGGCGACTGTGTTCGCGGTCCCATGCTTGCCCACAAGGGCTCCGAAGAAGGCGTGATGGTAGCGGAGCTGATCGCCGGCCATCACGCAGACATGAACTACGACACTATTCCCTGGATCATCTACACCGATCCGGAAATCGCGTGGGTGGGCAAAACCGAGCAAACCCTCAAGTCAGAAGGGATCGACTACAAAGTGGGCACTTTCTCCTTCGCCGCCAATGGACGCGCCAAGGCCATGGATGCCGCCGCAGGTACGGTGAAAATTCTGGCCCATGCCGAGACCGATCTCTTGCTGGGTGCCCATATCATCGGCCCAATGGCATCGGAACTGATCCAGGAGCTGGTGCTGGCGATGGCTTTTGGTGCCAGCTCTGAAGACCTGGCGAGGACCATTCACGGCCACCCGACGCTGTTCGAGTCAGTGCATGAGGCGGCACTGTCGGTAAATGGAATCGCCATCCACAAAATTAACAAATGATCCCGGACCCACTTCTCCGTGGAGTTCGTCCCGACCGGCAGCATAAGAAGTCGGAACCTCCAGTCGTCCATGGCCTCTTCCAGGGTTCTTAGAGGCTTGATGTATTGATGCGACAAGCCATTCCGATCATCCACCGCCGTAGCCCTCGCAAGCCGGCAGACCGGGCGTGGTGCTTGGCGGTATTACTGACGGTCGTCTCGGCGACAGCGATTGCCCAGGAGGCAGACCCGTTCGACCAGTTTGTCGGTGATATGAAGTCGAACTACAAGGCGGTCGTCGATTTCTTCTCCGGTGGCAGCAAGGAGCCACAGAAGTCGGAGCAGGCGAGCGCGCAACCCGCACAAGCGACGCCGGATCAACCCGGCCAGCTCACCGAACGCAGTGATATCGAAAAGATGCAAACGCTGTTGCTGCGGCTCGGCTATGCCTCGGGTAGCGCAGACGGTCTGATGGGACCACAGACCCGGGAAGCCATCAAAGGCTATCAGCGCGACAACAATCTCGCCGATGATGGCCAGGCAACGATAGACCTGCTTGAGCACTTGCAAGCGAGTGTCGATGCCGCACCAGCACCAGCCCCCACCAAGCAGCCGTCACCGACGCGCAACGACGTCACGGACCACGCCGAGCACCCGGAGCAGCCGCCGGTCACGCCGGGCGGCCCCTCCACGAAACAGCCCGCAACCACGCCGGAAGCTGTGCCACAACCCAGCCCGGACACTGAGGTGGACGCAGCTGCGCCCGCCTCAGTGCTGCCCGCGGTGGACACTTTGGGCGTCGAACTGGGTATGAGTACCGATGAGGCCCGGCAACAACGCGAAGACCTGGATTTTTCACGCAAGCCAACGCCCATGGGAATCAGGGTCCCCCGCGAAGACGGCGCTCCCGAGGCGGTCGCCTATGCCGCGGAAACCTCTGAAAAGGGTGTTCACTACCTGTATCTGGCTGACCCGTTTGAGCAACGTATCTATCAGATCACGCGACTGGTGGACCTGGGGCACTCCACGCCGTTGGCAACCGTAAGGGACACACTACAGGCCAAGTACGGAGAGGCTCAGGAAAGCAGCTCGACCCGGATGTGCTGGGGTAACTGCGGCGCCGACGGGCGCATTCTGAAAAGCTTTTCGGGTCGCTCCGTGGCCATGGAACTGATACCGGACGGCACCGATACCGTTGCGGTAGTCCGCACCCTGCTCTGGGACGGCACCATTGCCGAGGCAGCCAGACAGAAGGCTGAAGAGCAGCCAGGCAGCGACCAACCCAAATCACTCGAACATGTCCTGGAGACATTGTAGGGCCGCAACCAGAAATACCAGCGGATCGCCTCCGTAGAAATCTCGTGGCCAGTCCGTTTCTTTGATATCGGCTGGCCCCCTGCAAGCAATTCGGCTGGAGGCCACAATCGGAAAATGACCCGGACCACGCTTCAGGTTCCAGGATGTTCACCGCAGGATTCTTCCGGGATGGAATGTCAATTGTTCACAGAATCGGGTATGCGAACGAGGTAATCTTTGCAATGCCCAAAGTGGATCACAGACCCAATATTTGGGTTTGCCACACAAGTTCAGGGGGCAGCAACAGTCCACTCAGACAACCGGCAAACAACACCGGAACTTTGAGGCTCGCCAGCCACGAACCTCCGGTGGAGAGGAGCAAGAGATGTCAGTCACCCTCCATATCGATTTCAGCAACGGTGTCACGAAGACTTTCGCGCAGGTGCCGACCGGGCTCCACAATTCGGTCACCCAGGCGCTGGATGCGGCAACGGCCCTACCGCCCGGGCTCAGTTATGAGTTCGACGCCCGGTTCGTCGATCGCGGCGGCAGAGAAGTAGGCGCCGTTACCTCGATCGACAACATAGGTAGGGAAGAAGGTCAGATCTGGGGCGTGTGGGTCAACGACCGCTCAGTTTCCGACTTGCGCCGTGTCACCGATTTCAGTGTCACGCCATTCGGTGGCGTGAAAGTCGAAGACGGTGATGTCATTACCTTCAAGCTGATGCAGATGGACTGACAACATCGGTGCCAACCTTTCAAGCTGCCTGGTAACGGCAGCCCAGGTCGTTCTGGCTGGTTGTGTCATCCATCCGCCCACCCGCTTGGCATGCGGGTCACCTGTGCCGCCCATCGATAGTCATGATGAAGGCCGTCGACCTGTAATAGTAGGAAAGGTACGATCGGATCAATCCGTACGAGGTTTCTGTTAGGGACAGGTCCCAGGCGCTGTATGTCCGGGTGACCTACTGCCTTGACCTTGGGTTCCTCAAGTCCCGAGAGGCGGTCCAGATCCGTTCCAGGAGGTTCCCATGCCCAGCATAACCCTTAAGGCCCACTACGACGGCCGGTCCATTTTGCTCGATGAACCGTATGAGCTTCCGCCCAATGCCCAGTTGCTGGTTACCGTGGTAACGCCCGCATCGGGCGCCGACCGGGAGCAGTGGGCGAGCCTCGGAAGCGAAGCCCTTGCGCGCACCTATGGCGACAATGAGCCAGAATACGGCCCCGACGACGTGAGGCGGCCGTGAAGGAGGGCGATGTGGTGCTTACGCCACTGCCTCAGGCGGACGGTCAGGTGAAAGACCGCCCGTGCATCGCGCTCCGGCGGATGCCGGGCTTCGGCGACTGGCTGGTGTGCGGGGTCAGTACCCAACTGCATCAAGAGATCCCGGGCTTCGACGAGCCGATTCTTGTGAATGCGGGGGACTTCGGGGCAAGCGGCTTGAAAGCGCCTTCCCTGATTCGGTTGGGATTCCTGGCGGTGTTGCCGGAGGACCGCCTGTTGGGGAGCATCGGCGCGCTGGCACCAGAGCGGCATCGGCGCCTGTTGCAACGCCTTGGCTCCTATCTTGTGCGGGAGCAGGGCTGAGCGTGGCGCGGCTCGATCTATACCGTGAGGCCCACATTTCGCCTCGGTTCGCCGAGTATTGGATCCAGCTTTCGGCGCCGAACGCGAAGACGACGGTACATGGGATCATGGCGGCCAACGCACACCACAAGAGCCGGCAACGGCCCGAAGTGCAGTTGCTGATCATGGCCAGCGCCGTTCCACTGAGATTCGTAGCCGGGACGGGGATGCCGGCTCTCCCGGATGCCTCCAACTCCTTCGCAGATC
>CBDVAK010000066.1:0-13936 GCA_965371945.1 uncultured Candidatus Competibacteraceae bacterium
CCTAGGAGGCTGTCCGAGAACAGACTGATCTACTGCGGACAATCCTGATTGGCCATATTTCCCGATCATTTTCGTTAAATAGCGCAACTATTCGCCTCAAATGATCGGAAAATCTGACTCAATCAGGCTCGCCCTCGCTACGATCGCTATTCTCCGACAGCCTCCAGCGAGGGCGAACGGAACGGATCAGGCGCGTTGCGCAAAATAGCGCTGCAGATACTGTTCGAAATCAACCTCATCCGCAGCTTCGATCTCGCGTTGCCGATCAACGCTCTGCCGAGCTTCCTGTTGCAGCATCTGCTCGCGCGCAGATGCGATCGGCAAGGCCATGAAGTAATCGCGGTGCTGTTGCGACTGCCGCAGGGCGAAAGCGAAGAATGGCTCCTTTCGCTCACGCATCTCACTGAGGATTCGCGCCGAGGGCGTGTGATCCGCATCCTCGACCGCCTGTCGTTGGTACGCCAACGCCGTAGTCCATGGGCGCGCGCTCGTGTCGCCGCCGTCGAGCAACTCGCAGACACCCTGCATCCGGGTACAGATGTCCCGGGCCCAGTTTTGCAAGCCGGTGTCACCACCCTGCTGGCGTAGCGTGAGCCCGGGCTCACGTCCGCGGCGCGCCGCAGTATCCAGATTGTAATCGATCTCCGCCCGCTCCCCGGCACTGATCGGTGGCGAATCCTGCAACAGACAGTAGAGCAGAAACGCTTCCAGAAAATGGAGCTGGTCTTCGCGCACACCGATCGGTTCGAAAGCACAGACATCGGCCGATCGCAATTCCACATAGCGAACTCCTCGACGTCGCAATGCAAGGGTCGGCTTCTCGTCCTGCAGGGGTATCTGCTTGGGTCGAATCGAGCTGTAGTACTCGTTCTCGATCTGCAGCAGATTGGCATTGAGTTGCTGGTATTCGCCATTTTTGATCACGCCCATCGCCTGATACTCCGGATGTGGGGTATCGATCGCCCATGACAGGGAATCCACATAGCGCTCGAGATTGTCGTAGCACACGCGTAGCCCGCCCTCCTTTTCCTTGCGATTCTGGTAGCCGATATCGCTGACCCGCAGAGAAGTGGCAAATGGCTCGTACAAAGTATGAGCATCGAGCTCGCTGAGACCGGACTCGCCGCCTCCGAAAAAGGATTTGCATACCGCCGGTGACGCACCAAACAGGTAGGGCACCATCCAACCATAGCGTTGCAGGTTTCGAATCAGCCCGAAATAGCGATCCGATATAAACGCCTGTAACGGGACACGGCTGGATTCCAGTTGCCGGTGAACAGGCCAGAACTCCGTCGGTACCGAATAGTTGAAGTGGACGCCGGAAATCACCTGCATGACGCGCCCGTAGCGTAGTCCGAGACCGCGTCGATAGACCTGTTTCATCATGCCTGCGTTGGAAGTCCCGTAGCAGGCAATCGGTATGTTCTGTTCTCCCTCCAGAACACAGGGCATGCTAGTGGCCCACAGCATCTCGTCGGCCAGGCGATGGTAAACAAACGACTGCAGATCACGCAGGTAGGCGGTGGCGTCCTGCAACCGGGCCATGGGTGGCGTGATGAATTCCAGCAATGCTTCCGAATAATCGGTAGTGATCCAGGGATTGGTGAGGGCGGAACCAAATGCAGGTGGATGTGGCGTCGAGGCGATATGGCCACCCTGCGTCACCCGCAGGCTTTCTTTCTCGAGACCGATAAGCCCGCCACGAAGCAGGTGCCCCTGGTCGCTGCCGGTCAGCCGCCGCAACCGGTTTTCGAACACATCATTCAAGATCGGGACTCCGAAGCACGGTTGGACGACAGGCGATTGCGAGTAGCGCCGCCAGGCCGTCGCCACAACGCAGGTACTGGTACGAGCTGCATAGGCTAGTGCAGATGTCCCGACAGCGCCACACGCTGCATGCCGGTCGATGGCGGACCCGCTAAATTGTGCTATACCTTGCGCGTACAGATGTCGGGCTGGCAGTTTAAACTCAAGTGCGCAGGGCAGGCACGGTGTCGGGCGATCCGGTCCCGTCGCAGGTGTACTGCGCAATCATCACAGCAAAGCAACCGCTCACAGGGACCGCCCGAACCGGCGCCAGGAGTTGACCATGACCATCGAAACCGAGCATCAGTTCGAATCCAGCTTCGACACGATCTACGGCAAGCTCACCGACGAGGAATTTCTGCGCGCCAAGTACGAAAGCATCGGGTCGCGCAATGTCACCTTCAGTGAATGTGCTCAGGATGATGACGTTTTCCGGATCGAGTGGACCCGCGAAGTACCTGCCAATCCGCCGGCATTTGCCAAGAAATTCTTCAGCGACTGGAACGCTCTGGAAGAGATCATGGAGTGGTCGCTGCTCGACGACGGTACCGCACATGCGGACTACCAGTGCAAGTTTGGCGCGATTCCCGGGGTTTTGGAAGGCGAATTCGACCTGCGCCCGGATGGTGGTGGCTGTGTCGAGGAGATCATCATGAAGGCGACCATCAGCATCCCGCTGCTTGGCGGCAAGATTGCCGGGCTGGTCGAGCGCGACACCGCCACTCAGCTCGATCAGGAGTACCAGTACACACGTCGGGCTCTCGAGGAAGATTAGGGGGGGGCCTGGCCCGCCAGCTTGCGTTCAGTGGCGCTCGCCGTACCCCGCCCGGCGCCGCACTGCATCGTAGAGCAGTCTGAGTTCCATGGGGTCAGCCCCCCTGCGCAGCGCCGCATGGTACGCTGCCAGCGCAGACTCCATCTTGAGTGTGCGCATACACTGCATAGCGCGCCCCCGACCAGTACGCTCGGCGCTTGCCACATTTCCTCCCGTCAACAAGCTAGTGGAAATCCCAGCGCGGCATGCAAGGTCGGGGCCGACCGGGTCGAGTCCCACTGATTACTGCCACGCGTATACCCCACGGTCTATAATTGGCAGGTATTTGGAATCAGTGATACTAGTGCCATGACTGAAGTGAGTGCCATGACTGAAGTGCTGGAACGTGGGATGGCGGCCGGCGGGGACGTGGACCCCGAGCCCTACCGGATCAGTGTGGAGCCGTGTCAGGCCCGGGTACGGGTTATGCTCGGCTCGCTGTTGCTGGCCGACAGCCACAACGTCCTGATCATGAACGAGACTCGACACGACCCGGCGTTCTACTTCCCACCCGAGGATGTTCGCCGCGAACTGCTCGAGCCCGACCGCCAGCATACCCACTGTCCCTTCAAAGGCAATGCCAGCTACTGGAACGTTGGCGGCGCTGGCGTGGCCGGCGAGAAACTGGTCTGGAGTTACCAGGAACCCGATCAGGAAGCGGCGGCGATCGCGGGCTATCTGGCTTTCTACAGCGACAGGGTCAGCATCGTGGTCGAAGGTCGCCAACAACCCACGGTGTCCCCGGCGCCAACCCCGGCGATCATCGGCAACCCGCTAACCAGGTGGTTGTTGCACGATGCCTGGCAGGCATCCGACCCCTCGTCGCTGGTGTCGAGCCTCGCCGCCTGCATGCGCAGCAATGGCGTCCCCATTTCAAGGCTGTGGCTATTTATGCGCACCCTGCATCCGCTACTGTTCTCGACCAGCTACGGGTGGCTGCGTGGCCGCGACGAGATCGAAGTCTTCAGGGTCCCGTACGAAGTGCTGCAGTCAGACAGATTTCTGAAGAGCCCGCTGGCGCCGATTTTCGAAGGCGCCGGCGGTGTACGCAGACGGCTCGATATCCCGAAGCCGGTGCTCGATTTTCCAATCCTGGAGGATCTCTATCGCGAAGGCGCCACCGACTATGTAGCCATGCCGATGACCTTTTCAGACGGCCAGATCAATGTGGTCACCATGGCCGCCAACCGCCCGGGTGGCTTTACTACCGCGCAACTGGGTCATCTGCACGAGGCATTGCCGTTGCTCAGCCGGCTGGTCGAGGTCCATGCCATGCGTCAAAACGCCACCAACCTGCTGGAGACCTATCTCGGTCGACACTCCGGCAAACGGGTGATGGACGGCCTGGTACGACGCGGCGACGGTGAGCGTATCTATGCGGTGTTGTGGTTCTGCGATCTTCGCGATTCCACCCCTTTGGCGGATTCAATGAACCAGGAGGACTTCCTGGCACTGCTGGACGAGTTCTTCGAGTGCATGGCCGGCGCGGTACTGGATCATGGTGGCGAGGTGCTGCGTTTCATCGGCGACGCAGTGCTGGCGATCTTCCCGATCGCCACCGCTGCTCCCGAGATAGAGCGGGAGTGCGCGCTTACGCGACGGGCGTGCCAGCAGGGTCTGGACGCGGCGCACGATGCCGCGGCAAGGCTCGGGGTACTCAACCAGACCCGTGCAGCCCAGGGCCAGCCATCGCTGGGCTGGGGCATCGGCCTGCATCTGGGCGAAGTAACCTACGGCAACATCGGCACGCCCACCCGGCTGGAATTCACGGTGATCGGTGCGGCCGCCAACGAGGCTGCGCGGATCGAAGGTCTGTGCAAAACGCTGGGGCAGCAACTGCTGATATCAGCGGCATTCGCGCACCACAGCCCGCTACCATTGAAATCGCTGGGGCCGCACCAGCTTCGTGGGGTAGGCGACACCCAGGAAATCTTCACCATGGCATAGTTATACCCACGGCACACCGGTTTTCGGCCCCCATCGCACGCGCCTTGACGCGGATGGCTGCGTTGGAAATGCTTGCTGTAGTGCGGCTGAAGCTGCGCATTCCCGCCTTGCCCTCCACGCCAATGCACACACGCTCAAAACCGAAAACCGGTGTGCCGCGGGTATATCCAGCGCCCCGCCGCCCGGGGCGCTGGGCACGATTCAGGGGCGAATATAGGAGTAGCCTTGTTCCTGCAGCTCGATGATGCGCACCACCCCGGCGGTCACTTCGCCGACACCTTCAAGCAGAGTGGGCATGGTACCGGTTTTTTTCTCGACCTTTTTCATGGTGTTCATACAGGCGCTGAAAGTGATGTCCTGCATGGCCAGGCTCTCGACCCGCTGACCCATCTTGCTGTTGTCGGTGAGCATGCCGAGTCCGGGGCCATAGGCTACGATCTCGATCGCAATTTCGTCGACCCCGTAGTATTTCTGCAGATTGACCGCATTGTTGAGGGCGATGGTCTGGGTCCGGGGGTCATCGGTGCTGACCTGTATGACCAGCTTGTGTGGTGGATCATTCTGGGCCAGCGACGGACCGGCTGCCATCAGCAGCAGAAGCATCAACACCAACGACATTACTCTTGGGGTTCTCATTGGCTCTCATCCTCTCGTTGTGATTTACGGATGCGACAGACCGCACCACTTCGATGCCACCCGAACATGCTACGCGCTGCTGCGGGCAGTCAATCCGGGAAAACCCGGGGTTCAGGAGCGCTGGTACTGCCCCTCACCGAACAGATGGTGACGGGCCTGTTCGTCCATCTTCGGGTCAATCCGGCGTTCGCGCAACACCGCCATCCCCTTGCGGACGGCGGGCCGGGCATCGATCGACTCATACCAGCGCCGCAGATTCGGAAAGTCATCCAGATCCTGCCCCTGGCGACGATGTGGCACGATCCACGGAAACACCGCCATGTCGGCAATCGAGTAGGCATCAGCAAGGTATTCTGATGCCGCCAGCCTGCGATCCAGAACCTGATACAGACGTCCGGCCTCGCGAGTATAGCGCTCGATTGCGTAGTCGATGGATTGCGGCGCATATTGACGAAAGTGATGTGCCTGTCCCAGCATGGGGCCGACACCGCCAACCTGAAACATCAGCCATTGCAATACTTGGTAGCGGGCCCGCGGTTCAACCGGCAGAAACCGGCCGCACTTGTCTGCCAGGTAAATCAATATCGCCCCCGACTCGAACAGCGATATGGGCGCTCCGCCCGGACCGTCGGGATCAACCAGGGCAGGGATCTTGTTGTTGGGACTGATATCGAGAAAATCCGGCTCGAACTGCGCGCCGCTGCCGATGTCTACCGGCACTACGTGGTAGTCGATGCCGGCTTCCTCGAGCAGGATGGTCACCTTCCAGCCGTTCGGTGTCGGCCAGTAGTAGAGATCCACCGTCTGGCTCATTGCTGTTCCCCAATTTGCTCCAGTACCCGATCATAACCCCCCATCGCCACCAAGGTGTTGCTGAGCCCCATCGCCATATGACCCACCAGACTTTCAGATACCTGCTGACAGCCGCCCTGCTGTGGTGCCAAAGCATCAGCGCGGGACCGCTTCCCGACGAACTGACCCGGGCGCTGGCACGGCAGAAAATACCCGCCGGCGCCGCCAGCTTCCTGGTGGTGGAAGCCGCTGCCGACAGCACCCCGTTGCTGTCGTTCAATGCCGGCCAGGCCAGGCACCCCGCCTCGGTGATCAAACTGCTCACGACTTTCGCCGCGCTGCAGCTGCTGGGTCCGGGCTACATCTGGAAGACCGAGGCATGGACCGATGCACCGGTCCGCGACGGTGTCCTCAAAGGCAACCTGTATCTGAAAGGCTACGGAGACCCGTTCCTGACCACCGAACGATTCTGGCAACTGCTGAGCGAACTGCGTTTGCGGGGGCTGCAGCGCATCGAGGGCAACCTGGTCGTCGATGAAAGCTATTTTGCACCGGCCGCCCACCACCCCGGGGATTTCGACGACCGCCCGCTACGGGTCTACAACGCTCCGCCGGCGGCGCTGATCCTCAACTTCCAGTCGACCCGTTTCACACTGATCCCTGATCGTGACGCCGGCCGGGTGAGAGTGGCGGTATCGCCGCCGCTGGACAACATGGAAGTGGAAAACCGGCTGCGACTGGTCGAGGGAAAATGCAGCAACCGTCACTATCGACCCTCGCTGGAGGTAAGCGTCGGCGCCAATACCAGTACCGTGGTTCTGAAAGGGGATTATGCCGCGGCTTGTGAAGACGGCAACATCTACCGGCTGGTGGGGCTGGGCAGCCGCCAGATCTACGGAGCTTTTCAAGCGCTTTGGGAGGAACTGGGAGGTACGCTTGATGGCGGCTTGCGCATCGCCACCGTGCCCAGTCAGGCGATGCTGTTCTACGCCATGGACTCGTTGCCGCTGTCGGACCTGATCCGCGGGATGAACAAGTTCAGCAACAACCTGATGACCCGCCAACTGGCGTTGACCCTGGGCGCGACATTGTTCGACCCACCGGCCACCGAGGCCAAGGCACGTGATGCCATCGACGTCTGGCTGGCCGACAGCGGACTGAAGCTGCCCTACCTGGTGTTCGACAACGGCGCCGGGTTGTCGCGCAAGACCCGCATCAGTGCCACCGGTCTCGGACAGATACTGACGCTGGCGTTCGCCAGTCCGACCATGCCCGAGTTCATTTCCTCACTGCCGCTGGTCGCGGTCGATGGCACCATGCGCAAGCGCTTGCGTGACGAGGCGGTGGCCGGCCGGGCCCACATCAAGACCGGCTCCCTGGACACCGTCAGCGCCATGGCCGGCTATCTGCTCAGCCGCAGCGGACGGCGCTACATCGTCGTGGCCCTGCTCAACCACCCGGGGCTGCAATCCTGGCAGGGAAAACTGGTACAGGACGCACTGCTGCGTTGGGTCTACGAGCACTGACCGGCGGACAAGGGCGCACGCAACTCAGCTCAATAGCCGAGCGTCAGGGCACCCGGACGCCGTGGGTCCGAAGCCCCGAGGAAACCCTGTTCAACCCGCATCACCGACTGAGTACTGCCCATCGCGCTCTTGACAACCACCCGGTGACCCATCTGTTCGAGCCTTGCCACGGTGTCGGGGCTGAGCCCTTTCTCCACCCGCAACTGGTCCGGCAGCCACTGATGGTGGACCCGCGATGCCATGGTCGCGGCGGCCACGTTCATATCGTGGTCGATCACATTCATGATGACCTGCAAGGTGGTGGTGATGATACGACTGCCCCCGGGGCTGCCGGTGGCGAGATACGGCTGGTCACCCTTGAAGACGATGGTCGGCGTCATCGAACTCAGCGGGCGTTTGCGTGGCTCGATGGCATTGGCAGCGCCACCCACCAGGCCATACGCGTTCGGCACACCGGGCTTTGAGGAAAAATCATCCATCTCGTTGTTGAGCAATATCCCGGTGCCTTCGGCGACGATACCGGTTCCGTAGCTGAAATTGATGGTGTAGGTATTGGAAACCACGTTGCCCCAGCGGTCCATGATCGAGAAATGGGTGGTTTCGTTGCTCTCCCAGGGCGCGGGATCACCGTAGCGGATCTCCGAC
The DNA here is from genome assembly GCA_965371945.1 of uncultured Candidatus Competibacteraceae bacterium. Lineage (GTDB taxonomy): Bacteria > Pseudomonadota > Gammaproteobacteria > Competibacterales > JAHEDQ01 > CBDVAK01. Next base: position 8,167 of record CBDVAK010000066.1, read on the forward strand.
GAGGGCCGGGCCCGATAGCGGTTGATACCGGCACGCAGCTGTGCTGCATACCCGGGCGATGTCAGCCCCGCCACCGGGACCTTGTGGAAATCGGGGTCACCCAGATATTCCGCACGGTCGGCATAGGCCAGCTTCATGGCCTCGGCCATCAGGTGCACGGTTTCAGCGCCATTCTGGCCCAACCATCCGATCGGGTAACCCTCGAGGATGTTGAGAATCTGGACCAGATGCACGCCCCCTGAACTGGGTGGAGGCATCGACGCGATACGGTAGCCTCGATAGTTTCCCCACACCGGCTTGCGAACCGCGATCTTGTAGTTCTTTAGATCGTTGGCCGTGATCAGCCCGTCGTGCAGCTTCATGTCGGCAACCAGCTTGTCGGCGATGGGGCCCTGGTAGAAAGCAGAGGCACCGTCCCTGGCGATCAGCTTCATCGATTGCGCCAGGTCCGTTTGCACCAGGGTGTCACCCCGCTGATAGAGAGAGCCGTCGGGGCGATAGAAAATCTGCGCACTGGCCAGGCTGCGCTTGAGCCGCTGTTCACGTTTCTTGAGCGAGTTAGCGAGGTCCGCGGTCACCACGATGCCCTTTTCCGCCAGCTCGATGGCGGGCGCCATCACTGCGGACAGACTCATGCTGCCAAACAGTTGCAGGGCGCCGGCCAAGCCCGCTACCGAGCCCGGCACACCCACCGACTGGTAGCTGAATCGTGCCTTGTCCTGGTCGACGTCTCCGTTCTGGTCAAGATACATATCACGGCTCGCCGCTGACGGCGCCATTTCACGATAGTCGATGGCCACGGTTTCGTTCTTCTGTGCGCTGTGCACCATCATGAAACCGCCACCGCCAAGGTTACCGGCCCGCGGCAGCGTCACCGCCAGCGCGAATCCGACCGCTACCGCTGCATCCACCGCGTTGCCGCCTCGCTGGAGAATCCCGACACCGATCCGGGTCGCCAGCGCCTCCTGGCTGGCAACCATGCCATTTCCCGCGTATACGGGATGCACGATGTCGCCGCTGGACAGGATGGCCTGTTCCTGGGCGCCACCCAATGATGGCAGGGCCGCCACCCACGCCACCAGCAACACCTTCACGGCTACCCACCTCGATCCACTGTGCATGCCGTCTCTCCGCCGGGTTATGATCGTTAACCTCAGGTTAGCAGGCTGAAGGAATACTGCTGCCAGAAACCCTGCCCGCGGACCATCAGAAGTGAAAAAAAGGGAGATTTCAGCCAACCTGCGCGGCGCGCTGTGGATACTCGCCTCCTGCGCCGCGGCTACTGTCGTGGGTCTGGGCATCCGTGGCCTGACCGGTCAGATACATTCGATGCAGATCACCTTCGCACGCTGCCTGCTGGGACTGTTGTTGCTGCTGCCGTTCATGATCCGCGGCGGCCGCCGCCGACTGGCGACGCCACGCTTGCCGCTGCACCTGCTGCGCGCCCTGCTCGGCGTCGTCGCCATCAACTTTGGTTTTTACTCGCTTACCGTGTTGCCACTGACTACTGCTTCGGTGCTGTTTTTTACCGCGCCGTTGTTTGTCACCGTCCTGGCGGCACTGGTGTTGCGGGAAGTGGTGGGGTGGCGACGCTGGAGCGCCACGGCGGTGGGCTTCGCCGGCACACTGATCGTATTGCAACCGGCATCAGGGGGCTTCGAGCCCGACATGCTGTTCGCGATCGGCAGTTCGATACTATTTGCGGCCAGCCTGATCATCAGCAAGGTGCTGGCGCGTACTGAATCAGCCACCACCATGCTTTTCTATTTTGGCGTGGTAGCCAGTATCGCCAGTCTGCCACCCGCGCTGGTGGCCTGGACCTGGCCTTCGAGCTGGGAGTTCGCGCTGCTGGCCCTGGTGGCGGCATTCGCCACCCTGCGCAGCTATTTCGACATCCGCGGATACGCCGTGGGTGCTGCCAGCTTCGTCGCGCCGTTCCAGTATTTTCGACTGCCGCTGATCGGCATCGCGGCATGGGTTGCTTTCGGCGAAGTGCCGAAATCCGGGGCCATGATCGGGGCCGCGGTGATCGTCGCCAGTACCCTCTATATCAGCGAGCGGGAGCTGCGCCTGAAGCGCGCTGCACGGCCTGCAGGCGTTCAGCGTAGTCAGCCGCCCTGAGCAAATCCCCGGATTGCTTCAGATAGCCGACCAGCGCGCCCAGCACCTCCGGGTTGTCAGGGTAGCGACGAACGAGTTGTTCCAGCACACCTAACGCCTCGTTGTTGCGACCAGCACTGTTGAGCGCCACTGCGTATACGTAGCCGTAGCGGACATAGTCAGGAAGCATCCGCGCGGCCATTGCCAGGGATTCAAGCGCGCCGTCCATGTTGTTGCGGCGTACCCGCAGCAAACCCAGCGCGTGGTGCGCGCCGGCAGCGGTGGGAACCCTCGCAACGATTTCCTGCAAAACCTGCTCACCTTCCGCGTCACGTCCCTGTGTCCGGTAGAGATCAGCCAGGTTGACATAGGCCGGCACGAACCGGGGCTGCAATTTGATCGCTCGCTGCAGAGCCACCTCAGCCGCCGCTGTATCGCCTTTTCGCGCATAGAAACCGCCCAGGTTGAGGTATGATTCCGGGCGTTCGGCATTGGCCAGTTGCGACGCGACATACTCGTTCTCGGCTCGGTCGAGCAGTGCGCTCTGTTCACCGTCGAGGCCACCTCGTGGTATTCCGGCAAGCACCCTGGCGGCTTCGATGCGAACCGCCAACAACGGGTCATCCAAAAGCACGAAAGCAAGCTGCGCTCGAAGTTGCAAGGGCGCACGATCCAGGGTCCCAAGCGCCGCCAGCCGCACCAGGGGCTCGGGATCGACGATGTTCTGCGCAACCACTGCCAGCGTTTCCCGGTTGAGGAAACCGCCAAGCTCGGAAAGTGCGGTGGCACGGACGATGGCCGATTCAGCGGGCGCAGTGGCCAGCGCGGCGAGCCGGGGACCGGCGCTGACACTGCCCTGGCGCGCAACCGCCAGCGTATCGGCAAAGTCCTGATAGCCGCGTGGCGTCTCGCCATACCAGCGTATCAATTGGTCCGCGGCCCAGCGGGCGTTGCGCCGCTGGTGGCAGGTCGTGCAGGGTTCCGGAGTTCCAAGGCGCGCCGAGATATCAGGACGCGGCACCCGGAAACTGTGGTCGCGTCTGAGGTCGACTCCCATATAGATACGCTCGGGCATGTGGCAGTCCACACAGGCCACCGCGGTCTCCTCGGGATGCTTGTGATGAGCACTGCTGTCGTAGCGATCCGCCTGATGGCACCGGGTGCAGACTGCATTACCCGGAGTGCGCAATGCCAGACTGTGAGGATCGTGGCAATCGCTGCAGGTCACCCCGGCCTGGTACATACGGCTTTGCAGAAATGAACCGTAGACGTAGACCTCGTCCTCGATCTGGCCATCCGCAAAATAGAGGCCGTCGCTCAACAGGTTGGGCCGGAAGCCGTCAAGAAACGGGTGGCCAGGGCGAACATCTTCAGAAATCGTGCTGCGTCGGGCATGACAGGGAGCGCAGACCTCGATCTCGTCACGGCCCGTGGCTGGCGGGCTGCGCACCGGTTTGCCGGTCTCCGGGTCCGTGGACCAGTGCACGCCCTGGCGTTCCAGCAGCGAAACGCTCAGCCCCTTGTCAGCTTCCCAAGCCTGCCAGCCTTGTGTCCGCTCGGCCCAGGCCTGATGCCGGGAACCCGGACCGTGGCAGGCCTCGCAGGAAACGTCGATCTCCGCCCAGGTGGTTTCATAGCTGTCGGTTGCGCTGTCGTAGCGTTTTTGCAGGTCGGTGGAATGGCAAAACGCGCACATGTAATTCCAGGTCTGATCCGCACCGGTCCAGTGCAGTGGATCACCGGGCTGCAGACGCTGTTCCGGGTAAAGATGAAACCAGCGCTGCCCACCGGCATCCGCCGGTCTGCTGTCCCAGGCGATTCCCAGCGCCTGCAAGCGACCGCCGGGAAACTCGATCAGATACTGCTGCAGGGGATACACCCCAAAGGTATAGCGGACCGGATAGTCGTGTATGAGCCCATCCGGGCCCTCGGTACTCACCATGAACGCACCGTCACGACGAAAGAACCGGCTCTCTACATCGAAATACCGGACGGTGTCGTTGTCGAAGGCGCCCAGCACGGTATCCTCACTGGCCTCCTGCATAGCCAGATCGTGGTGGGAACCGGACCACTGCGTGGCCGCTTGCCGATGGCAACCCGCGCAGACCGCACCTCCCACGTAGTCCAGCTGCGAATCCACGGTCTGTGCAGTGACGCTCCCGGCCAAACCAAGGCAAAGTACAACCAGACCCATGACCAGCCATCCAATCTTACGCACAGATTCTCCCCAGATACTGATGCACGTCGAAGCAGCGCACTGCCGGATGCAGGTACAATGGGCCTGTACCACGTACAGGCGGCCGCGCTAACCGTTCCGCGGCCTGCTTGCCGGCATCTGCCGTGCAGTGTACAAGTTTCGCGGGCTGACACATTGCCAGCCGCGCCCAGGGAGTTGCCAATGACTGCAAACATTGATTCCCTAAACGGAATCTGGAAGTCTGAGTTCTACGGATTGTACGGGTGGGAGACTGTCGGCACGCTGACGTTGCGGGACGGCAAGATCAGCGGCGGCTCGATCACCCACTACACGACCGGCAGTTACACGATCTCGGGAGAGACCATCGCACTGTGGACTTCAGTTCATTTTTATGGTGAGCACAAACCGTTCTTTGGTGGTCGCAAAGACCAGATGAAGATAAACATGGACGGGAAACTCGATGGCCACGAAATCAGCGGGACCGAAGAAAGCCCGGAGAACCCGGGCCAGAGCTACCGCATGAAGCTGACAAAACAGGCCGATCTGCCCTAACAAACAGTGTTGGCGGACACATAACGCCGCAGATCCAGTGCACGGTCGCTGAACAACCACGGCGTGCCCAGGTTCAGTTCCCGTGCCAGAATCCGGGGAGAGTCGACAAAACCGGTACCCCACGCCATCCCGCGTTCGCGCAGCCGTTGCCGCATGTTCGCGTTGAGCAGCAGATGGTGCCCGGTGAGGCCACCGTAACCTTTGCTGAAAGTCAGCTCCAGCAAGGCGCGGGTGTTGGTCTCCGCCACCGGCAGCATGGTGGCCAGTGGGACGAAATCAATGACGTCGAACAGTGCCGGCTGCAGTGAAATGAGGTGATAGTCCTGTTGCGGTTGCAGATCCCGCAACAAATACCGTAATCGTCCCACACAGCCGGCATGAAAGGTGTCCCGCTTGATCTCGATCATCAGGTGCATGCGGCCACCATAGCGATGCAGCACCTCTTCGAAGCTCGGAATCTCGGGGCAGCGGTGCTGCAACTCGGTGCGTGTGAGTTCCGCTATATCCACATCCCGGACACCGAATACCCGGCTCGCGCTGGGATCGTGCGATACCACCGGTTCACCGTCCCGGGTCCACTGCAGGTCGAATTCGATACCCCACAAACCGGCCTGCTGGCAGGCATCGAACGCCGCCAGGGTGTTTTCCAGAATCCCGCGGTTGCGGTCGCTATGACCACGATGGGCGACGATCTGGCAGCGAGCGAGCGCAGCGGCGTCAGGCCTGCGCCGGGGCCATGCCCCTACCACGATATCCGCGGATTTTTGCAACAGTCGCAACACCTACACACTCGCTCTCAAGTTGTCAGAATCCGTAGCAACGGGGTCAGTTCTCTCAACGTAGCACGGTGCTACGATGCGAGAACTGACCCCATCCTCACCTGCCTCACAACCGATGCCGGTAGAGCGCTTCGTATGCGGG
>CBDVAK010000067.1:0-13902 GCA_965371945.1 uncultured Candidatus Competibacteraceae bacterium
CAGCCGCTGGCTGCTACAGTTACAGACCGACGACTGGCGTCTGGTAGGCAGACTGAAGACGCCGTCAGAAGACACCCTGCACCTGGCGCCACTCATCACCGGCAGCCGCTAGTCCGTATCAGTTTTGCAGCCAGAACGTTACCGGGCCATCGTTGACCAGCCCCACCTGCATGTCCGCGCCAAAGCGGCCGCAGCCCACCGGGCTGTGGCGATCACGCGCCGACGCCACCATGACCTCGAACAGCTCCCTGCCGTGGTCTGGCGCGGCGGCCCTCGAGAAGCCCGGTCGCAGGCCCTTGCGGGTCTCCGCCGCCAGCGTGAACTGGGGCACCAGCAACAACCCGCCGTCGATGTCTACCAGACTCCGGTTCATACGCCCCTGGGCATCGTTGAAAACCCGATAGTTGAGCAGCCGCTCCAGCAGACGTTCGCTGTGGTCGGGCTGGTCGTGTGGCTGGACACCGATCAACACCAGCAGCCCCTCGTCGATCTGCGCGATTCGATTGGCATCGACCTCGACCCAGGCCCGGCTTACCCGTTGCAGCAATGCGATCATGAGTAGCGGCCCACCAGCACCTGCGTATAAGAAAATTCCCGGCTCCATCGAAGACCCTTCCTGCCGGTCAAAGGGCAACCGACAGGGTTCCGGCGACTCCGGCCTGTGTCAATCTGACCGTCGGGAGCAGGAACGTCCAGGGATTGGACAGTGATCTCCTCCGGTCGCCGTGTTCCTGCGTCCCCGATCATAGAATCAGATCGGTAGCCGCACCAATATCGTCGCAGATGCGTACCGGCGAATCGGCTACGCGGGCGGCGTCACCATCCCGATACTGCCCGGTACGCACCAGTATGGCCTGCATGCCCGCATCCAGTGCGCCCTGCACATCGGTTTCGACATCGTCACCAACCATCACCACTTCGGCGGGGTCCAGCCCCAGGCTGGCGACCGCGCTGTGGAAGAACTCCGACGATGGCTTACCCATGACCCTGGCGCGGGTATCCGCGGCATACTCCAGCGCCTTGACGAAGGGCCCCGCATCGAGACTCAGGCCATCCCCTTCCCGAAAATAGCGGTTGGAACCCAATGCTACCAGCGGTGCCCCTTCGATGAGGATCCGAAACGCCCGGTTGAGGCTCTCGTAGGTAAAACTGTGCCCCGCATCCCCGAGCAGCACCACGTCGGCATGCTCTCCGCACAGGTCCGCCAGTTCACACTGCAGATCAGGATGGACCAGAAGATGGGGGGTCAACTGCTTTTCCAGCAAGTAGGCGCGGGCCGCAATCACCGGTGTAAACAGGTCGTTCTCCGCCACTTCCATACCCAGCCCCGAGAGATGATCGAGGATTCGCCAGCGCGGCATGCGCGAGACATTGGTGACAAAGCGCAGCGGCACGCCGGCAGCGCGCAGACTGAGCAAAGCCTCTTGTGCCCCCGGCAACAGGCGATCGCCGACGTAGACCACGCCACTGAGGTCGCAGAGCACGCCACGGATCATGCTGTTCCCCCAACCTACCGACCAGACCGCGTCACAACCGGGATACGTTGCCGAACTGCCCGGTTCACCCTGACCTGGCTAGGTGCCGGTCATTGAACTGAGTATAGATGCAGATCCAGCGATCGGTGGGGCGCCTCAGATGGTATCCGGCACAACGCGGTGTCGGTGTCGGAAGCGACCGACAGTGCTCTCGTGTACCGACAACAGGGCCGGTACGAACAACAGCACCAGCAATGTCGAGAAAGCCAGCCCGAAGGAGATGGACACCGCCATTGGAATCAGGAATTGTGCTTGCAGCGAGGTCTCGAAAAGCAACGGCGTGAGGCCGGCGATGGTCGTCAGAGAAGTGAGCAGTACTGCCCGAAGCCGCTGGCAGGAGGCCTCTATGATGGCCTCACGAGTGCCCATGCCCTGCTCCCGGAGATGGCGGAAGAAAGATACCAGCACGATGGAATCATTGATGACGATGCCCGACAGCCCGAACATGCCGAACAACGACAATATGGTGAGATTGATACCCATCAGATAGTGACCGGTGATGGCGCCGACCAGACCGAAAGGGATAGCGGACATCACCACCAGAGGCCAGCCATAGGAAGCAAACACCCAGGCCAGGATGAGATAGATGAACGCCAGCGCAAACACCGCACCGCGTTTCATGTCGGCGGTGGTGTCGGCGAGGTCCTTGCTGCGTCCTTCGAGCGAGTAACGAAGCTGGTAGCGTCGGGCCAGGTCCGGCAGCACCTCCGCTTCCAGATCGGCGAGTACCGCCTCGGCACTGTTTACCGTAGCATCGACATCACCTGAGACTTGCGCGGAAAGTCTGCCGTCGGCGTGACGCAACACTTCAAATCCCCGCCGGGCGGTGAAATCCACCGCGCTCGACAGCGGCATCGACATGCCGCCAGGCAGCAGGATACGGAAACTGTCGAGACTGGCCAGCGAGTGCCGCTCCGCATCGGGCAGGGAAACCCTGACCTCGACCTCCTCTTCACCGTCCTGAAAGATCTGCACCAACACGCCATCGTAGGCAGCCCGCAACTGCCGCCCAACTGAATCGATCGTCAGCCCCAGCGCTTCGGCCTGAGGTGTCAGGCTGTATATGTACTGCTCGCTGCCGTAGGGCAGATCATCTTCGACCGCGCTGATGCCATCGAAGGAGCGCACCACGTCGGCAAGCTCCCGGGCCGCTGCCTTGACCCGCTGCGGGTCGTCGCCGCTGAGTCGTATATCCACATCACGCCCGGGCGGCCCCGCGGTTCGGGCAAAGACCGACAAGGTCTCCAGACCGGCGGGGCGGCGGATACCTTGTTCCCAGGCACGCATAAAGCTGTTGAGCCGCACCTCACGGGCATCCGCAGGGCTCAGTTCCACGATCATCGACGCGAACTGTTCGCCGCGCTGACTGGCGGCACCCCCGGCCACAGACGACAGCCCCAACCGCGTCTCGGCTGCTACCACCAGCCCACCACCCAGGGCCTGGTCGGTCAGTGCCAGGGTCCGCTCCAGGTGGGCTGCAAACAACCGCACCCGTGCGGGATCGGTGCCGGCGACAAAACTGGCGCTGGCCGTCAAAATACTCCCTTCCGGGCTGGGGAAAAAAGTAAAACCGATCCGGCCACCGGCCACCAGCCCGGCTACCAGTATCAACAGGCCGACGGCAGTGGCGAGGGTGGTTGCCCGGAAGTCCACCGCCTTGGTCACCAGAGGCCGAAACAGCCGCTCCCTGAAATATTCAAAGCCATGGTCGAGGTGCCGCCGCAGGCCTCCAGGGCGAGCATGATGGAGATTGCGAAAACTGTGACGGAGATGGCCCGGCAGCACCAGGAAGCTCTCCATCAGAGATGCCAGTATCACGCAGATGATAATCAGCGGAATATCGAAGATGATGTTTCCGATCACACCACCCACCGACATGATGGGCACAAAAGCCGCCACCGTAGTCAGCGAGGAAGAGACCACCGGGGCCATCATTCTGCGCGCGCCGCCTTCGGCCGCTTGCAGCGGATGCTCGCCGGACTGGTAGTGTGCCAGCGCGTCCTCACCCACTACGATGGCGTCGTCGACGATGATGCCCAGTGCCATGATCAGCGCGAACAGACTGATCATGTTGATGCTGCCGCCAAGTGCCCAGAGTATCCCCAGGGTGGCCAGGAACGATACCGGGATACCTACGGCAACCCATATCGCCACGCGACCGTTGAGAAACAGGAACAGGATTGCGACCACCAGCAACAGCCCGCCAACGCCGTTCCTGAGCAACAGGGTGAGGCGTTCCCGCAGCAGTTGCCAGTTCTGGTCGTAGACTTGTATCTCGACACCGGCCGGCAGCGTCCCGCGAGTGTCCTCCAGCCATTGCTCCAGTATTCGCGCGGATTCGAGTGTGTCCGCGGTCTCGGCCCGCATCAGCCGCAATTCGATCGCCGGCCGGCCCTCGAAAGTGACCTGCACCTCGCTACTCTGCGGTCTTCTGCGCAGCACCGCGACATCGCCTACGGTCAATCTCCGCCCCTGCTGATCGACTTTCAGGGGCAGAGCTGCAAACCCCGTCTCGTCCCGCCGCTGATCGAGGCTGCGGAGCTGCCTGGCACTGTCCTCGCGCCCGACCGAGCCGGCGGGCAGATCCTGGCTCAGATCACGAATCCGGGTGGCGATTTCGTTGAATGACATGCCGACCTCGGTCAGCACCGCGGACGGTATCTGTATCGCGATCTCCTCCTCGGGAAGCCCGGTGATCACGATTTTGGCGATTCCGCGGTCCAGCAGCTCGCGCTCCGCGGCCCTGGCCAGGGTCCGGAGTTCGCGCCGGACCAGATCCCCGCTCAGCACCAGCCGGGCGATCGGGTCATACCGCACCACCCGCGACACCTCCGGCTCCTCGGCCTCGGTGGGCAGGGTGCGCACCAGCGAAACCTTTTCCTTGACCTCGTCCAGAGCTTCTCCCATATCGGTACCCTCGTCGTATTCGAGGGTGATCACCGAGATACCATCGCCGGAGGTCGAGGTCATCTTGCGCACAAAATTGAGATCACGGAGCTCGCGCTCCAGTGGATTGGTGACGCTGCTCTCCACGTCCTCGGCGGCGGCGCCGCTCCAGATCACCCGCACGGTAACGAAATCGAGCTCGAAACTGGGGAAAAACTGGGTATTGAGCCGTGTCAGTCCCCAGATGCCGGAAAGAATCATCATCACCATCAACAGATTCGCGGCGACCGGGTGTCGCGCGAAGATTCCCAGCAGGTCGTTTTGGTGTTGGAAGGTCTTGGCCACAAATGGAATCCTTGTCAGGACCCCTGCGCCAGATCTTCGGCGATACTGACACGAAGTCCGCTGACGGCATTCGGCAACTGGGTGACGATTACCCGATCGCCGGAACGCAACTCTGGGCTGGCCACCAGCACCCTGGGCCGGCCGTTGGCATCGCGCCGCTCACCGACCCGCTCCACGGCGACACCGCGCATGCGCTCATCAGCCAGCACATAGACGCGGTTGCGTCCATAGAGCGCCTCGAACGGCAATTCCACCAACCCCGGGCGCGGCGGCAACCGCAGCCGCACCGGAACAATTCGGCCTATGGTCAGTTGCTCGCCCCGCGGCACCGCGAGCAGGCCGTCGATGCCACCGCTGGCCGGATCGGTGCGGGCCGCAAAGCGATCCAGTCGTACCGTCACCGCGCCAGTGTCCAGCATGGCCTGTCCGTGGACTGGCACCCCGGACGACAACGCGGCACGAACCACCGACAATTGTGATGAGGGTACCTGGGCACGCAGTTCCACGGCGTCGATATCGAACATTTCCAGCAACGGCGAACCAATCGCAACCCGATCACCGGGCGCGACCGACACCGACGTGATCCGACCGGTGAAAGGTGCCCGCACCCGGGTACGCCCAAGATCCAGCCGGGCTTGCGCCAGCAGTGCCTCCACTCTGGCCAGGCGCGCCTTCAGGCTGACCAGCCGGGCATCATGGTCAGCGATGTCCTGCTGCCGCTTGATGACCTGCATGGCCTGCTTCTCCTGGTCCTGGCGGGCCTGGTCACGCAGCGACCGCGAACTCAACCCGCGCCCTTGCAGCGATTCGATACGCTTGACTTCATCGCCCGCCAGGGCGACCACACGCTGCTCCAGAGACAAGGTTTCCAGGTTGGCCTTGTGGCGGGTCTGCTCACTGTCGATCAGCGCCCCGGCCTCGTCGACGTCGGCCTGCCGCTGGGCCACCCGCAGGCGGATGTCACTGTCATCCAGGGTCAGCAGCTGACTGCCTTGCGCCACGGTATCGCCCTCTCGAGCGGTAACCTCGACCACGTCGGCGCCAACCGCGGCACTCAGCACCGCCGTGCGTGGCGACTCGACCCGGCCATAGAGCAATATTTCGGGAGCCAGCGGTCCCGGCTGTACCTCCAGCACCTGCACCGGATAAGCCTTTTCCTCAACCACAACCGGAGGGCGCTGGGCGCGAGTGGCCCGCAGCGCCATGAATCCGGCCACAGCAACACCCAGCACCAGCAACGGAATCAGAATCTGCAGCCAGCGGGGAGCGCGAAGATGGAATTCAGACCCGCTCACAGCCCAGCCCGGGTCGATGACTCTTGATGCTCAGCGGATTGCGCAACCACGGGATCCGGCCAGCCCGCGAGATGTTTGAGCACCAGCTCGGTCAGTGCTTCGATATGCGCCGGACGATCATTGAGTGCGGGGATGTAGCGCAGTTGCTCGCCACCTGCGGCAATGAACAGTCGCTGCAACTCACCGCCCACTTCCTCGAGCGTTTCCAGACAGTCGGCCGAAAACCCCGGGCACAAGACGTCGATACGCCGAACACCGGAGCCGGCCCAGCCCCGAAGGCTCTGGTCGGCGTAGGGTCGCAACCATTCCTCGCGTCCAAAGCGGGACTGGAAGACCACGGCCCACTGATCCCGACTCAAGCCGAGCCGGCCGGCGACGCGACGCGCGGTCGCGTGGCAGAAACAGGCATAGGGGTCGCCACGTTCCACGTAACGTCTGGGGATACCATGGAAAGAGAAGACCAGCTTTTCACCGCGAGGTTCCCGGTCCCAGGCTTCGCGGACCGATTCCGCCAATGCACGGATATAGCCGCTGTTTGCATGATAGCCGCAAACCATCCTCAGTTCCGGTATGCGAGGCCAGCGAGCCAGCACGGTGGCGACCGCGTCGAAGGTGGAGGCGGTTGTGGTCGACGAGTACTGCGGATAAAGCGGCAGCAACAGGACGCGGCGGGCGCCGGCCTGGTGCAGTTCCCTGAGCCCCTCGGCAACCGCCGGGTTGCCGTAGCGCATGGCCAATACCACCCGTACCGGCAAAGCGCAGCGGGCTTGCACAGACCGTTGCAAAGCGTCTGCCTGAAGCTTTGAGATCACCAGCAGTGGTGAACCCTGGTCGGTCCATACTTTCCTGTAAAGGCGTACGGAACGTGCCGGGCGTATCCGCAGAATGACGCCGTGCAGTATCGCCCACCACAACGGACGTGGTAGATCGACCAGTCGCGGGTCCCACAGGAACTCACCGAGAAAGCGCCTCAGCGACCGTTTGTCAGGCGCATCCGGCGTTCCCAGATTGGTCACCAACACACCCAGCAGATCCGGCGTTCCATGCACTCTGCCACCCGTTTCGACTTGCATGGCTGCCGTGGTTGCCTTCATTCTTGGCCAAACGAGTAGTCTAACTCTCTGCAGGCATGGGAAACACTCTTGAAAGCGGTATTCCCGGATGGCGGCACCCTCGATCGCGTTGACCCGATCCGGGTGGTGAGCTGACCGCAGCGCAACGGCACCAACAAACCCGGAACCACCATGAACCAATGTCATCGACGCCGTCTTACCCACCTCTCGCTGGCCGGAACGTGAACGTGAATATGCCTGCCACCGCCCGCCGGATGCTGGGCAAATCCCACTACCAGGATCTGCCACCGCGCGTGGTCGAGCGTATCCACCGTCAACAGGACGGCAGCGAGATCCTGATCGGCTGGATCCAGCTACTGGTGGTGGCAGTTTTTGCGACGCTCTATACCCTGGCGCCCAAGACCTTCGGTGAAGATGCCGACTTCGCACCGGTGCCCTGGGCCCTGGGCGCCTACTTCGTGTTCACTCTGCTGCGCCTCCATCTGGCCCGCCAACGCCGACTGCCGGACTGGTTCCTGTATCTGTCGGTGATCACCGACATGCTGCTGTTGCTGGGTCTGATCTGGAGCTTCCACCTGCAGTATGAACAACCCGCATCCTTCTATCTGAAGTCACCGACCCTGCTGTATGTGTTCATCTTCATCGCGCTGCGGACTCTGCGCTTCGAGGTCCGCTATGTGCTGCTGGCCGGCCTGGTGGCGGCGCTGGGCTGGGCGACGATGGTCGCGTACGTGGTGCTGGTGGACCCGGACGATCCCATGATCACCCGCAACTATGTCGACTACATGACCTCCAACAGCGTGCTGCTGGGAGCGGAGTTCGACAAGATCATGTCCATCCTGACGGTTACCGTGATTCTTGCGCTCGCCATCGCCCGGGCAAGGGGGTTGCTGGTGCAGTCCGTGGTCGAGGGGGCGGCCGCACAGGATCTGTCACGATTCGTACCCGAACAGGTTGCCAGGCGGGTTACCCATGCCGCCGAGGAGGCGGCGGCCGGTCAGGGTGAAACACGTGAGGCCACCATATTGTTCATCGACATCGAGGGCTTCACCGGGATCGGTGAGTCGCTGGCGCCCGCGCGGCTGGTGGCCACGCTCAACGCCTACTTCGATGTCGTGGCCGGCCCCCTGCGCCGTCATGGCGGGGTCATCAACCAGTTCCAGGGTGATGCCATCCTGGCCAGTTTCAACCTGCCCGAGGCGCGTAGCGAGCACGCAGCCGAAGCGGTCTCGGCTGCAGTTGAAATCCAACAGGCGCTACAGCACCACAGTTTCGAGCCGAACCTGCGACTGTGTGCCCGAATCGGCGTCAACACTGGCGTGGTGGTCGGCGGCCTGATCGGCACCGGTGATCAACTCAGCTATACCGTGCACGGCGATGACGTCAACCTGGCAGCGAGACTCGAACAACTCAACAAGGAGTATGGCACCCGCATCATGGTGTCGGAACGCACCCGTGAACTGGCCGGCAAGACGCGTTTCCCGTTTCGCGAAGTCGGTCGGGTAACGGTGCGCGGGCGCTCCACTCCCACCGCCATCTTCACACTCGAGGCACCCGCGACTATTCCGACAACTGGTCAAGATTGAGCCGGAAACTGGGCAGAAACACTTCCACGAACCATCGTGCCTCGGGCATATCCAACTCCTGCACCGCAGCCTTCAGGCTCCGCTCGGCGCTGACGAACTCCCGGTTCCCGGCGGCCAGTTCCTCCAGACACTTGGTGTACGCGCAAAGCTTGTCGGCGGCCTTCACCAGCGCCCACAGTCCGTCGTCGGCCGGATCAGGCAGCAGCAGTGTCTCGAAATCCTGGCGCAGCGGTTCCGGCACCATATCCAGCAGCCTCCGGCCCGCCACCGACTCGATCTCCTGGTAAGCCTGGCGGATTTCGGGACTGAAATACTTGACCGGGCTGGGCAGATCGCCGGTGATCACTTCACCGACATCGTGGTAGAGCGCCAGCACAGCGGCCCGATTCGGATCGTAGCTGCGATCGAACATCCGGTTGCCGATCAGCGCCAGCAGGTGTGCGATCATGGCCACCCGCAGAGAGTGCTCCTGGATGTTCTCGGGGTAGGTATTGTGCATCAGTCCCCAGCGGCGGATAAAACGCATCCGTGCGAGCACTGCAAACAGGTGGCTCATCGGTCGCTGGGTCTCATCCATGGTCATGGTATACCCACAGCACCGCAGGGACGGCGATCATGGTGACGACGCCATCGTTGCCGGAGAATCGAGCTCGGCCCGCAGTTTGTCCAGCACCATGGCGGGGCTGATCACCTGCAGACATACGTTGTCGGTACAGGGCGTCTTGCGATGATTGGCAGCGCTCACACAGGGCGAACAAGCCAGCCCCGCATAGATCGGCGTACTGTTTCCGAGCGAACCGTAGAGCGCGGGTGTCTCGGGACCAAACAGCACGTAGGTCGACAGCTCGGTCACTGCCGAGAAATGGCCGGGACCGGAGTCGTTGGTGAGCATCAACCGGGAAATACTGTAGAGCGCCGGTAATTGCTCCAGTGAATTGCGTCCGGCGAAGTTGACGCAGCGGTCGTTGTCCACCTGCGTCTTCAGGGTCTCGGCCTGCGGGCGCTCTTCGGCACCCCCGGTGATCAATATCACGAGGTCGTCATATTCCTCCAGCAGGCTGCGTATCACGGTGACGAAATGTGCCGGCATCCAGCGCCGCTGCGGCAACAGCTCGCTGGCGTTGGGGTTGATCAGGACCAATCGGTGCCGGTCGGGGTGGTAATCCGGATACAGGGACCTGACCTTCGAACGCATGGCCTCGCTGGTGGCGGCGTCGATGCTGGCCCGGGCCAGCACGATCTCGCTGTCCTCGACACGGGTCTTGGAATAGGGAAGTTCGGCGGCCGTCGCCAAAGCCGAGTTGACCAGTGCCACGAAGTTGCGGGCAATGTGCTGGTGGGCGTTGTAGAGCACCCGGTGAGTGAGCATGGCACCGCGATACAATCCTTCGTTGTGAAAGCCGTGAAACCCAACCCGTTTGCGGGCACCACTGAGTCCTGTCAGCAACGCCGTGTAACGCGAGAACAACTCGAGGTCGATGACCGTGTCGATGCCCCGGCGCCGGGTCCATACCAGAAACCGCAAGGTGTCCACTGCCAGGTGCAGCAGATTGTCCTCGCGAATGGTGCAGACGTTTTGTTCCGCGACCGTCGCCAGCAAACGCAGACTGGCCGCGTTGTTGGCAAAAATGGCGAAATACAGCTCGGCACCCGCCGCGCGCATCTTGCGCATGGCGGGATCCACCAGGATGGCGCTGCCCATCTCGGACAATTCAAGGAACAGCACTTTGCGCGATGCCGGATCATCCCCACGGCGCAGCCAGGCCGTCAGCCTGACCAGCAGGGTGGCCAGGAAACACAATGGAATCCCGGCCCAGTAGTCCACCCTGCGCATGGTGTCGACTTTCATCGATACATCTGTCCGTAGTGAACGTCTCTGCAGCGAGCGTCGACGTGCTCGCTCAGGGTGCGGTAGCCGCAGTGGCGAATGCGCCCAGCGCCTTGGAGACCTTGGCCAGCACGGCCTGGCAGTTGTCGCCGAGCTGATGACGCTGATCGAGGAAAGCCGGGTCGTTGTAGCCCAACCAGACCTTGCCGTCCGCATCTTTCCAGATCAAAGCTTTTTGGGGCAGATCGATGGCCACCGTCCGCGCACACAGCATCAGCGGAGTGCCCACCTTCGGGTTACCAAAGATGACCAGCTCCGTATCCGGCAGCTCCAGGCCGGCCCCGGCCGCGCCGGCAGCATGGTCGATGCGCGCGAACACGTTCATTCCCTTGGTCTCGAGAGCCGCCACCAGGCGGTCGCCGGTCTCGCCGACGCTGTGGTTGCTCTCGATCACCACCAGACCCTCCGCCCCCAATGCCGACACCACCGGAACCCACAGCAACAACATGACGATAAACTTTCGCATCGATCGCTCTCCTGAAATGCGGGGCAAGGGCCCCAACTGGCTGCAGCGGCTCTTCACACCGCGATCGCGCAAGTCTAACCTGTCCAGCCATGGAAGAAACCTGCCTCTACAGCGACCTCAGCGAAATCCGCAGCCTGCTCGATGCTGGGCATGTGACGGCAGTGAAGCTACTGGAACTGGCTGGGGCCTGTCACAGCGGGCCGGGAGCACGCTTGCACGCCTACCAGACCTGGGCGCCACAAACCGACCAGGCACGCAGCGCGGATGAACGCAGCGGCCGGGGCGAGACCCACGACCCGCTCGCCGGCATCCCGGTTTCAGTCAAAGATCTGTTCGGGGTCCGCGATCTGCCGATCTGGGCGGGCACTTCCACCGCACTGCCGCCGCGCTGGCAGCAGGAGGGACCGGTGGTCGCCGAGTTGCGCCGGCAACAGGCTGTGATTACAGGTAAAACCCATACCGTGGAGCTGGCCTTCGGCGGCCTGGGGATCAACCAGCACTGGGGCACACCCCGCAACCCCTGGGACCCGGAAGTGCATCGGGTACCTGGCGGTTCCAGTGCCGGCGCCGGTGTCAGCCTGTGCGAGGGATCGGCCTGGCTGGCACTGGGCACCGACACCGCCGGGTCGGTTCGCATCCCCGCCAGTATGACTGGCAACGTGGGCCTGAAAACCAGCCACGGCCGTTGGTCCTGCCAGGGTGTGGTGCCGTTGAGTCCGACCCTCGACACAGTCGGCATACTGACCCGCAGCGTGGCGGACGCCGTCTATGCTTTTGCCAGTCTGGATCCACTTCTGGGCGATCCGCAGGCACTGTTGGCTCGCTGTAGCAAACAGCGAGTGGCGAACTTGCGCATCGGCCACGGCAGCGAGCCGCTGTGGCATCATTGTTCAACAGCGATCGCCGATGCCGTATCGAAAACTCTGGCGGAGCTGGAAACCCGGGGCGCCACCCTGCTGGAGCAGCACCTGCCGCAGGCACAGACCGCGGTCGAAATGTTGCAATCCGGGAGCGTGGTTTCAGCCGAGTGCGACGAGTTTATCGAATCCGAGCTGCCGGAATGGCGAACCCTCATCAGTCCCCACCTCGCCATGCGGCTCGATGACGGCGCCAATCTCAGCGCTCGCGAATATCTGCAGCGCCGACGGCGGCTGCGGGATCTGGCGGCCAGCACCGCGATAGCATTCGAAGCAATCGACGTATTGGCCTGCCCCACAGTGCCGATCACGCCGCCGGCGGTCGACCAACTCACCGAATTGCACGCCTACCGCGACGCCAACCTGGCGGTGCTCAGCAACACCTGTGTCGCCAACTATCTGGGGTTGTGCGCGCTGACCATGCCGGTGGCGCTGGACCCGTTCGGGATGCCAGTGGGTCTGCAACTGCTGGCGCGCCATGGCGCGGAGGAGCAGCTATTGGCAGCGGCGCTGGCGATCGAGACGGTGATCGGCAAACCGCGCCAGCGTATCGGCAGACCGCCGATCTGACGGCGGTCATCCAGCCCCCCGCTCCCTTACAGCAGCAGTTTGTAATAATCGGGACGACGGCGGCGCTCCAGCACCGCCTCGCGCAGCAGCTCGACCACCTGATCGGCGGCTTCCAGTGTCATATGCACACTGTCCAGGTAGTTGACATCATCCCGGGTCAGTGGGGAATCGATCATCAGGTCGACCACCGATGTGTTGGGGAAACCGCCGGCCATCGACACGATATCGCGCTTGCAGGCCTCGAGCCGCTGACCCGCGGCGGTATTTCTCACGGGCTGACGGAAACGGTGGATAGCATTGATGACCACAATCTTGCGCGTTTGCGCCGGTGCGGCCTCCAGCAGCGAGCGCAAATATCCCAGCGCCGGAAACTCCAGCGCCGCCACCGTTGCGCCCGACAATTCCGGTCGGGTCGGCGGCGCGGGCCGCGGTCGCGGTCCTTGTGCACCGTAGATCTCACGGCGAATCCTGTCCGGGTCGCGGCCACCCGCCTTGCCCGTATAATCCATGTAGCCGTCGAGACCGAACCGTGGATGGCGCAGACCGAACTGGTACTGCAGCTGACGCCACGCCATCTGTAGCGTCCTGGTATTGAGCATGTAGGGCAGATCGTTCCAGGGATTGTCGTCGTACATCCATTCCGGCAGATCCAGGTAGCCGTAGCGGGTCAAGCCGCCGATCCGGCACCACACCTCACCCCAGGCGTCCACTGCCAGCACCATCACCGCGGGGTCTGGATGATGACGCAGAAACAGCGAACCGATACGATACTGCTCGTACGGCGTGGCGCCATTCATGGACAGATTCAGAAAGTTTGCGCCAAATGCGGCATCGAGACGCCTGGGCCGCCACATCCGGGCTGCGGAAGTACCCACCACGATACTGTCGTATTCGACCTTACGGGCCAATGCCGGATAGGCATAGCGCTGGTTGCCTGCCACCGGGGCACGCGCCAGCGGCAGGGAAAACGGCAGGGAGTCGAACGGATCGAGCAGCAGGATGAAGACTGCCGCGGCGACCAGCGACACCATTGCGCACTGCCACAGAGCCCGCCAATACCCCGCCCAGCCCGGCTGCATCGTATCTGAACTAGTCCGCATCCGTAGCCACGGGAAAATGCGGGCTAGGAGGCTGTCCGAGAACAGCGATCGTAGCGAGGGCGAGCCTGATTGAGTCAGATTCTTCGATCATTTGAGGCGAATAGTTGCGCTATTTAACGAAAATGATCGGGAAATATGGCCAATCAGGATTGTCCGCAGTAGATCAGTCTGTTCTCGGACAGCCTCCTAGTACCCCATTGCCGCCAGTTCCGCCATCCTTCTGGCAAGATTGGCGCGGGCG
>CBDVAK010000068.1:0-13902 GCA_965371945.1 uncultured Candidatus Competibacteraceae bacterium
CTGGGCGACGAATCGATCGAAGACCACCACCTGGAGTAGAGGCGCAAGGCTATGGAATACCTGGCACTCACCGGGATTTTTATGTTCGTGCTGTTCCTGCTGCTGGGCACCGGCGTGTGGGTCGGGCTGGCGCTGTTGGGCGTGGCTTTCGTGGGTATGGAGCTGTTTACCTCACGACCCTCCGGCGACGCCATGATCACCACCATCTGGACTTCGTCGTCGAGCTGGTCGCTGACCGCCCTGCCGTTATTCATCTGGATGGGCGAGATCCTCTACCGCACCCGCTTGTCCGAGGACATGTTTCGCGGCCTGAGCCCGTGGATGGCATCGTTGCCCGGGCGCCTGCTGCACACCAACATCGTCGGCTGCACCATTTTCGCGGCAGTCTCCGGCTCCTCGGCAGCCACCCTCACCACGGTCGGCAAGATGTCGATCCCGGAGCTGCGCAAACGCGGCTACCCGGAACACATGGTGATCGGCACCCTGGCCGGGGCCGCCACCCTGGGCCTGATGATACCGCCCTCGCTGACCCTGATCGTCTACGGCGTCACCATCAACGAATCGATATCGAAACTGTTTCTGGCCGGAGTCATCCCGGGCCTCGTGCTGGCCAGCCTGTTCATGGGCTACGTGGCGATGTGGTCCTTCATCAAACCCGATCAGGTGCCACCTCCCGAGCCGAAGATGACCCTGATCGAAAAGATCCACGAGTCACGCTTTCTGATTCCGGTCATCCTGCTGGTATCGTTCGTGATCGGGTCCATGTATCTGGGCTGGGCCACCGCCACCGAGGCCGCATCCTTCGGCGTCATCGGGTCGCTGGCACTTGCGGCCGGCCAGGGTTCCCTGACCCGGCGCGCGTTTATGCAAAGCCTGATGGGCGCCACCCGGACCTCCTGCATGATCGCGCTGATCCTCGCCGGGGCGGCCTTTCTGTCGCTGTCGATGGGCTTTACCGGGCTGCCCAGGTCACTGGCGGCGTGGATCGCCTCGATGGAACTGTCGCCCGTCGTGCTGATCATGGCGCTGACCGTGTTCTACATCATCATCGGCTGCTTTCTGGACGGCATCTCATCGGTGGTGCTGACCATGGCGGTGGTCGAACCGATGATCCGCCAGGCCGGCATCGACCTGATCTGGTTCGGAATCTTTATCGTGGTGGTGGTGGAAATGGCGCAGATCACACCCCCGATCGGGTTCAACCTGTTTGTCATGCAGGGCATCACCAAACACGAGATCAACTACATCGCCAAGGCTGCCCTGCCGATGTTCGCACTCATGGTGCTGATGGTGGTGATCCTGGTCGCGGTACCCGAACTCGCCACCTGGCTGCCCGACAATATGCGCTCCGTTCCGGGCGGATAGCCACCCGGGTACGGCATCAATCCACGCTGCGGTTGTGATCAGGCGCTGAGACGGCGACGGATCAGAAATATGGCGAGAGCCAGTGCCACCGACAGATAAGCCAGCAGCACCGACAGATGCAGACCGACGTCCTGTGGGCTGCCACCGGTGACCAGCGGTCGTACCAACCCCACGGCGTGGGACAAAGGCAGCAGCGCGGAAAACCGCTGAATCGCATCCGGCATGCGCTGCAGAGGGAAGAAGACGCCGCCCACCAGCAGCATCGGCGTCACCACCAGGGTGGTGTAGTAGAGAAAGAAATCGTAGTTGCGAGCCACCGCGGTCACCAGCAAACCCATGCTCGCGAAACACAGACCGGTGAGCATCACCACCGGCAACGCCAGCAAGGCCTGCCAGCCCTGCACCGCACCCAACGCGGTCGCCACCAGCAGGATGGCGGTACCACTGACCAGGCTCTTGCTGGCCGCCCACACCGCCTCACCGATCACCAGGTCGGCCACCCCGATGGGCGTGGCCAGCATGGCATCCCAGGTATTTTGTACCGCCATGCGGGTGTAGGCCGAGTACATGCTTTCGAAGCTGGCGGCAAACATGGCGCTGGACACCACGATTCCAGATGCCAGATAGGTCATGTAGGGCATGTCCTGCATCTCGCCGACAAAGCTGCCCAGGCCATAGCCCAGCGCCAGCAGATACAGCAGCGGCTCGCCAAAATTGCCGAGCAATGCCGGCCCCAGCAGATGGGTCCAGACCCGAAAGTTGCGCTTCCATACCGGCACCCAGCGCAACGCCACCGGCAACAGGGTCGCCTCAGCCATCGCGCAATTCCCGTCCGGTGAGCTTGACAAACACATCCTCGAGATTGGCCGGGCGGTGCAGATAGGTCAGCCCTGGTTGCTGACGCAGGGCTTCCAGCAGCTGCCCCTCGTCAGCGGCGTAGTAGAACATCGTCCCCCCTACCCGTTCGCTGCGCCCCGCCAGTCGCGAACCAACCCGCTGGTGCCAATCGTCCAGGCCGTCGCCGTACACCTCCACCACCTGCGGTTCGATATAGCGACGGATCAATGCCGCCGGGGAGCCGGTATCCAGCAATCGACCATGATCCATGACCGTGACCCGATCGCACAAGCGTTGCGCTTCTTCCATGTAGTGGCTGGTAATCACTACCGTCATGCCCTCGGCGCGCAGTTCGCGCAGACGCTGCCAGATCAGTTGCCGGGCCTGGGGGTCGAGGCCGGTGGTCGGCTCATCGAGAATCAGCAGCTTGGGCTGGTTGACCAGTGCGCGTACCAGAGACAAACGACGCTGCATACCACCCGACAGCGCCTGTATGTTGAGATCTGCCTTGTGCTGGAGGGCGACGAACTCCAGCAACTTGTCGATGTGCTGCTCCAGTGACGGTCCCGACAAACCAAAGAATCCCGCGTAGGTGCGCAGGTTCTGGCGCACGCTGAAGTCGGGATCCAGATTGTCGTGCTGGGGCACCACGCCGATCGACTGGCGCATCCGCCGTGCCTGACGCGGAATCTGGTAGCCCAGTACCTGCAAGTGCCCGTCACTGGGTGGAGTTGTGCCGATGATCATGCGCAGCAAGGTGGTTTTGCCGGCGCCATTCGGACCGAGCAATCCCCAGCACTCCCCACTGGCCACCTCCAGGTCCACGGCATCGACCGCAACCTGTTTGCCAAATCGCTTGCTGATTGCGCGCGCCGTTATTGCCGGCATGGTGCCATTCCACGATACTTGCCTGCCCCGGGGGCTATGAAGGCGATTTCTGTCAACGCTATCGCCACCGAGGCAGGCCCCGCGGGTAGGGTCTGGCCCGAATCACCTGGTGGAGCTGCCAACAGCATGAAGATCACGCGTCACACGGTAGGTATGTTTCAGGTCAACACCTGGCTGGCGGAAGACCCTGGCAGTGGCGCCTGCGCCATCATCGACACTGGCGAGGGTGAAGCGTTGCCGGCCATCTACGCAGCCATGAACCCGCGTCCGGACGTCCAGGCCATACTACTGACCCACGCGCACTTCGACCATGCCGGGGCGCTGGTCGAGCTGCAGCAACTGTTTCCCGATGCGTTGACCTGCTTGCCAAGGCTGGAACGGCCGATGTTCGATATCCTGCCCCGGCAGGGAGAGCTGTTCGGCATGCCGCAGTTGAACCGACCCTGCGGGCGCATCGACCGCGATCTCGACGATGGCGACCAGATTCAGGTCGGTGAGCAGCGATTCCGGTTCGTATCGACGCCCGGCCATACCCCTGGGCAGGGCTGCTATTACACTGACGAGGATATCTTCGTGGGGGACACCCTGTTCCAGGGCAGTATCGGGCGGGTCGATTTTCCGATGAGCGACGCCCAACTGGCGCATCAAAGCCTGCGCAAACTGTTGGCGTTGCCGGGCCATCTGATCGTGCACCCGGGCCACGGGCCCGACACAAAACTGGCGGAGGAGCTACGCTCCAACCCCTATCTGGCCTATCTGCGCGCCGAACGCGGCATGCCTGAGGGCTATGCAGTGCCCTGGTAGACCACGCCACCAACAACACCACCACCAGACAACTGGGTCTGATCGATGCAGACCCGGAATAGAATGGCCGCCGATGCCCGCGGGCACCGGCGGCCAGGATCATCAATCGACAGCGGTAACGTTTTCCGCCTGCAGGCCCTTCTGGCCCTGCGTCACTTCGAAAGTGACCTTCTGTCCTTCATTCAAACTCCGACGCCCTGTTCCATTAATCGCGCGGAAGTGCACAAACACGTCCGGGCCGTTTTCGCGTTCGATGAACCCATAACCCTTGTCATCGTTGAACCACTTGACGACACCGGAAACCAATTGACCTGACATACTTTCCTCACAACATAACTATGTGCCGGCAACAGCCGGCGATAACAACCATCAACCTCAGCACAACGCGGGCAGACAGCGACGTGGTTGGTGACACGGAACCCGAGTGATATCTAAGTACGCAAGAAACGCACAGCACCACAAAACGGTACCCTCACCGCAACCACGGCGCAGTTTACACGCATGTGCCCGCCACGCAAAGCGAAATTACGAGCTAGAATGCACTCTCACAACCGCCCTATGACGGGAACAGGACTTGGAACCCAGCGACACCATCGAAGCCGCGGTGCTGTTCGCCGACATCTGCGACAGCACCGGGCTCTACGAACGCGCGGGAGACAGGCGCGGCTACGAGTTGACAGCGGCCTGCCTCGACCGGCTGGTATCGGTCAGTGAAGCCACCGGTGGACGTGTCATACGTACCGAGGGCGATGCCCTGTTGGCGATGTTCGAAGCCGCCGACGATGGCTTTCTGGCCGCCACCCACTGTATCGAGCAGTCGCTGCCCGGTGGTTTGAAGATCAAGGCCGGAATGCATGCCGGCCCCATGATCCGCGGCTTTCGCGGCGACATCTACGGCGATACCGTCAACCTGGCGGCCCGGGTGGCCTCGTTGTCGCGGCCCGGGGAACTGCTGTTGTCCGGTGACCTGGTGGCATTACTGAACCCCGAATACCGGGCACGATCCCATTTCTCACATGCGGCCCGGCTGAAAGGGAAAAGCGAGCCGGTGCCAGTGTATCTGGTCACCGCGGCAAGCGACGCGCACACCACCATGCGTACCCTGGCGGCGACTGGTGACGGTGCCGGGACGCTGCGATTGACTCTGGGTGGGCAATGCCGGGAACTCAGCGAAGTCGGGCACAAACTGACGCTGGGACGATCACCGGAAAACGACCTGGCGGTGGACAGTCCGATGGTGTCCAGACAGCACGCCACGGTGGTTTGCCACGCCACCCACTTCGAACTCACGGATCACAGCACCAACGGCACCTGGTACCAGGCCGAAATACTGGGACAGGGAACCCTACGGCGCCAGTCCCTGCAACTGGTGGGCGACGGTTTGTTGTCGCTGGGGCAGGATCCGGCCGGCCACGCGCAACTGTGCATCCGTTTTCAACGCAGCCACGCCACCCCTTCATCGCCCTGAGCCATAGCCGAAAACCGGGCCGCGGCAGGCACCACCCACACCCACCTCACCACCGCCAGTGCCCTGATTTATGGAGAAGCTACCCAAAATGGCAATAATGCCTTGACTTGCCCCGGTTAAACTTCTACCCAATGGGGTGCGATCACGCTTCGTGGTAACACCACGCAATTAGGAGACGTTTCCCATGACCCCCATCAGCAGATACCGCTGGCTGTCGGCCTTGCCGCTGGCATCCATTCTTTCGCTGGCCGGCAGCGGCACGCTGTGGGCTGCCGCTCCCAACGCCTGTCCGGTCGATGGCTGCGAAGTCAAGATCACCGACGTGGCCAAGGAAGGCGATGAACTCAAGGTCACTTTCGAGGCGAATTTCACCCCCGATGTGTCCAAGAACCATCTCCATGTGTGGTGGCTGGAAAACTTCACCATCGAACAGGTCAGCAACGGTTCCGAAGCCCGTTTCGGAGTCAAGCAGGGCAGTTGGCACCCGACCGCCGAATATCCTGTGTATATCACCCAGAGTGCGGCATCCACCAGCGTCAGGGGTGATGCGGTCACGCTCTGCGTGAGTGCCGCCAATCGTGACCACGACATCATCGACCTCGAGGTCATGGACTGCGTCGACGTCAGCGGGCAGCTATAAGCACTACCAGAGCGTCCGTGGAGCTGCCCGCTCATGTCGGTCGTTACGAGGTCCGGGGCGAAATCGCGAAGGGCGGCTTCGCGGTCGTCGTCCAAGCCTGGGACGAGGATCTGCAATCGCTGGTGGCGATCAAGATCCTGCACCCGGAATGGGCCGACAACCGCGAGGTCGTAGAACGGTTTCTGCAGGAGGCACGGTTACTGCGCCGGATTCGTTGTCTGAGCGTGGTAACCGTCCACGATGTCGGCCGGCTCGGTGACGGCCGACCTTATTTCATCATGGATTTCGCCGACCAGGGCACTCTGGCGGAACGTCTGAAACGCTGTGCGCAGCCGGTTTCCAGCGACCCCGGGAGCGTGCAGACCTTTATCGAGGCGCTCGCCGATGGGGTCGGCGCACTGCATGATGCCGGAGTCATCCATCGCGATCTGAAACCGGCCAACATTCTCTTTCAGCTCGCCAGGCGCCGTCAGCACGACGACGATGCCACCGCCATCGCCACCCCCGATTGTGCATTGCTCGGCATCGATGAACGCATCCTGGTCGGTGACCTGGGCATCGCCAAGGACCTGGTCGAACGCGGCAGCCAGGCCACCATGCTTGGCGGCTCGCCACTGTACCAGGCCCCGGAACAAAACGACGCCAGCGCATTGATCACGCCGGCAGCGGACGTCTATGCCGCCAGCGCGCTGCTGTGGCACGTGCTCAGCGGCACGCCGCCACCGGAACCAGGCGAGCTTGGCACGCGCCTGTCGATACTTCCGACTCAGTGGCACGACGTCCTCGAACAGGGCATGGCGAGCGATCCCGCCGATCGCTTCGTGACCATGGAGACCTGGCGCAGCGCGGCGTTGGATGCACTCGATAACGACGACCGTGGACAGCAGCCGGTCGCCCCAACCACGATCAGCCATCAGGCGCCCTGCCCCTACAAGGGGCTGGCCTCGTATCAGCCCGAGGACGCACGCTACTTCTATGGTCGCGAGACGCTGATCGACGAACTGGTGAGGCGTATCCAACTACACCGGGTGCTGGTGGTCGGCGGGCCATCGGGAAGCGGCAAGTCATCACTGGTACGGGCCGGTCTGATTCCAGCCATACGCGCCGGCGCACTGCCCGGTAGCGAGAACTGGCAGGTGGCGTTGTTTACACCCGGTCGCGATCCGATGGCGGAATTCCACTATCAATTGACCCGGAATGCGCGCGAAGGTACCACCGTATCGATCGACGACCTGCTCGAGCGCCCCACCCTGGCGCGCCGGCTGGGTCCCGGCCAACACGATGGCCAATCGCTGCTGTTGTGCATCGACCAGTTCGAGGAACTGTTCACGCTGGCGCCATCCGCCCAGCGCCAGGCTTTCGCCGAGGCGCTCTCGGCCATGACCGACCCGGCCGACAGTCAGGTACGGGTGGTGATCACGGTACGGGCGGACTTCTACGGCGCCTGTGCCTTGCTGCCCTGGCTGGCGGAGCGCATCACCGAAAACCAGGTGTTGGTAGGGCCGATGTCGGGTCCGGAATTGCGGCGCGCCATCGCCGAGCCGGCCCGCCACGCCGGTTTGCACCTGGAACGCGGGCTGGTCGATGCGATCCTGGATGAAGCCGGCAATGAAGCCGGGGCTCTGCCGCTGGTGGCCCACGCCCTGGTGGAGACCTGGGCGCGACGCCGCGGCAACACGCTGACCGTGGCCGGCTTCGAAGCAGCAGGCGGGGTGGCCGGCGCCATCAGCCAGACTGCCGATGCCAAGTTCAACGATCACTTCAACGAAGCCGAACGGGAGGCCACCCGGCGCCTGTTCCTGCGTCTAGTCACCCCCGGCGAAGGCACGGCGGACACCCGCAGGGTGTTCGACTACGCGGAGATTGATCACGACAGCGACCCGGATACCATGCGCAAGGTGGTGGCCAGCCTTACCGACGCGCGGCTGCTGACTGTCGATGACACCACCGTGCAGATTGCCCACGAAGCGCTGATCCGCACCTGGCCACGTCTGCGCGGCTGGATCAATGAGTGCCGGGATGATCTGCGCGCCCGCGAACGCATCAGCCACGCCGCGGCAGAATGGAACCAGCAGGAGCAGCATCCCGACCTCCTCTACCACGGCACACCATTGCTGTCGGCGCTGGAATGGTCGGCCGAACGACGCGACCAGCTCGATACCCTGGAACTGGCGTTCCTGAACGCCTCACGAGAGGCCATGGAAGCCGCCAAACAGGCAGCCGCGGAGCAGGAAACCAGGGCGCGCCGCAGACGCCATGCCGCCATGGCAGTGTTGGTGCTGCTGGCTGGCGGCGCCACGGCGGCCTCGGTGGTTGCTTTCAAGGCGTCCCAACGGTCCCAGATCAACGAAGAGCGTGCCGAGCTGGCCACCGCCGAGGCGGTGCGGCAGTTTGCCGGCGCCCTGGGCACCGCGGCCAACGGGCTGGTGGACAGCGAGCCTCTGCTGGCATTGGTGCTGGCTGCTGAGAGCACTGCGCGGGCAGCGCCTGCAGCAGCCGGTTTCGATGCCCGCACCGCCATGCTCCGTTCCCGCCAGGTGCTGGCCGGCGACGGTCCGTTTCTGTTGGGCGCCCCGATCGCTGCCGGTGATGCGCTGGATCTGGCGGTCAGCGCGGACGGCAACATGCTGGCCACCGGTCAACGCGACGGACGCATCGAACTGATCGACAGCGTCAGCCGGCAACGAATTGGCGAACCATTGCAGGGGCATTCGGGAGGCGTGGAAGAGATCGCTTTCGCACCGGACGGTCGTTCGCTGGCATCGGTCAGCGATGACGGCACCCTGCGGCTGTGGGCCACTGGTGAGGGATCGATCAAACAGGCCGCCAGCCTGGCCTTTAGCGACGATATCGTCTGGGGTGTAGCATTCAGCCATGATGGCAGCATGCTGGCGACCGCCGGCGAGGACGGCACCGTAAGGCTGTGGGATGTGGCCCGGCGCGCACAACTGGGTGAACCGCTGATCGAGCGCATGGGTGACTTTCTGAGCGTCGCCTTCAGCCCGGATGACCAAAGCCTGGTCGCGGGCAACGGCGATGGTGAAATCTACGGCTGGGATTTGCAATCGCGCCAGTACCGGTTCGCGCCACTGGTCAGCGCGCACCAAAGTGATGTCTGGAAGCTGGCATTCAGCCCCGACGGTGACAGCTTCGCCACCGCCAGCAGCGATGGCAGCACGGTGGTGGTCGAATTTCCCGAAGGCAAGGTCAGCGCAACCGCCTTCAGTGGCTCCGGATCCAGCCAGGGTGTGGCCTATACACCGAGTGGCGAGCGCCTGGTCGGCGGCACGCCGGATGGTTCCGTGCGGGTCTGGGACACCCGCCTGGGCGATATCATCTCCACCACGCCCAGCGGCCACGACCAGCCCATCATCGACCTGCACCTCAGCGGTGACGGCACGCTGCTCGCCACCCTGGCCGAGGACCAGTTGATCCGGCTGTGGCGCTTCGGACCAGAGGCGCCGTTGTCGCAAGACTATCGCGTCGCAGGCGGGGCGGCGCGGGCGGTTGCATTCGGCGATCAGGGCCGGCTGCTGGCCGCCGGCGACCGATCGGGGTCGGTGAGCATCTGGGATCTGAACCACGACCAGCCGCCCCGGGTCTACAGCGAGCACCGGGAGGGGGTATGGGCGCTGGCCTTCTCACCTGACTCCCGGCTACTGGCGTCCGGAGATCGCGCCGGCAGATTGCAGATACGCGATCTCGCCAGCGGCACCCTGGTGGCGGATGGCGAGCATGACGACGGTGCCATCTGGTGGTGCGCGTTCAGTCCCGATGGTCAACAGATCATCAGCGCCGCCGATCGCGGCATACGCATCCAGGATGTCGCCAGCGGGGCTGACATCGCCCGCATCGATGCCGGAGATGCCGCCATCACCCGTGCCGCCTTGTCACCGGACGGCGCATTGCTGGCGGTTGCCGACAACAGCGGCCGGATCGGCATATACAAGCTGCCGGATGGCTCGTTGCTCAAGGAGTTCGGCGCCGCCGATGATGTGGTGTGGAGCGTCGCCTTCAGCCCCGACGGACAGCGCCTGATAACAGCCTCCAGTGACGAAGTGGTGAGCCTCTGGGACTTGGCCGGCGGACAGCAACTGATGTCGCTGACCGGCCACACCGATGGTGCCACCGACACCGTTTTACTGGCCGACGGCGTCACTCTGGCAGTGGTCGACCGGGCCGGCGAGCTACGCCTGTGGGATACCGTCACCGGGCGACGACTCGGTGTGCCGATCGCAGCCCACACCGGCAATAGCTGGCGGCTGGCCATGCACCCGGATGGCGTACGTTTCGCCACTTCCGGTGACGACGGCGTGGTCAGGGTGTGGGATCTGCTGAGCATCCGGACAGCCTGCGAGATCGGCGCCGACGGCTTTGATCCCCTACAGCGCAGACGCTATCTGGGTGGCAGCGAACGCTCCTATGCCTGTGACCCGGCCTCCTGACGCTCGAGGCAGATTCTCCGTGGTTGATCGCGCTCATGTGGGGCGGGTTCTGCGTTTTCGCTTTGACAGCCCGCCCGGTCGGGTCGAGAATCAGTGTCGACTAAAGAATTCTGGGCGTAGCGAAGGAGATCGACATGAGCAATGATTCGGGGAACCCACGTTTTCGCGCTGCCGTGGTTGGCGGCACCGGTTACGGCGGCGCCGAGTTGATCCGTCTGCTGCTCGCCCACCCCTCGGTGGAACTGGCCAGGGTCAGCAGTATCGACCGGGTGGGTGAGCCGCTGGAAGCGGTGCATATCAATCTCAACGATACGGGTCTCAAGTTCGAGGAGATCCCGTTGCAGGAGGCGGGCAGCGGTGTCGATGCCGTGTTTCTGGGCCTGCCCCACAAGGTCAGCTCCTCACTGGCGCCAGAGCTCGAAAAGCTCGACGCGCGGGTGATCGATCTGTCCGGAGATTATCGTCTCAAAGACGCGGACGTCTATGCCCGATTCTATGGCCAACAGCACCCCTACCCGGAGCAACTCGATGGACGCTGGGTGTTCGGGCTGCCGGAGCTCTACCGCGATCAGATCGCCGACGCACGCAGAGTTGCCTCGCCTGGTTGTTTCGCCACCACTATCATGCTCGGGCTGTTGCCGCTGGCCCGCGCCGGGCTGTTGTCCGGGCCGGTACAAACCGTGGCGGCCACCGGTTCCTCCGGCAGCGGCGCCTATGCCTCGGCGGGCACCCACCACCCGCTGCGCGCCAACAACCTGAAGATATACAAACCACTCAACCACCAGCACACGCCGGAGATCGAACAGATCCTCTACGAGGCCATCGCCTCGGGTGGTCACGACACCCGCTTCGCGCTGAACTTCGTACCGGTTTCCGCGCCGCTGGCACGCGGCATCCTCGCCAACAGCTTCGTGCGCGTGCCCGCTTCGCTGGACGATGCCGCCATCGCCGCCCTCTACCAGGACTACTACCGGGATTCGGCCTTTGTGCGGGTGCTGCCACAAGGCAAACGCCACGCCGAAGTGGCCGCGATCAAAGGCAGCATGTGGGTGGATCTGTCCTGGACCGCCGGCCCCGCCGACAACGGCGAACGGCAGCTGTTGGTGGTGACGGCCCTGGATAACCTGGTCAAGGGCGGGGCGGGACAGGCGGTACAGTCGATGAACCTGATGCTGGGTCTGCCGGAACGCCAGGGCATCGACGCCCCTGCCTTGTGGCCGTGATGACAGGCGAAACCCTGCCGCCGCTGGCGGTGCTCAAGTTCGGTGGTGAGGTGGTGGCCGATACGGCACGGCTGGCGGCGGTCACCGCCGAGGTCGCCGGTCTGACCAGAGCCGGGTGGCGGTTTCTGATCTGTCACGGTGGCAACCCGCAGGCCAACACCCTCACAGCCCGGTTGAAGCTGGAGAAAAAACAGGTGGGCGGCCGGCGGATCACCGACGCCGCAACCCTGCAAGTGATGAAACAGATCCTGGCCGGCGAGACCAGCGTCGACGTGGTCGCCGCCGCCACGGCCTCGGGCCTCAATGCGGTTGGTATCTCAGGAGTCAGCGCCAGGACAGTGGTGGCGGTACGGCGTCCACCCAGGGTGTTTAGCGGCGCCGGCCCCGACCCGGTCGATTTCGGCTTCGTGGGCGAAATCACCCGTATCGACCCCGGTCTGATCCGCCATCTCTGGGCAGGTGGCTACACGCCGGTGCTCAACACCCTGGCGATCGACGAGCACCCCGACCCCGAAACAGGAACCTGTCAGGTCTATAACATCAACGCGGACACCGTCTCCGCAGCCATCGCCGCCGAGATCGGCGCCGATCACCTGTTCCTGATGACCGCTGTGCCCGGTGTACTGCGTGACCGCGACGACCCCGACAGCCGCATCGCCCGCCTCACCGAGACGCAGGCACGCCAGGCGATCACCGATCAGGTCGTGGTCGGCGGCATGATTCCCAAGATCGAGGAGGCGTTGCGCAACCTGGCCCGCGGGATCGGCGCCATCCACATACTCGGCGCACAGCCCGGCGCACTGCAGGGCGAAGCCGAACATCCCGGTTCCAAAGGCACCGTACTGGTGTCGACGTGAGCGATTCCCAAACCATGTCATCAGCTGACACCAAAGCACTGCGCACTGCCGTGGACACGGCTTTCGAGAGCGAACAGCTGCCCTGGCTGCAGACCATGGTCAACCAGCCCAGCCACAGCCGCGCACGCGAGGACGTCGAAGCCGCCGGACGCCTGCTCGATGCGCTGGCACAATCAATCGGGTTACAGCGGACCGCGCACCCGGATCCCGGACAGGTCTACGCCGATCACCGCGTATTCAGCACCCCGGCGACAGCGGGCGATGATGTTGCGTTGGCGCTGGTCGGGCATTTCGACACCGTGTTTCCGCGCAGCACCGGCTTTCTCGAGTTCAGACGTGACCCGCCCGATTCCGAATCGCATGGCGATCATATCCGCGGGCCCGGTGTACTGGACATGAAATCCGGCCTCAGCGCTATATTCTTTGCGCTGCAGGCGGTGCGCCGCGCAGCGCCGGAACGCTTCGACCAGCTCAAGCTGCGTTGCGTGTGCAACAGCGACGAGGAAGTGGGTTCACCCAGCAGCCGCGCCCTGATCGAACAACTGGCGCCGCTCACCCGCGCGGCAATGGTATTCGAGGCCGGCCGCGAACAGGACCATATCGTCACCACCCGCAAGGGTACCGGCAGCTTCGTGATCACCGTACACGGTCACGAGGCCCACGCCGGCAACGAGCACGCGGCTGGCGTGAACGCTATTCATGCGCTGTCATTGCTGATCCCAAGCATCGAGGCGCTGACCGATTATGAGCGTGGCACCACGGTGAATGTCGGCATCATCGAAGGGGGCACCGCCAAGAATACGGTCCCCGGCCGCGCCAGTTGCACTATCGACGTCAGGGTCACCTCGCTTGCTGAAGCCGAGCATGTGAGCGCCGCCATGCGGGCTCTGGCTGCCGACCCGTTCGCCGGCGTCGACCCTGTTGCGGACAAACTGCGCAAAGCCCGTGTGGAAATTGAAGGTGGCCTGCTGAGACCACCGATGGAAGCCTCCGCGGACAGCCAGCGACTGCGCCTGTCCTATGAGCAGTGGGCCAGCGCCGAAGGACTGGGAATCGGTGAAGCGCCGCTGCAGGGCGGTGGTTCGGACGCCAATTTGTTCAGTGCCGGTGGCGTCCCGAGCATAGACGGTCTCGGACCGTACGGGCGCTATTTCCACAGCCCGCGCGAGTGGAGCAGCCTGGACAGCCTGCGCAAGCGCACTCGCGCGCTGGCCTGCTTCCTCGCCGCCAGCGCATAGCACACCCTGAGCAATCCGTAGCTGTTCAGATCGCCTCTGACGGGCTTCAGAGCAAGGCAAAAGGGCGCAGTTTGCAGGCGTAAACGAGCACTTTGAACGCAGCTCTGGAGCCCGTCAGGGGTGAGCTGGACAGCTAC
>CBDVAK010000069.1:0-13699 GCA_965371945.1 uncultured Candidatus Competibacteraceae bacterium
CGGCAATGGGGGGTTGATTCAGCACCCCGCGAGTGGCGCTCAACCCGGCCAGACTCACACCCACGATGCCGAACACAGCACCAAGCAGCCACAGCAGCGGATCGAGGCGGTAGCCAAAGCCGAACAAGAACTCGCCGAGGCCATAACCCAGTACCGAGGCAGCCAATGCCGCCACCACTCCCGACAACAACCCCAGGGTGGCAAACTCCGCCAACAGACTGCCGATGACCACGCGCCGTCCCGCCCCCAGCGTACGCAACACCGCGCTCTCTCTGATTCGTTCGTCGCGGGTAGCCTGCACTGCGGCGTAGAGCACGACCAGACCGGCCAGCACGGTAAACCCGAACACGAACTCCACCGCCAGCGCCACCCGGTCGATGATGCCACGCACCCTGACCATCAGTGCATCGACATCCAGTACCGTTACCGAAGGGAAGGCCCGCACCAGTTCCGTCAGCAACTGCTGCCGCTGGTCACCGAGATAGAAGCTGGTGATCCAGGTACCGGGATAGTCGTCCAGCACCCCGCGCGGAAACAGCACGAAAAAATTGGGGCGAAAAGTATCCCACTTGACCTCGCGCAGGCTGGTCACCGGTGCTTCGATGGCAACGCCGGCAATCAAGAACCTGAGGTTGTCGCCGAGTCGGATACCCAGGGTTTCGGCGATATCCCGCTCGATAGAGATCTGCGCCTGATCGTCGCCTTGCTGCCACCACCGTCCCGCCACCAGCCGGTTTCCGACCTGCAGAGCGTCAGCCCAGGAAAGGTTGAACTCACGCTCCGCCAAGCGCCGCGCCCGTGGGTTCTGGTACGCCTCCGGGGTCACCTTGCTACCGTTGATCGTGGTCAGACGTCCACGCACCATGGGAAACAGACCGGCGGTTTCCACCCCGCGGGCACCCAGAAATGCCTGCAGTGGCTCGACCTCACCCGGCTGGATGTTGATCAGGAAAAAATTGGGCGCCCCCGGAGGCAGACTGGCACGCCAGGCCGACAACAGATCAGTGCGCACCAGGGTAAGTACCAGCAGCACCATGATCCCCAACCCCAGCGCCACCACCTGGACCACGGTGCCGGCTCCACGGCGGGCGATATTGGCGAGCCCGAAGCGCCACGCAACCCCCACCTTGCCTCGCAAATGGCCCAGACCCTGCACCAACAGCCAGGCCGCCACCGCCAACACCAGCAAAGTGACCACGCAACCCGCCAGCACCCAGGCGGCCAGGCCGGTATCTCCTGCCTGCCACAGCATCAGCGCGGCCACCCCCGCGACCGCAATCAGATAGGTCCATACGGAGGTCCGTCCCCAACCACCGAGATCTTCCCGCAGCACCCTTACCGGGGCAACGTCACGCAAGCGCAATATCGGGGGCAGACCAAAACCGAGCAATGCCACCAGACCGGTGACCAGGGCCGGAAACAACGGCCACAGCGATGGCGCGGGCAGATCACCGGCAACCACCTGACCCAGTATCTCTGCCAGCAGTTGCTGGGCCAGGAAACCAGCCGCGCCCCCGACCAGACCCGCCACCAGCCCCAGCATGGTCATCTCAACAACCAGTATCCGCGTGATCAAACCCTGGGTGGCTCCGAGACAACGCATCACCGCCACGCCGGCGCGGTGCCGATCAGCAAAGCGCCGCGCCGCGACCGCGATCGCCACCCCCGCCAACACCACACTGACCATGGCAGCGAGCCCCAGAAACTGCCCGGCGCGGTGCAGCGCGGTACGCAGTTCCGGGCGTGCATCCTGAAGACCTCGGAGATGCTGGCCCGGTTGCAGTTCACCCAGGGCCCAGCGCCGGTAGTCGCCGATACGCTCGCCAGGTCCCGCCAGCATCAAGCGGTAGTGCAGATGGCTGCCGGGTTGAACCAGCTGTGTCATGGGCACATCGGCCAGGCTCATCATCAGCCGTGGCGCGATCGCGAACATCTCGCCGCCTCGATCCGGCTCAAAGGTCAACACCGCGGCAATTCGCAGATCGATGGCTCCGACTCCGACCCGGTCACCGACGCGCAATTCCAGTGCCTGCAACAAACGCTGTTCCAGCCAGGCCTGCCCTGGCGGGGGGCCACCCACCACGGTGCGTTCGACGCCGAACATGCGGTCTGACACCCGCAACGAGCCGCGCAGTGGATAGGCACCGCCAACCGCCTTCACTTCGGCAAGCTCGGTGCGTTCACCGGCCAGCAAGACACTGCGAAATGCCTGGCTTTGTGCACTGTCGAGGCCGATCCGCCTGGCCCCCTCGAGCAGCTCGACAGGTAACGGCTGGTGCGAATCGACCACCAGATCCGCAGCCTGCAGCTCGGCTCCCTGGCGCTCCATGACCAGGCGAACGCGATCGGTAAAAAAACCCACCGACGAGACACTGGCCACCGAAATCAACAGCGCGGTCGCCAGCACGCCAAGTTCACCACCGCGCCAGTCCCGGTGCAGGGCGGACCATGCCAGCGTCAGTATCCTCATCGACATCACAGTTCGGCCAGCCGCCCTGCATCCAGCTCCAGACGCCGGTCGCAGAGCCCGGCGAGGCGGACGTCATGAGTCACCAGCACCAGGGTCGTGGCGCTCTCACGATTCAACGAAAACAGCAATTGGATGATCCGCTCACCCGTGTTGCGATCCAGATTGCCGGTCGGCTCGTCCGCGAACAGCACATCCGGACCGGCCGCGAACGCCCGCGCGATCGCGACCCGTTGTTGTTCGCCGCCGGACAGTTGACGCGGGTAGTGACCCTCGCGCTGCTGCAACCCAACCCGCTGCATAACCTCCCGCGCCCGCGGCTGTGCATCCGCGTGTCCGGCCAGCTCCAGCGGCAGCATGACGTTCTCGAGGGCAGTCAACGCCGGTAACAACTGAAATGACTGGAACACGAACCCGACCCGGTCCGCGCGCAGCCGGGCGCGGCCGTCCTCGTCCAGGCTCCCGAGATCGGCGCCGGCGAGCAGAACCCGACCACTGCCCGGGTCGTCCAGACCGGCCAGTATCCCCAACAGGGTCGATTTGCCGGAGCCCGAAGCACCGAGTATGGCGACTGATTCGCCAGCCGCCACCGACAGATTTGCACCGTCGAGTATGATCAGCTCGCCTTCCGGGCTGGGGATGCGCTTGCCCAGGTTCTCGGCACGCACCATGGCAACGGAGTCCACCGCTTCATTCATCGCCGACAGTACCCATCGCATGCGGGATTCCGAGCATGTAGCGCTTCCAATACGAGCGAAATCCTGGGTAAGACGGGTATAACATTGGCAGCTGTGCCAGCAAGAAGTTCCAGCCTGTATGAAGCATCTGTTGATCGTCTACCATTCGCAAACCGGCAATACTCACTCGATGGCCGAAGCAGTCTACCGCGGTGCAACCCACTGTGATATCGAAAACACCCACACCCGTCTGCTGCGCGCCGCCGAGGCCGGGGTGGATGAGCTGTTGTGGGCCGACGGCTTGTTGCTCGGCACCCCGGAGAACTTCGGCTACATGTCCGGGGCGCTCAAGGATTTTCTCGACCGCACCTACTATCCGGTCGAGGGGCGTATCGACAACCTCCCCTACAGCGTGTTCATCAGCGCCGGCAATGATGGCAGCGGTGCGCTGTCGAGCATACGCAGAATCGCCAAGGGTTATCCCTTTCAAGAGGTCGTCGAACCGATCATCGCCACCGGAACACTCACCCCGCAGATCCTGGCTGACTGCGAGGAGATGGGCATGACGCTGGCTGCCGGCCTCGAACTAGGCATCTACTGACCCTCGGGCGGTGATGCCGGAATGTTCGAGCAGCGGCTCAACCCTGGGTTTGCGTCCACGGAATGCGACGAAATTGTCCATTGCGCGGCGTGAACCCCCCATTTCCAGTACCTCGCGCAAATAACGCCGGCCGGTCTCACGGTCGAAGATACCGTGGTCGAGAAAACTCGAAAATGCATCCGCGGCCAGCACTTCCGCCCACTTGTAGCTGTAGTAACCCGCCGCGTAACCCCCCGCGAATATGTGACTGAACGCATGCGGGAAACGAGCAAAATCCGGTACCGGGGCAACCGCCACCCGATCCCGAACCCGGTGCCAGAGATCCAGGATGGGCGTCGGGCGTATCGGATCGTAGCCGGCATGCAATTCAAAATCGAACAACGCGAACTCGAGCTGACGGACCATCTGCATCGCCGTTTGGAACGTGCGGGCGGCGCGCATGCGCTGATATAGCGAATCGGGCAACCGCTCACCACTTTGGTAGTGGCCGGAGATCAGGTCCAGCGCCTCGCGTTCCCAGCACCAGTTCTCCATCAACTGGCTGGGGAGTTCCACCGCATCCCACTCGACGCCGTTGATGCCGGCGACGGCGGCGCAGTCGACGCGGGTCAGCATGTGGTGCAGGGCATGGCCAAACTCATGGAACAGGGTGATGACTTCGTCGTGAGTGAACAGGGCGGGATCTTCCCCCAACGGGGGGGTGAAATTGCAGGTGATATAGGCGACCGGTGTCTGAACTCCCGCGGGCAGACGCCGCCGGCCGCGATAGTCACTCATCCAGGCGCCGCCCCGCTTGTTGGCGCGAGCATAAAGATCCATATACAGAAGAGCGCGTATTCCGCTATCGTTGTCGACAACTTGGTAGCAACGCACATCCGGGTGCCACACGTCGATGTCGTCGCGGCACTGCAAGCGAACCCCGAACAGCGTCTCGGCCACCGCGAACAGACCGGAAACCACCCGTGCCTCAGGAAAATAGGGTCGCAACATTTCCTGAGACACGTCGTACTCGCTGACACGCAGCTTTTCCGAGTAGTAGGCGACATCCCATGCTTCGAGCACAACCACACCATGCTCTTTGCGGGCGAACTCCCCGAGCGCAGAGAACTCACGCTGAGCCTGCGGTCGC
Source organism: uncultured Candidatus Competibacteraceae bacterium (assembly GCA_965371945.1). Classification (GTDB taxonomy): domain Bacteria; phylum Pseudomonadota; class Gammaproteobacteria; order Competibacterales; family JAHEDQ01; genus CBDVAK01. The sequence goes on from CBDVAK010000069.1 coordinate 4,875, forward strand.
GACCGGGCTGCCAGATCCTCGAGGAATCCGATCACCTCTTGTGCCGATTCCGCCATCTTGGTCGCCAGCGAGCGTTCCGCGAAGTTGCCAAAGCCGGTCAGTTCCGCCGCTTCATGACGCAGAGCGAGAATCTGCGCCATGACGGCACCGTTGTCGAAGCGACCCTCATCGGGCCCCTGGTCGGAGCCACGGGTCACGAATGCCTGATAGGCCTGGCGACGCAGTTCGCGGTCGTCGGCGTGCATCATCACCGGCAGATAGCTGGGCGATTCCAGGGTCAGCAGCCAGCCATCGAGATCTTTGCGGGCCGCATTCTGGCGCAGTACGCCCAAAGCGCTGGCGGGGACCCCGGCCAGACGATCCGGGTCAGTGATATGCAGGGTCCAGGATTGGGTGGCATCGAGCACGTTGTCCTGAAACCGGGACTGCAGTGTGGACAACTGCTGCATGATCTCCTTGAACCGGGTCTTGCTGTGCTCGGGCAGGTCAACCCCGGCAAGCCTGAAATCGCGCAGGGCATGCTCCAGCGCCATGCGAAATTGCGCTGGTAAGCGGCTGGCGTCGGGTGCTTCGGCCAAAGCCCGGTAAGCGCGGTGCAATGACACATTCTGAGCCAGCTCGGTGTGATAGGCACTGAGTTTGGGCAGGCAGGCATTGTAAGCGCCACGCAACGGCTCGCTGTTGAGCACGGCATTCAGGTGACTGACCGGTGACCAGGTACGGTGCAGCCGGTCTTCCATTTCCTCCAGCGGCGGGATCAGGTGGTCCCAGTCGAACCGCTCGGCAGCCACGATCCGGGCGATACCCTCCCGGTTGTCGGCCAGCACCTGGTCGATCGCCGTTTCGACCTGTGCCGGGCGTATGCGTGAAAATGGCGGCAGATCACGCATTTCCAACAGTGGATTTGGCATGGTGTCGGATCCTGTGGGCAGGGTTGCTGTCGGCGCTAGGTCGGGTCCGTGTTGAGGCGATATTCCACCGATCGCCTTATACCCGCGTGTGACGGGTATAGTTGCCGGGTACCCGCAACGCGCCAAAGCCGGAGAGAATACCATCATGGGCCAGCACTACGACCTCATCAGTATCGGTGCCGGCAGCGGCGGCCTCTCGGTAGCCGAGCGCGCCGCCCGCTACGGTGCCCGTTGCCTGGTGATCGAGAAGGGCCGATTGGGCGGGACTTGCGTCAACGTCGGCTGCGTCCCCAAGAAGATCATGTGGTACACAGCGGATCTGGCACATGCACTTCGCGATGCACCGGGTTACGGTTTTCGCTTCGAAGCGCCTGAATTCGACTGGCCAACCATCCAGCAGGCGCGTGACCGCTACATCAAGGGGATCAACGAATGGTATGTCACCTACCTGGCCGACTCCAATGTCGACCTGGTCCGGGGCGAGGCGCGCTTTTCGGCACCGGACACCATCGAGGTCGCCGGTGAGCATTACAGTGCGGATCACCTGATCATCGCCAGCGGTGGCTACCCGACCATTCCGGATCTGCCAGGCGCTGATCTCGGCATCACATCGGATGGTTTCTTCGAACTCGATCACCTGCCGCCGCGGGTGGCGGTGGTCGGCGCCGGCTATATCGCAGTGGAACTGGCTGGCATGCTCAACGCGCTGGGCAGCGAAGTCAGCCTGTTGTTGCGCAAGCAACAGTTCCTGCGCAGCTTCGACGCGATGCTGCGCGAGACCCTGATGGAGGAAATGATCAAGGACGGTGTCAACATCCTGCCGGCCACCCAGGTGCAAGCACTGGAGGCATTGGACGACGGCTCGCTATGCGTCAAGTGCTCCGGGTCCAACTGGCAGCTGCATGTCGATACCCTGATCTGGGCGATCGGTCGCAGCCTGTCGACCGGCGATCTCGGCCTCGATGCCGCCGGCGTCGAACTGAAACAAGACGGCACCATTTCCACCGATCGCTTCCAGAACACCAATGTCCCCGGTATCTACGCGATCGGGGATGTTACCGGCAACTTCCAGTTGACGCCGGTCGCCATCGCCGCCGGCCGACGTCTGGCGGACCGATTGTTCGATGGCAAGACCGAGCGCCACCTGCCCTATGAGAACATTCCCAGCGTGGTGTTCAGCCACCCGCCGATCGGCACTGTCGGTTTGACCGAAGAGCGGGCCCGTGCCACCCATGGCCCATCGGTGAAAATCTACCAGTCCCGCTTCACACCCATGTACTACACACCGGTGAAACACAAGCAGTTGACCGCAATGAAACTGGTCTGCGTCGGCGCGAAGGAGCGTATCGTCGGTTGCCACATCATCGGTCGCGGCGCGGACGAGATGCTGCAGGGTTTCGCGGTTGCGATCCGTATGGGTGCGACCAAACAGGATTTCGACGACACCGTGGCACTGCACCCCACCAGCGCTGAAGAACTGGTGACCATGCGTTGAGTCCCGACCGGCTTCCATGAGCCTGTCGGGCGCACGGGTCGTAGCAGCCGCATGAGCGAGTTATACACACTGCGACCACGCGAGGCCGCAACCGGCAAGATACACGATATTGCTGGCAAGGAACTTTTTTACAGTCTCGTATCCATTTGAGAAATATGCAGAATAAGCCCAGTTCCCTGCGCACAGGAGAAAATTGGGCTGGATCGTGAAAACCCACGCCCTGACTGGCTCGGGGGCTTTTTTCCACAGAGTTATCCACAAGTGACAATCGTTCGGACACGCAGTTCTCACCAGTGTGCTTGAGGATCGCGCAGGGGCACAATACGATCATGCCGCCGACTATCCTGCGTATCGCCGTCGCCACACCGCTGAACCGCAGTTTTGACTATCTGCCACCGGAGCACTGCGATCCCGCCAAACTGGTCCCGGGAATCCGCGTCGAGGTTCCGTTCGGGCGCGGTCGGCGCACAGGCGTACTGCTGGAGATCTGCGATCAGCCAGCGGTCGAGATCAGCACGCTCAAACGAATCCACCACATCATCGACCAGCAGCCGCTGCCGACGGAACTGATGACTCTGGGTCGCTGGGCTGCACGCTACTACCACCACCCCCCCGGCGAGGTGTTTGCGGCAATGCTGCCCGGCCTGTTGCGGTCCGCAGCCACCGATCGTATCCGTGGCCCACGTCGCTGGCGCTTGACCGACCCGGGCCGGGCTGCGCTGCAGGACCCCTCGGTGCGGCTCGGCCATCGGCAACGAGCCCTGCTGACGGCGCTGCGCGAGCAACCCGATGGACTCGGTGGATCGGAGTTGGATGCCGTCGCCGGCAACTGGCGCGCAGCGGCCCGCGTACTGACCGCACGCGGGTGGCTGGCAATAGAGCAACAGCCTCGCGACGAGGAGGCCGTGGTTGCCACCGAACAACCACCGGAGCTGAATCCGGCCCAGCGCCACGCCGTGGATTCAGTGCTGGCGGCCCTGGACGGATTTCACACCTTCTTGCTCGAAGGCGTGACCGGCAGCGGCAAGACCGAGGTCTACCTGCACATCGCCGCCACCGTGCTGGCCCAGGGCCGACAGGTACTGATCCTGGTTCCTGAGATTGGTCTGGCGCCACAACTGGTGGCCCGGTTCAAACGTCGTTTCAACAAGCCGATCGCGGTACTGCACTCGGCGCTGGGCGCGCGCGACAGACTGGACGCCTGGCGACAGGCCGGCGCAGGTCGCGCCGCCATCATACTGGGTACCCGTTCCGCCGTGTTCACACCGATGGCGGATCCCGGCCTCATCATCGTCGACGAGGAACACGATGCCTCCCTGACACAGCAGGACGGATTTCGCTATTCGGCCCGGGACCTGGCCCTGGTACGTGCCCGCAATCTCGGCATCCCGGTGGTGCTGGGCTCGGCAACCCCTTCGCTGGAAAGCCTGCACAACGTCGAGACCGGCCGCTACCGGGATCTGCAGTTGCCGCAACGGGCCGCAAAGGCCCGACCACCCACACTGGAGCTGCTGGACATACGCAGCCAGCCCATGCATGCCGGCATGTCCGGCGCCTTGGTGGAGCGGGCCAGAAGCCACCTCGAAAAGGGCGAGCAAGTGCTGGTATTTCTCAACCGCCGCGGCTACGCGCCGACCCTGCTCTGTCATCACTGCGGCTGGACCGCCAACTGTCAGCGCTGCGACGCTCATTTCACCCTGCACCGGCGCCTGCAGCGACTGATCTGCCACCATTGCGGCGCGGCACAAAGCCTGCCCGAGTGTTGCCCGTCCTGTCAGAATGTGGATCTGCACAGCGTCGGCGAGGGCACCGAGCGCATCGAGCAGAATCTCACCCGGCTGTTTCCCGGCTACCCCGTGACCCGGGTCGACCGCGATACCACCCGCCGCAAAGGAGAGCTGGACAACGCCCTGGAACGCATTCGCCGCGGCGATGCACAATTGCTGGTGGGAACCCAGATGCTGGCCAAAGGCCACCATTTCCCGGCCTTGACACTGGTTGCCGTGGTGGACGCCGACCAGGGGCTGCTGTCCGCGGACTTCAGGGCCAGCGAGCGCATGGCGCAACTGATCGTGCAGGTTGCGGGACGCGCCGGGCGAGGCAAGCAACCCGGCCACGTACTGATTCAAACACATCAGCCCACCCACCCGCTGCTGCAGACTCTGGTACGCAGCGGATACCATGGGTTCGCCGCATCGGCACTTGCGGAACGACGCGACGCAGGGCTGCCACCGTTTGCCTGGCAGGCACTGCTGAGGGCGGAGGCAACCGATCAGGACCTGCCCCAGCAATTTCTCGAGGAGGCGAGGCAACAACACCCGGGCGATCCCGGCGTCGAGCTGTGGGGCCCGGTACCGGCACCCATGGAACGCCGGGCCGGCCGTTGGCGCGCCCAACTCATGGTCCACAGTCTGTCGCGACCTGCCCTGCATCGGTTTCTGGACCGCTGGGCGCCGGCCCTGGAATCGTTGCGCAGCGCTCGCAAAGTGCGCTGGTCGCTGGACGTGGACCCCATCGACACTTACTGAGGTGATTTCGGATGCTTGAGCGGGTGGCCGTGTTGCCGGTCGCAAATCCAGCTTCTCCACTTTGCTGCGCCGCATTAGAATAGGGGGTTGACCGCATACAGCAGCCGAGGCGCTGAACTTGAAGAATCACTTGCAGGCCCAAATCGAGGATGCGCTGGCCCGGTTGGCGGATGACGGCGTCTTCGACCCTTCCCAACGGCCGTCCGTGCATGTGGAACGCACCCGCGACCGCAAGCATGGGGACTTCGCCAGCAACGTGGCAATGCAACTTGCAAAACCGGCTCGTCGCAGCCCGCGGGACCTCGCGCAACTGTTGCTGGAGGCCATGCCAGCATCGATGCTGGTTGAGAAAATCGAGATCGCAGGGCCTGGATTCATCAATTTCACTCTGGCGCCAGCCGCCTATCACGCGGTGGTGAACGATGCCCTGGATCTGGGCCAGGAGTTCGGTCGCAGCGAACAAGGCTGCGGTCACCGCATACAGGTCGAGTTCGTATCGGCCAACCCGACCGGGCCATTGCACGTCGGCCATGGACGTGGTGCTGCCTACGGCGCCACCGTCGCCAATCTGCTGGAGGCCATGGGTTTCGAGGTACAACGCGAATATTACGTCAACGATGACGGCCGGCAGATGGACATACTCGCCACCAGTGTCTGGCTGCGCTATCTGGAACTGTGTGGCGAGCGCTTCGATTTTCCATCCAATGGCTACAAGGGCGACTACATACGCGAGTTCGCCCGTACCCTGCACGCCGAGCGCGGCACGGACTACGTGTTCGCAGCCGAGCAGCTATTCGCCGGGGTGACGCTGGACGAACCCCAGGGGGGTGACAAGGAGAGACACATCGATGCGCTGGTCAGCAAGGCACGTAGCCTGCTGGGCGACAACCGCTATCGTTACGTGTTCGAAATCGCTCTCAACGGCATCCTCGATGACATCCGCGATGACCTGCGCGGCTTTGGTGTCGAGTACGACGAGTGGTTCTCGGAACGCTCACTGAGCGACAAAGGACTGATCAATCGTGCTCTGCAACTGCTGCGCGGCACCGACCACGTCTACGAGCGCGATGGCGCGTTGTGGTTCCGTTCCAGCGAATTTGGTGATGAAAAGGATCGCGTGGTTCAACGCGAGAATGGGCAAACCACCTATTTCGCCTCCGACATCGCCTACCACATGGACAAGTTCGATCGCGGTTTCGAACGGGTGATCGACGTCTGGGGTGCCGACCACCACGGCTACGTGGCACGGGTCAAGGCTGCTCTGGCAGCACTGGGCAGGGACCCGGAAGCCCTGCAGGTGTTGCTGGTACAGTTCGCCAATCTCTACCGCAACGGCCACAAAGTACAAATGTCAACCCGCTCCGGCAGCTTCGTCACGCTGCGTGAATTGCGCGAGGAAGTGGGATCCGACGCGGCCCGATTTTTTTATGTGATGCGCCGTTGCGAGCAGCACCTGGACTTCGACCTCGACCTGGCCAAATCCCACTCCAGCGACAACCCCATGTACTACATACAGTATGCTCACGCCCGGGTCTGCAGCGTACTCCGGCAATTGTCCGAGCGGGGCTGGGAACATGATCCCGCCCGCGGCACCGCCGCAATGTCACGGCTGGTCGAGAGCCACGAAAAAACGCTGATGTATACCCTGTCACGATACCCCGAGACTGTGGAGGCCGCCGCGCTCAACTCCGAACCCCACGTGTTGGCACACCATTTGCGGGACCTCGCCCAAGACTTCCACACCTACTACAACGCCCACCAGTTCCTGGTCGAAGACACGGAACTTCGCGATGCCCGGCTCAATCTGATCGTCGCGGTACGCCAGGCATTGGCCAACGGCCTGATTCTGCTGGGCGTGTCGGCACCGGAGAGTATGTGAAGATATGAGCACCCGCCGGGACTACAAACCGCGCAAGGGACGGGGGCGCCGCAAAAAGAAGCCGGTGTCCGCGGGGCTGTGGCTGACCACCGGGCTGGCCGTCGGTCTGTTCGTCGCCCTGTTGACCTACCTGTCCGATCGGCGCCAGAACGCAGAGCCGGAAGTTGCCGTGCCAGCCCCACCGTCCGCGGTCACGCCGGAGCCACAACCCGAACCGGCACCCCGCCCGGTACCCGAGGCCAAACCCCGTTATGATTTTTACGCGATTCTGCCGAATCGGGAAATCAACATCCCCGAAGAAGAGCTGGCACCCCCTGGCACCCGGGCCAGTCCTGCCTACCAGGGCCCGTGGATGCTGCAGGCCGGGTCTTTTCGTGGCTTCCAGGATGCCGACCGGCTCAAGGCCAGCCTCGCCTTTCAGGGGCTGGAATCCCGTATCGACTTGTCGGAAAACAGCAACGGCACCTGGCACCGGGTGCGGCTGGGGCCTTTCGAGAGCAAGCGCCAGGCCGACCGGATCAAATCAAAACTGGCGAAGCTCAATATCCACGCCATCATTCTCAAATCACGACCGTAACGACCGCCAAGGCGAGCAAGCGGGATGTTGAGACAGACATCACCAAAGCCGTGTGTGAGTTAGCTGAGCCTGAGTAGCAGCCCCTGCAACACCTGGAATTCACGCTCGATGATGCGGGTAAAAAACAGCACCTCGGCCAGCGACCCGACCCGTTCATCCTGGAGCAGCAACGGCATCAGATCCAGGGTCCTGCGGACTTCAAGACACTCGGGGTGATCAAGAACGAATTGCTCATTAATACGATGCAAGACTGTGTCTCCGGAGTATGCGGCACCCAGGCGGCCGTACTGATTCGATACCACTAGCATAGCTCTTTCCCCGACGCCTTGCAGACGCTACAGTGGGTCGCCCGATCCGCGTAGCAGGTAACCGCATGCTGTTCCATCTCATCGATGACCTGCGCATCGCCAACATGAAGCCGCTGATCCCGCCGGCCATCCTGCTCGAGGAAATGCCGGTCAGCGATGCCATGGCAACGCACATCGCCAACTCGCGTGAAGCGGCAACCCGGGTGGTCGGAGGCCATGACCCCCGGCTGCTGGTGGTTGCGGGACCCTGTTCGATACACGATGTGGAAGCCGCGCTGGAGTATGCAGGACGCCTCAAGAAGCTGGCTGACAGACATCCCGAAGAACTGCTGGTGGTGATGCGGGTCTATTTCGAGAAACCGCGGACCACGGTCGGCTGGAAAGGACTGATCAACGACCCCGACCTGGACAACAGTTTCAGTATCAACAAAGGCCTGCGGCTGGCTCGCGGACTGCTGGTGGAACTGGCCGCCATGGGGATGCCAGCGGGATGCGAGTTTCTCGACACCATCACCCCCCAGTTCGTCGCCGATCTGGTGTGCTGGGGGGCTATCGGCGCACGCACCACGGAATCACAGGTGCACCGGGAACTGGCGTCGGGCCTATCGGTACCGGTGGGCTTCAAGAACGGTACCGACGGCAGCATCAAGGTTGCGGTCGATGCGATCCAGGCCGCCAGCCATCCTCATCACTTTCTGTCGGTCACCAAACAGGGATTGACCGCCATCGTGGCGACCACCGGCAACGATGCCTGCCACCTGATCCTGCGCGGCTCCAACCAGGGGCCCAACTATGACCGTGAGTCGCTTTCGGACTGTGCGGACGCATTGCAGCAAGCCGGTCTGCGTCGCCAGTTGATGGTCGATTTCAGCCACGGCAACAGCCGCAAGGACTATACCCGCCAGCCGGCGGTGGCCCGCGATATCGCCCATCAGTTGTGTGAAGATGAACTCTGCCCGGTTTCAGGGGTGATGCTGGAAAGCCATCTGGTGGCCGGCAGCCAACCCATCGGACCGCGCGCGCAACTGCGCTACGGCCAGAGCATCACCGATGCTTGTATCGACTGGGATCAGACGGTAGAAGTGCTGGATCTGCTGGCGGACGCGGTACGCTCGAGACAGCGCTGA
>CBDVAK010000070.1:0-13672 GCA_965371945.1 uncultured Candidatus Competibacteraceae bacterium
TCGCTGGACTGGTCGGTGTCAGCGCCCAGACGATCGCGAACTGGGAGAACGCAGAGGGACCGCTCAACCCTCGCCGCTCACCCCTGGAGTCGCTTCGTCGCGCAGCCGGACTCAGTAAAGCCGCAGCCTGGGAGATCTTGCGGGAGTCACCGGCAGCTCCGGGTAACAATCGACAGCGCCCCCGAAGGTAGGCAAGTTCGCGATGTTTGGTCCGCAACCGCTGGAGGCGGGCGCCGCCGCCCCGATACCCTGCCTCAATCGCGTTGTGCGAGTACCGGCGGCAACACCACTTTGGCGATGCGCTTGGTCAGTGTGTAGATGTACCTGAGCTGATCGACAAATGACATCTCCAACTGCACCAGTTTCAGGTAATTCGGATCGGCTGCGGTGAGCCGGCTCGCCTTCCTTTCCAGCAAGTGCTCTGATTGTTCCCGAATGCTGTCTTTCAACAGCAATGCCGATTCAGCGGCCGCTTGATCATTGTCGCGGATTGCCAGCACGGCAAGTTCCAGTGATAGCAATACCGTGGCATAAAACTCCCGCATCAGCGTGACAGTTTCGTCCCCCGACATGATTGGGAGTTGCAGCGCTTTGTGACCCAGGGTGACCAGCTCGGTCTCCACGATATCCGCCACGCTCTCCAGATCGTTGGTCGCGGTCATCAGCCCCTGAAATTCCACACTCTCCTGTTCCGTCAACAGGCCTTCACGAATCTCGCCGAGGTACTTGATTATCTCGAACTCCAGGATATCGATGGCGTCATCACGACGCGCGATCTCTTCCAGCACCTTTGGATCACGCGTTTTCAGTGCCGGCAGGAAATCCTGCATCATGTCCAGAGTGAGTTGCCCGACCCGCCCCAACTCCAGCCGCACCTGTTGAAGCGCCACGGGTGTCGCCGCGAGTGCTGCCTCATTCAGGAATTTTGGCTCGATGATGATGTGTTTATCGGGCGCCCGCTCGCGCACCAGCCACTCGGCGAGGCGGGCGAACCAAGTCGTGAAGCCAATAAACAGTACCGTGTTGATGATGTTGAACAGGGTGTTGGCATTGGCGATTTGGCGCGGTACCTCCGACGCTGCCCGGGTGGCCTCGTTCTCTGCCACGCTGGAAGGGGAAACCCAGATCGCGATATCCACCAACAGCCAGATCAGGGGTAACCAGATCAGCACACCGATTACGTTGAAAGCAACATGTACCACGGATGCCCGCACCGCGTCGGTCGACTTGCTGCTGAGATAGCCCATGATGCCGGTGGTCACCGCGGTACCGATATTGGCGCCAAGCGCCAGGGCGATGCCCGCGGGCAGGGCCAACAGGCCCTCACTTGCCATGGCGATGGCGATCCCCACCGTGGCGGCGGATGATTGCACGATTGCGGTGAACACCGCACCGGCAATGATTCCTGCCACCGGATTCTCCAGGGTCTTGAGAATTTCCACGAAAGGTTCGTAGGTTCGCAATGGTGTCATCGCTTGACTCATCAAACCCATGCCATAGAACACCAGACCGATGCCCATGATCATCATGCCGTAGTACTTCACCTTCTCCCGCTTTGCGGTGAAGAGCATGAAGAATCCCACTGCCACCGGACCGAGTGAATACGCCGACAGGTTGAAGGCCAGCAACTGCGCGGTCACGGTGCTGCCGATGTTGGCACCCATGATCACCCCGACCGACTGGGCGAGGGTCATCAGACCACCGCTGATAAAGCCCACGACCAGCAAAGTGGTGACCGTTGAGGAATTGAGCACACCGGTTACGAAGGCCCCCGTGATTGCCCCCATAAACCGGTTGGTGGTGAGTTTTGCCAGTACCTTTCGCAGGGTCTGTCCGGCCGCTTTGGTCATACCCTCCGACAGCAGTTGCAGACCACCGAGAAACAGCGCGAGCCCACCAAACAGCCCGAGACCCAATTGCAGCCAGTCCGGACCCTCTGGGGCAGCGGCCGATTCCGCGGCAAATGCGGCGAAGGCGACCGCCAGCAAGGCGACTCCCAAAGCTGCCGGAATCATGCGACGGTGGCAGGGTCGGACAATTCCAAGCTCAATCGGTGCAAGTCTCATATGGTCGCTCCGGGGATGATGCTTCGACTCACGCCACCCTGGCGTGCTCGCCGCCTATCTGCGTGCGCAGATAATCATTATAGCTGCCACTGTAATCCAGGGGCCCCTGCGGTGTCAGTTCGATGATGCGTGTGGCCAGCGACGACACGAACTCCCGATCATGACTGATGAAGATCAGCGTACCAGGATAGTTTGCCAGTGCCAGGTTCAAAGCCTCGATCGACTCCATGTCGAGATGATTGGTGGGTTCGTCCATCACGATCACGTTGGGCTGTTGCAGTATCAGTTTGCCAAACAGCAACCGGCCCTGCTCACCTCCGGACACAACCTTGACCGACTTTTCACTGTCATCCCTGGAAAACAGCATCCGGCCCAGCGTACCGCGCAACAGTTGTTCGTCAGAGCCGGCCGGTTGCCACTGCGACATCCATTCGAACAGAGTCATGTCCTGATCGAAATCTGCTGCATGATCCTGAGCAAGATAGCCGATTCTGGCATTCTCAGCCCACTTGACGGTGCCGCTGTCAGCCTCGAGTTCCTGCAGCAGGCAGCGTGCGAGCGTGGTCTTGCCAATCCCGTTCGGTCCGATGATCGCGACCCGCGAGCCCGCCTGGATGGTCAGATCAAGGTTTTCGAACAGGGTCATTGCGTCGAAGCCTTTGCTCAGACCCTTGGCCTCCAGCGCGATGCGGCGCAAGGGCCTTTCCTGTTCAAAACGAATGAAGGGGCTGACCCGGCTCGACGGCGTGATGTCTTCAAGCTGAATTTTTTCCAGTTGTCGGGCGCGAGAGGTGGCCTGTCGTGCCTTTGATGCGTTTGCGGAAAAGCGGCTTACAAAGGCCTGCAATTCCGCCATTTTCACTTTCTTTTTCGAATTCTCCGTGTGCACGCGTTCACGCGCCTGGGTGGCGGCCGTCATGTATTCATCGTAGTTACCTGGAAACAGGCGCAGCTGACCATAGTCGAGATCGGCCATGTGCGTGCAGACACTGTTCAGGAAGTGGCGGTCATGCGAGATGATGACCATCGTGGATTTGCTGTTGTGGAGAAACTCCTCCAGCCAGCGAATGGTGTTGATATCGAGGTTGTTGGTCGGCTCATCGAGGAGCAGCACGTCCGGGTCGGAAAACAGTGCTTGGGCAAGCAGTACCCTGAGTTTCCAGCCTGGCGCGATCGCGCTCATCAGGCCTTCGTGCTGTTCGACGGGTATGCCGATGCCTTCCAGCAACTCACTGGCCCGCGATTCGGCGGAGTAGCCGTCAAGCTCAGCGAATTCGACCTCGAGATCCGCGACGCGCATGCCTTCGTCGTGGCTCATCTCAGCCAACGAATACAAGCGATCGCGTTCCTGGATCAACTGCCACAGCTTGTCGTGGCCCATGATAACCGTGTCCAGCACCCGTTTGTCCTCATACGCGAACTGATCCTGGCGGAGCTGGCCGATTCGCTCGTGGGGATCGGTTGAAACATTGCCCGCGGTCGGCGCAAGCTCGCCCGCCAGAATTTTCATGAAGGTCGACTTTCCGGAGCCGTTGGCACCGATCAGACCATAGCGGTTGCTATTGCCAAAGCTGACCGAGACATTTTCAAAGAGAGGCTTGGCGCCGAATTGAATAGACAGATTTGCGGTAGAGATCAAGTTTGTTCATCCAGGTGATTGGTAGCGATATCATCTGCCCGCAGTGCTGACCACAAGCCAGCAAGAATCTGACAAGAATCTGATTAGCAAGGAAAGTCAGGGTCTGTGGTCACGTAAGGGCGGGCGGATAATAGCAGAATTGCGGATGCGAGGGGCTTGATTTCGGCAATTGTGGCGACAGGGGAAGGTGATCCGGTGAAAGTACTTTTGCAAGCGCATAGAGATGGCGTTGTCGTGTTGGTGCGGGCACACCCTGGAGCACGCAGGAACGCTATCACCGGCGTGCACGCCGGAGCGTTGAAGATCTCCGTCACCCAGGCGGCCGAAAAAGGCAAAGCCAACGCCGCGATTGCGGCCCTGCTGGCCAAGCGCTTGGGTCTGGCGAAGTCACGGATCGAAGTCCTCTCGGGGCACACATCTTCGCAAAAACGCTTCCTGGTTCGTGGTGCGAGCAGCACCAGCATTGCCCGAAAACTCGATGAGCAGGTGGGTAGTACCCGGTAGGCCACTGCCAAGAGCCGTTCCGAGACGATCCCACGCTACCTTGGGGGGGCTCTGGTTGGCCGTTGGCGCAAAAGTGGAACCAACCAGCGTTGGCCGGCGTATAGACAGGGTGTCGTGGACCGGGAATTCCTGGCCGGAAGACCCCGAACCGCGGCGTTGAGATCCTCACGGAACCTGGTACCCGCTACGCCTGGAGTGGATCATGTACACGATCGTGAACAGCACGCTGGGGGTTGTGTTCGTCATCCTTTCTGCGGCGTTGACCTTCCTGATGTTCAACATCTGGAAGTACCCGTTCGACCACGAAAAACTCCGCAGTCAGGCTCCGCTTTGGATGATTCGCCTGCATCGGGTGATGGGATATGGCTACGTGGCCATCTATCTCTATCTGATGTCGCAGATGGTTCCACGGCTGTGGGACTATCAGATCGAATTGCCGCCGCGTACGGTGATGCATCTGACCCTGGGCATGTCGATTGGCGCGATCCTGGTAGTAAAACTCGTGATCGTGCGTTTTTTCAAGAATATGGAAGCGACGCTGGTGCCGTTTCTGGGCACGGCACTGTTTATCTTCACTTTGCTGCTGATGTTTCTGGTGTTGCCGTTTTCACTGCGGGACATCTACCTGAGCAAGGCGATTCTGGGCAGTGACACACTGATGGGCGAGCGCGTCGAGCGGGTACGCGAACAGTTGCCGAAGGCGGGGATCGAAGATGCGGCCGTGATCGATCAATTGGCGAGTGCCCAAGGCCTGGAAACGGGCCGAAGGGTTCTGACCACCAAGTGCGTGCAATGCCATGATCTGAGGACAGTTCTAGCACAGCCCAGGACACCAATGGCCTGGCAGCGAACCGTGTCACGGATGGCCAATCGCTCGACCGTGCTCAATCCGATCAGCGCCGATGATCAACTGTTTGTCATCGCCTATTTGATTGCCGTGTCGCCAACCTTGCAGGAAACGCTGAAGCAGCGCCGCGCCTTGCAAATGGACAGCACGGCATCTCAGCAAGCCATGCTGAACGCCAGGGCCGCGATGGAAACAGGGGATATGGTTCTGGATCTGGCAGAAGCGGAGGCGGTTTTTGAGGTCACTTGTTCACAATGCCACGGTACCGAGCAGGTTGAGAATGCCCCACCATCGAGCGCGGATGAGGTTGCAGCACTTGTTGAGCGCATGGTTGGCAATGGCTTGATGGCTTCGGAACAGGAACTGGACCAGGTGATTTACTATCTCACCGAGACTTTTGCCGAGGTACCGGCGAGTTCCGACGGCGAGCAGACAACCACTGAATCGGCAACGTCGGTATCCGGAGATGCCGGCGGATCAGTCCCCTCGAATCTGGACGGCGAGGCGTTGTTCAGGCTCAAGGCCTGTTTTGGCTGTCACGGCCTGGAAGGACGCAGCCCGATCAGCCCCACTATTCCCAAGCTCGCGGGGCAGAACCAGGCTTACCTGGTGACTCAGCTCAGGGACTTCAAGAGCGGATCACGCAACAATGCTTTCGCCTCGCGCATGACAGCCATGGTTGCGACAGTCAGGATCGAGGAAATCGAGGCCATCGCCGAGTACCTGTCCGGCTTGCAAAGATAGTGTGGGGGTGGGGGTATGATGTGCTTGTGGCGGGTTCCGCTCCTTTGCTACCATCCGCCGCGCTGTAAGCTATGGTGACCTGTATCGGTCCCTCCGCGACGGTATGCTGCGAACCCCGCCAGGCCCGGAAGGGAGCAACGGTAGCAGTGGACCCGGGCGCCGGGGTGTGGCTGGTACGGGTCGCCACCATTCCTGTATAGTCTTTGCTGCTTTTTCGCCGTAGTAGAGCCCGCTCGAACGAGTCCATGACTTACCAGGTACTTGCCCGCAGGTGGCGCCCGCACAGTTTCGAGGAAATGGTCGGGCAGGCGCACGTGGTCGGGGCGTTGTCGAGCGCACTCGACAACGATCGTGTTCACCATGCCTATCTGTTTTCGGGGACACGGGGTGTCGGCAAGACCACGGTAGCGCGAATTCTTGCCAAGGCGCTCAATTGCGAACAAGGGGTGAGTTCGCACCCCTGCGGTCGCTGCAGTGCCTGCGAGGAGATCGACAACGGCTGTTTCGTCGACCTGATCGAGGTTGATGCTGCCTCGCGTACCGGTGTCGACGACACGCGTGACCTGCTCGAAAATGTCCAGTATGCGCCGGCCCGAGGCCGCTACAAGGTGTACCTCATTGACGAGGTGCATATGTTTTCGCGGAACAGTTTCAATGCGTTGTTGAAAACGCTTGAAGAACCGCCTCCTCACGTCAAGTTCCTGCTCGCGACCACCGATCCCAGAAAACTGCCGGTGACGGTGTTGTCGCGGTGCCTGCAGTTCAACCTTCGCAGCCTGCCGGCCGAACTGATTGCCACCCAGTTGCAGCGAATTCTCGAGCAGGAGGGCATCGGTGCTGAACCGGCCGCGCTCAAGTTGCTGGCGCGCGGTGCCGCGGGCAGCATGCGGGACGGGCTCAGTCTGCTCGATCAGGCCATTGCATACGGGGGGGGGCAGGTAACGGCGGATTCGGTCGCAGACATGCTCGGCACCATCGATCACCGGCACGTGCAAGGGCTGTTGGAAGCGTTGGCGGCCGAGGATGCCAAGGCCTTGCTTGCTGCGGTTGCGGAACTCGATACCCAGGCCCCCGATTACACACAGGTGCTGGCGGATATGCTGCACGACCTGCAGCGAATCGCGGTGATTCAGGTTGGTGCGGGTGTACCCGGGCAGGAGGATCCGGTGTTGTCGGGACTGTCGGAATCGCTGTCGGTCGAGGACGTGCAACTGTATTACCAGATTGCCTTGATTGGTCGTCGTGATCTGCCACTGGCACCGGCACCGCGCATTGGTTTCGAGATGCTGTTGCTCAGGATGCTGGCGTTTCGCCCGATCGAACCGGGCGGCAGGAATTCCCGGCCGCGATCCGACCGTGTGCAGTCGGTGGCGCGATCGGTGCCGGCGCCGGACTCCAAGCCCTCTACACGGGGATCACCGACAGTTCCTGCCAGCACCGCTGGCGGAGATCAGGGCAGCCCGAGTGTGCTGGCGGTGGATGATGTGGCTGCACAGGAGCGCCGATCCGATGGTTTGGCTGCCCGGGCGCTGGCGGCGGCACTGGGTTCCGGTAGTCCCGCACCCGAGGGTGAGAAAGCCCCGGTCGTGACAACCGGGCCGGGCTTGTCACAAACTCAGGTCGTGGGTTCCGACGGTGCGCTTGATACCGACGCGGAACCTGAACCTGTGCCGACAGCAGCTTGTTTTGATGCCGAAGGCTGGGAACGCTTGTTGACGGAGCTTGAACTGGATGGCATGGCCAGACAATTGGCTGCTCACTGCCTGCTCGAGAGCATCGGCAAAGGGGTTGCCAGAGTGTTGATCGATGAAGGCTGCGATCATCTGCGATCCGAGTCAGCCGAACGCCGTTTCGGTGAGGTGCTGGGCCGACGGTTCGGTGGCCCGCTGCAGTTGCGGTTCAAGTCGGCCGCATTGGCTGGCGAAACACCCGCAGGGCGTGCTGCCGGCAGGGCCGTTGCGCGGCAACAGGCCGCGGAGGATGCTATCGCCAACGATCCCAATGTGGCGATCCTCAGGGATCGATTTGGCGCGGTGGTGCGACCCGGATCGATCACGCCCCCGGATTGAGAACAAGACTGCGGCCGGCGGTGTTTCGACTGTCAGTCGGTATTTCAGCGGTGCGGGCTCACCGCACCGATTACAAGGAGATTGGCGATGATGAAAGGTGGTTTGGGCAACCTGATGAAGCAGGCCCAGAAGATGCAGGCCGACCTGCAAAAGGCGCAGGAGGAACTGGCGGCCATGGAAATCACCGGCGAGGCGGGTGGTGGCCTCGTCAAGGTGGTGCTCACCGGCCGTCATGAAGCTCGTCGGGTCACCATCGATGACAGTCTGATGGAAGACGACCGGGAGATGCTGGAGGATCTTATCGCCTCGGCAATCAACGACGCGGCCCACAAGATCGAGCGGGCTTCCAAAGATCGCATGTCAAACATGACATCCGGGCTCGGGTTGCCCGGGGATCTGAGCAAAATGCTGTAGCTGCCAGCCGCTGTTCATGTACCAGTCCCGACTGTTGATGGATCTTGTGGAAGGCTTGCGTTGCCTGCCCGGTGTTGGCCCCAAGAGCGCTCAACGCATGGCTTTTCATCTGCTGGAAAGGGATCGGGAAGGTGCTTTGCGTCTGGCTGAAGTGCTGGTTTCCGCGATGGCAAAGATCGGGCATTGTCAGCGTTGTCGAAATTTCAGTGAGCAATCCCTGTGTACTATCTGCACCAACCCCCGGCGCGACCAGGGCAAGCTGTGTGTGGTCGAAACTCCCGCGGATGTTATGGCGCTTGAGCACACCGGCGCTTACCACGGCCGCTATTTCGTGCTCATGGGGCGGCTCTCGCCGCTGGACGGCATCGGGCCTTCGGAACTGGGTCTCGAAATACTGGAAAACCAACTGCGGGAGGGTGGGGTCCACGAACTGATACTGGCGACCAACCCGACAGTGGAGGGAGAGGCCACCGCATACTACATCGGTGAACTGGCCCGTCAGCACTCGGTGGTGGCGACCCGCATCGCCCATGGTGTACCGCTCGGTGGAGAGCTCGAATTCGTCGATAGCGGCACGTTGTCCCACGCCTTGAGCGGCCGTATGCCCCTGGCAGGTGGATAACAAGGCCTGCGTCACATTCGCAACACTCGTGAACCCTGTTTACTCGATGTCGCCGAGCGTCTCACGCAACTGCAGCAGGCTGCGATAGCGGCGTTCATCGATCTCGCCGCGTTCGACCGCCTTCAGCACCGCGCACCCTGGTTCCACCGTATGGCGGCAGTCGTTGAAACGGCACTGCCTCGCTTGCGGCGGGAATTCGCGAAATCCTTGTTCCACCCAGGCCGCTTCTATGGCTGGTGAGAAACTGCGTACACCGGGCGAATCGATCAGGTCACCACCGGATCGCAGATGGTACAGCGCGGCATGGGTAGTGGTATGCGTGCCCAGCCCGCTGACCCGCGACAGTGCACCGACCGCGATGTCGTGCATCGGCGCCAGTGCCTTCACCAGTGATGATTTGCCCACTCCGGATTGCCCTAGCAGTATGGAAACCCTGTCGGCCAGCAGGCCGCGCAAGGCGTCCAGCCCTTCGCCACTGTGGGCGCTCATTTCGACTACGTCGTAGCCGAGATTTCGGTAGGTTTCCAATCTGGCGGACAACCCACCGCGGGTTTCCGGGTCCATCTGGTCGCATTTGTTGAGCGCGATGATGGCCCGTGCCGACATCCACTCCACCGTTACCAGGTAACGGTCGATCAGAAACTCGTTGAGTGTCGGGACAGCTGCGATCACCACCACGATCTGGTCGATATTGCTCGCCAGGATCTTGGGTTTTCCACCAAATCCCGGTCTGACCAGCGTATTGCGACGTGGCGCCAGTGCCACGACCACGCCCCCACGGGTGCTACTACCGGGCAGCCAGTAGACGTGGTCACCTGTTACCACCGCCGGCAGCGTACTGCGACGACTGCAGCGATGAACCGACAAGCCTGGGTCCTCGACCATCAACTCGTGGCCATGACTGGCCACCACCAGTCCGGGTCGCGCATCGTCGGAGCTATGGTCTGCGGCCGCGGATCTGCGGGATGCCTGCTGCAGACGGGCTTCGCTGGATTGTTTGATCCGGCGCTGTTGCTGACGTGACAGTCGACGACCGGCCATCAGTGTCCAATATCGCGCCGACGGTGGTTCAGGAGCCCAGCCGTCGCACTGCCACCATCCGCGGGTGCGCAGGACGCGGTTTCATCACTGTGCCCGCTGCCCTGTCTGGACCCTTCCATCGCTCAGAAATGGTAGTAGCGCTCATTGAGATAGCTGGCGACATCCTCGACGTCTTCGTCGAACCACTGCAGGCTCAGATTGACTTCGCAGCGCCTGACCTGGGTCACCAGGCTGGGGTAGGAGCCAACGATGTGGTCATCGCGCAGATACATGTCGCCGTCCTCACCTGCCATCATGGACTGGTGACAGGAAATGCAGTTTTCCTGGTGAAGTTCTTGGCCGGATTCCGGATCCGCGGCTGACGTGGTTACAGGCAGCAACATCGCGCTCAGCACGGTGATCCTGACTACAATGCGGTCGTTCACGGCCTGGTATCCTCGCCGGAGGCCCGGCATGTTGTGGATATCGGGGCAGGTTAGCCTCTGCTAGAATCCCACGCAACCGCCATACGGCTGCTTGCTTTCCAAGGAACACCAGATCTGTTCGAACCCGCACCTTGTGTTCAAGATGCATCGCTTCCGTGTTGCAGGTTTTTGCGAGCCGAGCCTGCTCACTTGCGATCGGTATCTTGAGTCCGGGCTTTTGCTCCCGCAATCTGCATCGTTCGGTATAGATCAAAGGCTCCCCCAAACACGGTGACCCAATCCCATGCCCGCACACAAGGCCAACCTGATCTGGATCGATCTGGAGATGACCGGGCTCGATCCAAGCGCGGACCGGATCATCGAGATAGCCACTGTGGTGACTGACAGCCATCTGCGGGTGCTCGCCGAAGGGCCGTCTCTGGTTATCCACCAGAGCGAGGAAAGGCTGCAGGGAATGGATCAGTGGAATACCCGCCAGCATCAGCACTCGGGACTCACCGCGCGGGTGCGCCAAAGCCGGATCAGCGAGCGCGAGGCCGAACGCCGGACCCTGGAATTTCTCGATGCCTGGGTTCCCGAGGGCAAGTCGCCAATGTGTGGCAACAGCATCTGTCAGGATCGAAGGTTCCTGGCGCGCTCGATGCCCAGGCTGGAAAGCTATTTTCACTACCGGAACCTGGATGTCAGCACGCTCAAGGAGTTGTCCCGCAGGTGGTATCCGGGAGTGCCCGCGTTCAGCAAGGAGTCCAGCCACCTGGCGCTGGACGATGTCCGTGACTCGATCGCCGAATTGCGCCACTACCGGGCCTGGATGCTGGTAGATCCGGCGACCGCACAGCGCTTGACGATCCAGGTCGGGCCACACCAGAACTGAAACGGAGAGGGCATGATTCCCACCACCACTACCACTACCACAGGCCAGCATCGGATTGCTGTGCTGATCGATGCCGACAACACCCAGGCCTCCATCGTCGATGGGTTGCTGGCGGAAATCTCGAAGTTCGGGATGGCCAGCGTCAAGCGCATATACGGGGACTGGACGCGGCCTCATTTGAAAGGATGGAAAGAGGTGTTGCTGACCCACGCGATCCAGCCCATTCAGCAGTTTGCCTACACTACCGGCAAAAATGCCACCGACAGTGCCATGATCATCGATGCCATGGATCTGCTGTATTCGGATCGATTCGATGCTTTTTGCATCGTCTCCAGCGATAGTGATTTCACCCGGCTTGCCGCCAGAATCCGTGAAGCCGGGTTGGTCGTCTACGGGTTCGGGGAACGCAAGACGCCACAGGCTTTCGTGTCGGCCTGTGACCGTTTTATATTCAACGAGATTCTTCGCGATCAGGGGGAAGACAGCGCGCCCGCCAAGCGGCGTTCGACCAAGGAACTCAAGTGCGATACCCGCCTGGTCGCGTTGTTGCGCAGCGCAGTTGAATCGGCCGCGGACGACGAGGGTTGGGCCAACCTCGGGGTGGTGGGTTCCAAGATCGGCAATCAGGCACCCGAGTTCGATGCCCGCAACTACGGCTACGCGAAACTGGGTGAGCTGATCGAAAACACCAAGCTGTTTGAGATAGACGCCCGCCCGGTAGGGGAAGGGCGTCAAAAATCCATCTATCTGCGGGATCGACGAAAGTGAACCGCCGGTGGTGCGACGGGTCACCTGGTGGGCCCGGTGAGTGAGCAGGGCAACGGCATGAAGTTGTACGGTTGCAAGAATACGCGCTCCACTCGGGCTGCCTGGGCGCTGGAACACGTCGGTGCCGAGTATGACTACCAGCCGGTGGATCTGTTATCCGGCGCGGGGCACGCGCCTGAGTACCTGCAGATCAATCCCGGGGGCAAGGTGCCGACGTTGGTCGATGGTGACCTGGTGCTCACGGAGTCCGCCGCGATCTGCATCTACGTTGCCGAGAAATTTCCCGGTGGCCATTTGCTGCCGACGGCAGGGAGTGCCGATCGGGCGTTGTGTATGCAATGGTGTTTCTTCGCCATCGGCGAACTGGAACAACCGTTGTGGACGATTGCCAAGCACCGCTTTGCTCTGCCAGAGCGCTGGCGGGTGGAAGCGATCTCGGATACCGCTCTGTGGGAGTTCGAACGTGCCGTGGCGGTATTGTCAGAGGGACTCGCAGAGCGCCCGTATATGGTGGGCGAGCAGTTGTCAGTGGCCGATATACTGATTGCGCACACCCTGGCCTGGGCCCGGGGCAACGGTATCAACCCGGAGCACGACAATATCGAAGCCTACACCGATCGCTTGTTGGCGGAGCCTGCCCTGCGGCGGGCCCGCGCGCGTGAACTCGCGGCCTGTGCCTGATACCGGTGCCCCTGCCCGGAAAGCCGCAATTGAACACCAACACGGATGGGCCTACACCTCCAGAGGCAGCGCCGGGTCGTTGCCCCATTCCGACCAGGCGCCCGCGTAGCCGCGCACCAGAGGGTAGCCGAGGCTGCGCAGCATGACATAGCTGTGTGCCGAGCGGTGGTGGGTCTGGCAATAGACGATGATTTCCCGGTCGGTGGTGATCCCCAGCGCCGCGAGTCGCGGCATCAACACAGCTGCGGGCAGCATGCGCAGGTTTTGGTTGCGGTCGATGTTCTCCAGCCAGTCCAGATTGACGGCCCCGGGTATGTGCCCGCCGCGCTGGGCGCGTACATCGGTGCCTGCGTATTCGGCGTGGGTTCTGGTGTCCAGCAGCACGATCTCGTCCGAGGATAGTCGGGACAGCACATATTCCTTGGTGGCGACGACTTCCGGGTTGGCAAGTGTGGCCCGGTAGTGAGCAGGCGTCGCGGTCGTGGTTTCGGTTGCGAGCGGGTGACCTTCGTTGGCCCAGGCCTGTATTCCGCCGTTGAGGACCGAGCAGTTGTGGTGGCCGATGGCGTGCAGGGTCCAGATCAGACGCGAGGCACGACCACAGCCTTCGTCGTCGTACGCCACCACCCAGGTGCTCGGGGACAACCCCAGTTGCGAAAAAGTGTTGCTGAGGCGAGCGATATCGGGCAACAGTCCGATGGCCGGGCGGCGGCCGCCGACCAGACTGGCGTAATGCAACTGCACCGCGGCCGGGACATGGCCGGTCAGATAGTTTTCCGTCGATCTCAGATCGACCACCAGCAGATCGGGGTTGCCCAGCCGCTGTTCCAACTGGTCTGCTTCCACCAGCAACGGTAAGTTCATGCTCAGTCTCCGGGGTTCGCGCCGTATTGCCGGGGTTTCAATGCCAAACCACGCTGATTCTGCCTCGGCGGGCGCGGCGTAATCTGCGGCCGGCGTTGATTATACCCACGTCAC
>CBDVAK010000071.1:0-13614 GCA_965371945.1 uncultured Candidatus Competibacteraceae bacterium
ACAAAACCCCTGTTTTCCTATCGTCCCTACTGGGCCAGCCACTTTGGCGTGGCATCGGTACTGCCGACTTCCCGCGCCCAGATGGATGATCTTGGCTGGGACTCCTGTGATGTCATCCTGGTAACCGGAGATGCCTACGTTGATCATCCCAGTTTCGGCATGGCCGTGATTGGCAGGGTGCTTGAAGCGCAGGGATTTCGTGTCGGTATTATCGCCCAGCCTGACTGGACCGGACCCGCAGACTTCATGTCACTGGGACGACCAAACCTGTTTTTCGGTGTTACTGCCGGGAATATGGATTCAATGGTGAATCGTTATACCTCTGATCGAAAGAAGCGTTCTGATGATGCCTACACACCGGGCGGAGAGGGGGGGCGAAGACCCGACCGCTCGGTACTGGTGTATGCCCAACGCTGCCGTGAAGCCAGTCCTGATATACCGATTATCATTGGCGGCATCGAGGCCAGTCTGCGGCGTATCGCCCACTTTGACTACTGGTCCGACAAAGTTCGCCGTTCCGTTGTACTCGATGCGAAGGCGGATCTGCTGGTGTATGGAAACGGTGAACGCCAGATTGTCGAAATTGCACACCGGCTGGCGGCCAGAGAACCTGTTGCCAGCCTGACTGATATTCGCGGCACAGCCTTCGTTTGCAAGCATCTTCCGCAGGATTGGGTCGAAATCAATTCCGAAACAATCGATACCCCGGGACGCATCGACGCACCTGTCAATCCTTATGCAGAGCAAAAGCGCACGCCTTCCTGCGTGAACAATGCTGAATCACAAACCGAAGTGGTGGTACAACTGCAACCGCGTGCAAAGGTGGACCGTGCCAGAAGTGTGATTCGTATGCCGTCCTATGAGGCCGTGTGCAAGGACCCGGTGCTTTATGCGCATGCCTCGAGGATTCTGCATCTGGAGACAAATCCCGGAAATGCCCGCGCGCTTGTGCAGCGACATGGTAACCGTGATGTGTGGCTGAATCCGCCACCGGTTCCCCTGAGTACCCACGAGCTGGATCGCGTTTTTGAACTGCCCTACACGCGCCAGCCACATCCGGCCTATGGCGGCGCGCGTATCCCCGCCTACGAAATGATCCGTTTTTCGGTCAACATTATGCGCGGTTGTTTCGGTGGCTGTACCTTCTGTTCCATCACCGAACATGAAGGACGCATCATCCAGAATCGATCGGAAGACTCGATCGTGCGTGAGATAGAGACCATTCGTGACAGCGTGCCTGGATTTACCGGGACTATTTCTGATGTCGGCGGGCCAACCGCTAATATGTATCGACTGGCGTGTAAAAGTAAAAAGATTGAAACGGCCTGTCGGCGTCCATCCTGCGTGTACCCGGGAATTTGTAGCAACCTGAACACAGATCACACTTCGCTGATCAACCTGTACCGGCGAGTAAGAGGATTGCCCGGTATCAAGAAGGTGCTGGTGGCTTCAGGTCTGCGCTATGATCTGGCAGTTCGTTCACCCGAGTATGTAAAGGAGCTGGTTACTCATCATGTCGGTGGCTACCTGAAAATTGCGCCGGAACATACCGAAGATGCACCTCTGGGAAAAATGATGAAGCCGGGCATGGGCACCTACTACGAATTCAGGGAGTTATTTGAGAAGTATTCAAGGGAAGCAGGCAAGAAGCAATATCTGATTCCGTATTTTATTGCGGCACATCCGGGTACTACGAATGAAGACATGATGAACCTGGCATTGTGGCTGAAACGAAACGGTTTCCGTGCGGACCAGGTGCAGAATTTTCTGCCATCACCCATGGCAACCGCGACCGCGATGTATCATTCTTTGCGTAATCCCTTGCGCAAGGTCCGCTACAGGGGCGAGAAGGTTTCCGTGCCGAAAGGGTTGCGCGTGCGGCGCTTGCACAAGGCCTTCCTGCGCTACCACGATCCCGATAACTGGCCGATACTGCGAGAGGCATTGAAGGATATGGGCCGGGCAGACCTCATCGGTAGCGGCAAACAACACCTGGTACCCAGCTCGCAGCCGCGGGGGACGGGTGGGCAGGAGGAAGGGCGTCGTAGTAAGGTCAGGGCAGGCAAAACAACATTTCGTACCCAGCATACCGGTCTGCACAATGACCGTAAGGTAAAAAACAGCAGCCGAAAAACACGACAACACCGGTAGGAACAGCGCCTCCCCCGCTTGCACGGTCAGGTCTTATTGCCGGAGTCTGGCAGGCGATGGATAATCGCGGCGAGACGCTGTTCCTACAGGGGATCGTAACGAATGCCCAGAATCGTGTAGCGGGCTATTTGTTCACCAACTTTAGTGCACACCTCGTCATCCAGTGTTTTCTTCATCAATGCTCTGGCCATGGGGCCATCCATGCTGATCCAGCCCCTGGCAGGATCGAACTCGTCGGGGCCGACAATACGGTAGGTTACTTCCTCGCCACTTTCATTTTCCAGCGTAATCCAGGCGCCGAAAAAAATCCGCTGTTGATCCGAAGGTAGCTCGGAGACAATTTTCAGATCGGGCAGGCGTTTCTGCAGGTAGCGGATACGCCGGTCAATTTCGCGTAACTCTTTCTTGCGGTAAATATATTCTGCATTTTCAGAACGGTCGCCCTCGGCGGCAGCTTCTGCCAGCGCTCTTGTGACATCGGCACGCCGTGACCACAGGGCAGACAATTCCTTCTGTAATACCTCGAAACCCTTTCTTGTGATGTAAAGGGAGGATTTCGGTGCGGGAGGGCGGTAGCGTCCCAAGTGGCCTCAGGTGTCGGAGATCAGCGGGAACATAGGCTCGTTCTCGTACTTGATGCGCCCCATGATCACGCCCAGGATCTCGCAAGTCTCGTTGGTCAGGGTTTCATGTTCTTCATCAGTCACTGCCGGGCGAGTATAGGCCGAACAAACACCCTTTTCCTCAAGTTCGTTGAGTATTCCAAGATGGCTGGGCAGCCGTCCACCCATCAGTCATGACGATTTCGGCCTGAATCCTGTCGCCGCAGCCGATGGATCACCGCATGCCGGCGCAATGTTCCGGCCAGTTTCGGTTTTCAGGTCGACCTGAAAACCGGATTCCCGGCAACTTTCAAGTGCAGCCTGAGACACGCTCAATGCGGCTTCTGGAGTCAGGGATTTCGAGACAAAAGCACGACATCGTCAGGGTGTTCGATCGTGCTATCGACGGCACGATCGTCGAAGTCGCGGAAATCGACCGGGAGAAAGCGCCCTGATCCAGTCCTGTACATGGAGGGCGATGTGACCGACACTGGTCTATATGTTGGCGAATACAATCCCCAAAAGGCGATGCTCATCTGGGTCGATGGAAGTACGCCTTGGGCCACCTATGACAAAGTAATTGTCGATCCTGTGCAAATCCGGGGTGATGCCAAGAAAGATACAGTCAACCAGCCGGGTCTGATCGCCATGGCCAACTATGCGCACAAAGCCTTTGTACGTGCCTTTACGGAGGCCCCCTGGATAGAACCGACTGTTGAGCCGGGGCCGAATACTGCAATTGCCCGGTTTGCGATTACTGACGCGGAGCCCAGCAACTCTACGTTGCAGGCTCTGACTTCTATCGTGCCGGCATGGCTATGTCGGCGATAAGCGAGGGGGTAACCGACAAACCGGCCTTCGCCGGTCAGACCCAGGCCCGGGAAATGTCGGAACAATAGCCGTACGGACCGATCAGGTCGGTATCGAAGCTGACCAGATCACCGCTGTCGATGGTACGCATCGAGCACTCCCGAAACCAGGGATTGGTGCGGGGCGCGGAGGAAAGCAGGCGGGTCTCGATCCACTCCCCGCCCAGCCGGAAATTGGCTTCTTGCAACTTCGCCCACAGGGCCACTGGAGAGTAACTGATGGACAGGCTCAAGTTCGTGAATCGCAACGGTCAACAATTGTCCGGAGTACTTCACAAGCCGGAATCCGGTTCCACGCGAGCCTACGCGTTGTTCGCCCACTGCTTTACCTGCACGAAGAACATCAAGGCAGCGGTCAATATCGCTGATGCCTTGGCAGACGAGGGCGTCGCGGTACTGCGTTTCGACTTTACCGGCCTTGGGCAGAGCGAAGGTGATTTCGCGGACACGCATTTTTCCAGCAATGTCGAGGACCTGGTGGATGCGGCGAGATTCCTTGGCAGCCAATACGAACCGCCGAAGATTCTTGTGGGGCACTCGCTGGGTGGCACCGCCATGATGGCCGCAGCGCACGAAATCCCTTCGGCCACCGCAGTCGCAACCCTGGGCTCGCCGTCCGATGCCGAACACGTGCTACAGCTCATCAAAGAGGACATTGACCAGATTGAGGCGCAGGGAGAGGCTACCGTCCAGCTTGCCGGACGGCCGTTTCGCATTAAGAAGAGCTTTATTGACGATACCCGCGAGCAAAATGTACGCGCGGGACTCGGCAATCTGCGCAAGGCATTGCTGGTCATGCACTCGCCGGTAGATGACACAGTCTCGATTGAGCAGGCAAGCCAGATATTTCTCGCGGCTCGGCATCCAAAGAGTTTTGTCACTCTCGATGACGCCGACCATTTACTGAGCCGCGAGACGGACTCGCGCTATGCGGCCCGCGTGCTTTCGGCTTGGGTATCCCGATATCTCGGTGATTCCGCGCCGACTATGCAGTACCCCCCTCATTCACCCGAATGCGTGGTGACCCGTAACGACTTCGACAACCGATTCCTGTGCACCATCAACGCCGGTGGCCACCTGCTTTTAGCTGACGAACCGGCGACTTACGGCGGCACCAATCAGGGCACAACACCATACGGCCTCCTCACCGCCGCACTCGGGGCCTGCACAGCGATGACCCTGAACCTGTATGCGCGCAAGAAAAAACTGCCGGTGACGCGAATTACGGTGAGCGCCAAGCACGACAAGATTCACGCACTAGACTGCGAGCAGTGCGAAACTCGTGATGGAAAAGTTGACCAGTTCGACCACACGATCGCGATTGAGGGAGACTTGAGCGACGACCAACGACAGCGAATGTTGGAAATCGCGAACATGTGTCCCGTGCACCGGACCTTGCACGCGGAGGTCAGTGTCATCTCGCGGTTAGTGGACTGACCCGGAAAATACGCAAACGGTCGGTCGTTGCTCGGCACCAGATTGGAGAACGAGTCACAGTGACAGAGTAAGTATCTTCCGATTCAGCTTCACCCCGCCGGACCAAATATTTCGTGGTGAATCTGTTCTGCAGGCACAGCTTTGCGTTCCAAATCGGCCTGGATATCGGCCATGAAGCGAGTGGGGCCGCACAAGAAGTAATGGGCGTCCACATTCTTGACCAACCTTTCCAGGAGGGCACCGTTGACGCGACCCTCGCCGTCATAGTGTGTGCCGAGTACGTCTTCGGGACGGGCGCGACTGTAAGCAGTATGGACGTTGATGTTCGAGCGAACCGCGGCAAGGCCGCGAACTTCTTCGGCGAATGGATGATGGCCGCCATCGCGGGTACCGTGAACGAACCATACTGGCCTGTGGCGGCTCTCTGCTGCGACTGCGTGCAGGATGCTCATCATCGGCGTCACCCCGACGCCGGCACTGACGAGAACGAGCGGACAGACGTTGCACGTCATCATGAAATCGCCGGATGGACGGCGACTATCAATTATATCGCCCAGCTTGACGTGGTCGTGCAGACGTCGGGATACCAACCCCTTCGGCTCGCGCTTCACCGTGATCCTGTAGCGTTCATCGGTTGGCGAACTGGACAACGAGTAGGTCCGGCGTGCAGTTTCATCGACACCCGGGATGGAAAGTTCGATGGGCAGATGCTGACCCGGCTCGAACGGAGCCAGTGGACCACCGTCGCGCGCCTCGAAAACAAAGGAGGTTACGTCTTCGCTTTCCGAAATCTTCTCGACCAGTCGCAGCGAGCGGACTGATTCGGCATCCGCATCCCAACGCAGCCCGACGGCGGCCGGCAACTCGACAATTTCTTCGATATCGAGGGTCACCAAACGTCGTGCGCCCGGAAACTCGTCAAGTTCTTCTGAGTCCCAGTCTATCGACGCTTTCCCTGAAAGCTGGAGCAGGCTTCCCGTTTCAAAATCGATAAACAGGAAACCTGCTCTTGAATCGAGGACGAGATTGCCGATGGTGTTGTAGTGGTTGTTGCCGGCGTAATCCGGAAACCGTATTCGCGCGCCACCAAGAACCCGGACGAACCCTCGATCACCGCCTCGATGGGACGCGTCCATACCGAATGTCGCGCTCTGTCCACCGCCGCGATAACCGCTCGCAATAAAGAATGTATCGGCAGTCTCGATCCACTCCTTTTGCGCGGCGGACAGGCGGGTGCTGCGTTGGGCCTTTGCAGAAGATTTATCATCCACACGTCGCCACTCGCGTTCGCGAATGTACTGTGGACAGTTACCGAACGATTGATCGACACGAAGGGTGATCGTGTCGGAATCGTTTGCCACGATACGACCATTGACGCGATTGCGCCGACGTGTGGCCAGCTCAATACCGAGTATACCCAGGTCCGCACCGGCAACAAGTGCGTGCTCAAGCGCATCACCCGGCGAGGGTTTGGCTCGGAATACAAGGTGCCGGGGGTCCGGCGAGGTGACGAAACCCTCCGGTCCGCTGAGCAACGTGACCCAAGGGCGCCCCGCATGATCGCGGGCAGACGCCACCAGAAACGGCTGGGAAGTGTGGAAGGCCCGGTGCTGTTCCGACAGGTCGCCGCGCACGACTTTCCGTGCCCAATCTTCGATATCGCGGACACCCAGCCTCTCCTGCACGGCCTGTTCTCCGTGGTGGAAAGGTGAAGCATCCCTAGCGTTCACATTGCTCTCGGTCATGGCAGCCTCCGGAGACCTCAATCACAGATGCTTTCAGCTGTGTCTGATCTCCTGATATGCAGTCAATTGATGGCAGGGCTCGAGAGGAAGGCGCACGGACACGGATCTCCGTGCGCTATAGCCCGCGTTCCTCACCAGATGTCCGCGTCCTCGCTTGTTCTTTGTCTCCACAGCGAATTTTCCTCAGTCGGCAATACGGGGAGTATTCCGCTCCTTCGGAAAATCCCCTGTGAAGCCAAATCCCTGCGCGATCCTCATGTCCACTGGTGAGGAACGCGGGCTAGCCTGTCACGCAGCAAGGCCGACCTTGGTCGCCTGCATGCCGACAAATCCGGAGAGGCCTTCGATACGCCCCAACAGACCGCGGACGTTCGGGTACGTGCTGAGGGAGATGTTACCCTCGGGCGCGTGCGCCGTGTAGCTGTAGACGGCGACATCGGCAATCGAGGGACGGTCCCCGACCAGCCACTGACGGTCCTTGAGATGCTGTTCCAGAAAATCGAAAGCAACCTTGGCAATAGCCTGAGCGCGTTCCGTACTGAGTTGGGCACCGAACACGGTGATCAGCCGAGCCGCAGCCGGTCCATACGCGATCTCACCGGCGGCCAGGGACAAGAACTTCTGGACCTCGGCTTCGCGGACGGGGTCGCTCGGAAGCCAATCGGGTGCATACTTACGTGCGAGATAGACCAAGATCGCGTTCGAGTCGGTGATGACGGTCTCGCCGTCTTCGACAACAGGCACCTGGCCGGCGGGATTGAGTGTCAAGAACGGCTTTTTTTTGTGTTCGCCCGCGATCAGATCGACGTCGACGAGTTCGTGATTGATACCGGCAAGGCTCGCAAGCAGCTCGACCCGATGCGAATGGCCGGAAAGTGCGTGGCGGTGGATGCGGATTGCGTTCGACATGATGTGCTCCTTGAATTCTGTTTTCAAAAGGTCGGCGAAAGATGATTGGCGCCAGGTGAGTTCACGATGCCACAATCCCGATTCGGCGATAATTGCCTGTTTTGTTCAATTATAATGAACGGTCAGGACATAATATGATTCTCGGATAATGCCGCTGGAGTTCGGGTGATGGACAAATTCAAGACCATGCGGGCATTTACGGCAGTGGCCCAAGAAGGGTCATTCACGGCTGCCGCACGGCGGTTGGGGATGTCGACGAAACTGGTCAGTAAATACGTGCAGCAGCTAGAGGCCAGGCTTGAGACACGGTTTTTCAATCGCACCACCCGCAGCGTGTCTCTCACTGATGTGGGGACTGCCTATCTCGAACGCTGCCGGCCGATCCTCGAGCAGATCGACGAACTCGAATTGTTGGTGAAGGAACGTCAAACCTCGCTTGCCGGACCCATCCGCATTGCCGCACCGACGGCGTTCGGGAGCACTGAACTGACTCAAGCCTTGATACCGTTCATGCTGACCCATAGAGAGGTCGAGATCGACTTGAAGCTATCCGACAATCGGGTCGCGCTGGTAGAGGAAGGTTTCGATCTGGCGATCAGGGTCGGCACATTGCGCGATTCCACCTTGATAGCCAAGAAGCTTGCCGACATGGCGTTGATCGTCAGCGCATCGCCGACGTATCTTGGCAAACACGGCCGACCAACTAGCCCGAAAACGCTCGCGACACACGATTGCCTGATTGATGAGAATCAGTCGGATGCGACGGTCTGGCGTTTCCACTCCGGCCGCAGCGATATCGCCGTGAAGGTTGGCGGAACGTTTCGGGCCAATTCACCGGGGGCTATTGCACAAATGGCTTTAGGTGGTCTCGGAATAGCGCGAAGCCCGCGCTACGTAATTGAGCCTGCTCTCAAGGATGGACGATTGGAACAGCTGTTGCCAGAGTTCACGACGGACGAGTTCGGTCTATACGCTGTTTATCCGCTCAACCGTCACCTCACCGCACGGGTGCGTGCACTGATCGATCATCTAGCCGAACACTTGAGTCAGGGACGAGCACCATCTGCTTAGGGTTGGACCCAGCCAGCTTAGCGCAGCCGCCGACAGCCATATCGGATAGCGACGGGCATGCCATGTACTACACTTGCTTGGTATCCATACGGTGGTACATGCCGCCACGAGAACAGAGCACAGGAGCCTGAGGGACCGGTCCGTCCCCAAACAGCACTGCACAGCGAGGACCAACCATGAATTTGTATTTGAGGTTCGCGAGCACGCTGTTGATCGTCGGACTCGGTCTCACCCACCTGCCCGCTATCGCCCAGACACCAGAGCGGATTCGCCTACTCTGGTCTGTCGGGCTGCAAGGCAGTGCAACCCACACGAGCGCGCCGGCGGTGGGTCCGGATGGTACCGTTTACGCGACTTCGTATACTGAATTCCGAAACACCGCCGGGAACTTGCAGCGAGACGTTCATTTGATGGCCGTCGGCGCCAACGGAGAGGAGAGATGGCGTTTCGACAGACCGGGTCAGGAGGCGATTCCACCAGTCGTCAGACCAGATCAAAGCGCTGTCTCACCTACTGTCGGCGTGGAGGGCACAATCTTTTTTGTGGCCGGCAGCACGCTTTATGCGGTCACACGCGAGGGTAGCGAGAAGTGGTCCAGGAATATCGGTAGCCTGCTACACGCCGGGCCTTCCTCCGGCGCTGACGGAACTCTCTATCTGGGCACCGACGGCGGTCACCTGCTGGCGATTGCCTCCAACAACGGCAAGGTCCTCTGGTCCAAACTCACCGGGGCGCCGATCAGGCTACCCCCGGTGATCGGGCCTGACCAAACGGTTTACGTCGTCGATTCCCAGGGCATCTTGTATGCAGTTGACCCCAGCGAAACAGGAGCGACGCTAAAGTGGTCCCGTGCGACGGCTGAGTCTCCCCCACCGCCGGCCCCCCGTGCCCTCACCCTGGGCCCCGACGGCACAATCCTGGTGTTGGCCGGGTCACTTCATGCTTTCCAGCCCGATGGCAGCCTGATGTGGCGATCCGACCAGATAGTCGACCGCAGCGGCACCATCGCGGCGACCGCCCCCGTGGTCGGGTTCTTTCGAGGCGCCGCACAAGCTGTACCCGACTGGTTGATCACGCTGGGCCAGACTCAGAACATCATCAGTGGTACCAATATCGCCGGTCTTGCCGAAGTGACGACCACCTCCCCACCCGGGCACGTCACCTCTGTAGGTCCCGACGGAAAGTTGCGGGTCAACGCCACGCCCGCAATGTCGTTGAGCCCGAACAAGCCGCAGTTTAGTAGTTCGCCACATGTTTGCCCGGACAGTACTCTGGCTGACACCGCTGGCGTCATCATGTATGTACCTGGCGGCCGCACCGGTAGAACGCTGTATGCGATGACCTACTATCGCGGCGCCTACTGCGTGCGCAGCGAATATACGCTACCGGTGCGAAACGGAGATGGGTTCTTCGGTACACCCACCATCGCGCCCAACGGTCGCGTTTATGTTGTCGCAAGAACCAAACCGGTCCCGCACCAACAGTTTTCCCTGTACGCGTTCTCCGGCGAACGACCACGGCAGCTTGAAGCCGGCGAAACCGCACCCCCATGGCCCATGTTTCTGCACGACGCCAGGCACACCGGGATGGACTCCACACAAGCCCCGCGCGTGGTGGGGCCATCGGTGAGCAGGGACGCCATGCCCACATGGACCTGGGCTTCCACTGCAGGAACCAGGGGCTCCGGCATCTTCCGCTTCGCCCTGAACAAGGCGGACCTGGGCGGGGAGCAGAAACTCGCCATCGATCGTTACACCCCCTCCACGCCACTGCGGGAAGGCAGCCACCTGCTCAGTGTGCAGGAAAAACTGGGCAACCGATGGTCAAACCCGGGTACCTACACCATCGTGGTCGACAAGACGCCTCCCAGTACCCGGGCCACGCTCGCGATCGACGACAGTGGCAACAGAGTCGTCACGCTGAGCTGTATCGATGACACCGGGTCAGATTGTGTGACCTACTATGAGGAAGGCGGTAACCGGGTACGCTATGAGAGGCCCTTCCCCATCGACGAACTCAGCACGCTGTCGTTTTGGTCCGTAGACAGCGCTGGCAATGAAGAATCGCACCGCCCGCTTCAGGGTGGGCAGGCCGCCACCCGGGTTTCGCTGGACCTGTCCAGGCTGTCGCTACTACAGGGGGAAAGCCTCGAAGTGTCGGGAAAACTGACCAGACTTCCCCACATCGACCAACCGCTCAAGAATCACACGATCGAACTCCAGATAGCGCGCAGCGATGGCAGCATGCTCAGCCCGAGATTCACCGGCACGGGCACAGCCGGTCACTTCAGGTTTTCAAACGTTTCGGGATTCAGCCGCGAAGACCAATACACGCTGACTGCCCGGTTTGCAGGAACAGCGCTGCTCAAAGAGTCAGAATCCGAGCCAGCCAGTGTTCATGTCGGGAAATCCGCGGGCTATGCGCTGATCGTGCAAGGGAAGCAAGGAGAAGATACAAACGACCGCCAGTCACACGCCAAGACAACGGACAGGATCTACAGATCGTTACGGAAGCGAGGCTTCAAACACCAGCATATTCGCTATTTTCGCTACGATGTCGATCCAGCCGACAATCGCGGTGACATCAGGGTTGCTGGGATACCGACGAAGGATCTGGTCAAAGCCAGCATCGTAAGGTGGGCAAAAGACCTCATGAACGGTGTCCCCGCACCTTTATATGTAATCCTGGTCAACCACGGGTCCCGGAAGGTTTTCCATCTGGACGGGCAACAGATCACCCCTGGCGAGTTGAACCAGTGGCTTCGCACCCTGGAAAAGAACCTTGTCAACGACGCCAGGAAAAAACAACGCATCATCATCCTGGGCGCTTGTCACTCCGGAAGCTTTATTCCAAAGTTATCCCGCAATGGGCGCGTGATCGTGGCAAGCGCGGCAGCCGCCGAAGTATCGTACAAGGGGCCGAAGGAACAACATGACGGAATCCGGGTCGGTGAGTATTTCCTGGAGGAACTGTTCCGGGAGCTGGGCGACGGTGAAGCCCTGCTGCGCGCCTTTTCCAGAGCAAGCGACAGTACCCGGATCTATACGCGGCGTGGTGGAGGACCGTCAAACGGCAACGACTTCTCAGACGACGCGGTTCAACATCCGCTGCTGGATGACAACGGTGACAAACGTGGCAGCAATGTGCTCACGGCGGGGGGTGACGGCGCACAGGTAGCGAATCTGTTCCTGGGCAGCAATCGCGCTATCACAACCAATTCGGCCAGACCAACGCCAGTATTCACTGAAGTCACCCCTACCCGGTTTCTACGCAAGCGGCAAAACACCGCCGTACTCCAGGCAAGGGTCCTGGACGACAACCTCATCACCACGCCATGGGTGGAAATACGCGAGCCACAATTCATACTGACGCCCGACACTCGGAGCTCGGTGCAGCTTAAGATAGACCGGGACAAGCACTTCCTGGATCGTACGGGACCCAACAAGTGGGCACTGAAGTTCAAGCAGTTCGATGCACCGGGTCGTTACGAAGTCTTCTATTTCGTGAACTATGACAATGACAATCAAGACCTCGCCGCCGGCCAACGTTCGATCGTCTACAAGGACTCGGCTGACAACAATGAGAACCCTACGCCCTTTGCACTCAAAAGACCCGACAACGGAATCACCACCGAAACGACCCTGCTGTTTTCGTGGGGTCGGTCGCGTGACCCCGACGGTGTCAGCTACAGACTCGTCATAGCGACTGACCCGAGATTCGAGCCTGCCAGCATCGTTCATATTCAGGAGGGACTCGGTGTCACCGTTGCCGCGGTAGATCAAAGCGCAGGCCTCGAAGATCTGACTACCTACTATTGGCGAGTGGAAGCGGTCGACGGCTTTGGCAGACGCACGACCAGCGAAACGAGGCACTTCAACACCAACAACACCAATGGGCCCCCAACCGTGTTGTGGGCGCTGGTCCAGTCGAATTCTGACTTCATACAGCTCGCGAGCGTCGAAATGAGCATCCTGGGGCAGCGCTTGGATGACATGATCGTGGACTGCTTCAATGGAAAGTGCATCGTTGTCTATCGAGGCGGTCCGCTGGGCAGCACGCAGGTGACGGTCAGTGCATCCGGGCACCTGCCCCAAGTCACAACAGCGGAACTGCGTGCCGGCATCACTACCGAAGTGAAGGTCGGGCTCGAACCCGTCGATACCAACCGCACGGACCCAGGCGGGGTACCCCATCCGGATTTCAACGGAGACGGTATCGCAGACATTGTTTGGCGCAACAAGCGCGCTACCGGTATTGAAGCCTGGGAGATGAAGCGTCTGAAACCCCCGACAAGGCAAAGACATGTGCTTGCACCATTGCCCGGAAATCGATGGTCGGTGGAGGGAATCGCTGATTTTTCAGGTGATGGCAAGAGCGACGTGTTGTTGCGCCACGCCGGTAAAGGAATCGTGCGCATATGGAAGATGAATGGTTTTGCACGACAGGCGAGCCAGAATATCGGGACAAAATCCGGCTCGCAATGGCAGATCGTCGGTGTAGGAGACTTTGACGGCAACAACACCGCCGGGATTCTCTGGCGCCATGCGCGTAAGGGTGTCGTTCGGATCTGGCAATTGAACAAGGACTTGCAACTCCAGGCTGCGCGGCGCATAGGTATTTTGCGCGATCCCAACTGGAGCGTGGCCGGTGTCGCCGACTTCAACCACGATGGCAAGGCCGACGTACTGTTGCATCACACCAGAAAAGGGCTGGTGAAAATTTGGGAAATGGAAGGCCTCAGCATTGCGAAAACAAAGTTCGCAGGCCGACGAGCAAATGCGAATTGGCGGATTGTGGGGGTGGGCGATTTCAACGGGGATGGCACCGGTG
>CBDVAK010000072.1:0-13584 GCA_965371945.1 uncultured Candidatus Competibacteraceae bacterium
GGATAGTGAGACCGCCGCCGGTGATTCGATGCCATCCGCAGGTGGGCTTGGAGAGACCGACCGCGAACGCGTGCAAAGCCTGGACCGCTCGCTCGACAACCAATTGGGCGAGTTCGACGAGATGCTGCGCCAGGACAGCGCCAACCTGGCAACCGCCCGT
Organism: uncultured Candidatus Competibacteraceae bacterium; assembly: GCA_965371945.1. Classification (GTDB taxonomy): domain Bacteria; phylum Pseudomonadota; class Gammaproteobacteria; order Competibacterales; family JAHEDQ01; genus CBDVAK01. Next base: position 161 of record CBDVAK010000072.1, read on the forward strand.
CAGCAGGCGCATGTGTCCGGGTTGCCGCCGGACGGGAATACCGGCGGCGCCGCCGGCGATACGCAACTCGAAGGTGGCGGTGGGCGGGACGCGGACATGGCCGGCAATGCCGATGCCGCCACCCGGGGGGAGGGCGAGGGTCGTCGTGACGCCGGACTGTCCCGCTCAGCGGACGCCAGCGCAGGCACTGCGCGGGGCATTCCTGACGGGCGTGATGACGACATCGTGGCCAGACAACTGAGGGAGGCTGCGGAGCGTGAATCCGATCCGCAACTCAAAGAAAAACTGTGGCAGGAATATCGAGACTACAAACGCGGTTCGAGTGGTTCGTGAAGCGCGTACTGACATTCGTACCGCTGGCGATGCTGATCGGTTGCGCGACAGTGCCGCGAGCCAACGTCGAGCCTGCCCCGTTGCAGGTGGCCAGCGTCGAGCTACCCGAGAGCGAGCTGCTGGATGTCGGCGTGCGGGTATTCAGCGCCGGCGCCGTGACCACCGATCAGGCGCGAGAGGAAGGCCAGTCCAGCGACGTGCGGCGTGCCGAGACGGTCTATATTCCTCAGCACCTCAGAACGACATTGCAGACTTCCGGGCAGTGGGGGGCAGTCTGGGTGGTGCCCGAGGAATCGGATGCTGTCGATGTCAACGTTGCCGGCGAGATCCTGTCGTCCAGCGGCGAGCACTTGGTGTTGCAGGTGCAGGCACGTGACGCCAGCGGGCGCATCTGGCTGGAGAGAACTTACTCCGCGGTTGCCGAGGATGTCTCGTATGGCGCCCCGCGCAAGGGGGAATACGACCCCTACCAGGATGTCTACAATGCCATCGCCAATGATCTGCTGGCGTTCAGACAGACGCTGACCGCGGCGCAGAAGGTCGAGATCAGGCGGGTGGCGCGGCTACGCTATGCCCAGGGCCTTGCACCGGAGGTGTTTCAGGGCTATCTGCTGTTGCAACCCGACGGTCTGCTGGTGGCCGACCGGCTGCCGGCGCGTGACGATCCGATGATGCTTCGTCTGCTCAAGGTTCGCGAGCGTGAGTTCATGTTCTACGACACCATCGATGAGCACTATGCGGATCTCTACGATCAGATGTGGGACCCGTATCTCAACTGGCGCCGGGCACAGCTCGAAGAAGTCCAAGCCTATCGTGAACTGAAACGACAGGAAATGATCCGCAAGGTTCTCAGCGTGGCGGCCATCGCGGGTGCGGTGGCCTATGAGGCGACCAGTAGAGGTGGTCGCTACCACTCCTCGGCGGCCACCAGCGCGATGATCCTGGGAGGCATGGCGGCCTGGCAGAGTGGCTCGGTCAAGGCCCAGGAGGCAGAGATGCATGCCGAGTCGCTACGCGAACTGGGAACATCGTTCGAAGAGGAAATCCAGCCACAGGTGGTCGAATTGGAGGGACGCACACTCAAGCTCACCGGTACCGCCAGTCAGCAATATGATGAATGGCGCCGGCTGTTGCGGGAGATTTACGCGAGCGAAACCGGTCTGCTGGTGACCGAGCCGCCTATCCTGGCCGAGCCGACCCCGGGCCGGCCGCTGTAGCTACTGTCAGGAACCCTGTTTCCGAGTCTCGTATCCATGGATGAATTGCAACCCGGGCTGCACCTGGGTACCCGCTTCAAGCTTGAGCGGTTGCTCGGTGAGGGCCACATCGGCCAGGTATGGCTGGCTCACGATCTTGAGCTCGACGAGCAGGTGGCCCTGAAGGTCATCGATGCCCGCTTGGCCGAGTCCGATCAGGACATGAGCATCCTGCGTGAGGAGAGCCGGCAGGCCAGGCGTCTGGCGCACCCCAACATCGTACGGATTTTCGACCTGCATCGCGCTGGCCCGCGGCGCTATCTTTCCATGGAGTATGTGGCGGGTGGTGATCTTGGTCAGATGCACGGCCAGGATTGGAGGTCGCTGGTACATGTGCTGTTGACCGTGGTCGATGCACTGGAATACGCACATGGCCAGGGCGTGGTGCACCGCAACCTCAAGCTGTCCAATGTGTTGATGACTGCTGACGGAATTCCGCGCTTGGCCGATTTCGGGATGGGTGGTCTGGTCGCAGTAAGCGAGATTGCCGAGGGCCGGCGGTACGATCCGCCATCGCCGCTACAGGACATCCGTGGTCTTGGCGTGCTGTGCTACCAACTTCTCACCGGGGAGCAAGCCTTCGAGCCGGGTCCCGGGAACGTTGGCAAGGGCTCCGCCCGGTGTGCCGAGTTGAATGCCGATGACCGGTTTCCCCGGCCGCTGGCTGTGCTGGTCGATGCCATGCTCGGTCAGAATGCCGGCGAGTGGCCCGAGCACATGCAGCAGGTCGGTGACGCGCTGCAGGAGCTGCTGCTGGAGGAGGCACCATCTCCCGGTTTACCGCCGGCTGCCGAACCGCCCAGCCTGGAATTCCCCGAGCCTGAGGAGATCGCGGTCGAACCCCGTGCCGAGTTGTCACAGCCATCGCGCGGGGGCGCCGACCGCTCCGGCCGCCGCGGGCTGACTTTTGCCATTGCACTGCTGTTTGCCGGGCTGCTGGCTATGGGTGTCGGAGTGTTTTTCTATTTGCCCAGCCTGGTTGCCGAGCGTGACCTCGAGGCAGTGTCCGTGGCGCCTGTTGCCGAACAGACCACGACAGTGCCATCGCCAGCGGCGCCGTCACCGTCGGTAGCGGATTCACAGGACTCCGATCTGCTCGAACAAACGCGGTTGACAGCGGAGCAGGCCCTGAATCATTTCACTGCGCTGCGCCAACAGCTAGAGGCGCGAGCCGTGGAGGTCTGGGGTAGTAACGAGTATCTGCAGGCACTGGCATTGTCGGCACAGGCTGACCAGGCCTTGGTGACATCGGCGTACGCTCAGGCGAGTGCACTCTATGACCAGGGTTCGGCGTTGCTGAGCGATCTGGAATCACACGCCGCAGATGCGCTGGCCGTGGCGCTGGCCGATGGCCAGGTGGCATTGCAGGAGGTTCGGGCGCAGGCAGCAGCCGAAGCGTTTGGTCTGGCGTTGCGGATCGAACCCGACAACGAAACCGCAACCAGGGGGCTGGCCAAAGCCGCGGTGGTCGAGGAGGTTGCTTCACTGCTGGCGGAGGGCGACCGTTTCAGGGAACGCGATCAGTTCGAGCAGGCCCTGGATTCATACCGTCAGGCTCTGCAACTGGATGCGGATTCGAAGCCGGTACAGACCGCGATTGCGGCGGTCGAGACGGTGCTTGCCGAGCAGAAATTTGCCGCCGCCATGTCGGACACGTTGATCGCGCTCGAAGCAAGTGATTTCGAACGGGCCCGAACGTCACTGGATAGAGCCGCCGCGCTGCGTCCCAAAGCACCCGAGGTTGCCGACGCGCGGGTTCGTTTGCAAAATGCCGAGCGCAGCCGGCGGATCGGTGCGATCCGATCGAAAGCGCGGCAGCTCGATGCGCGTGGTCAGTGGGCACAGGCTGAAAAGCAGTACCGTCGTGCTCTGGAGATCGACTCGACATTGGTTTTTGCTCGCCAGGGCGCTCGCCGTAGCGGTCAACTGGCGCGTTTGACCAGCACCATGGACCGCTACCTCGACGATCCCGGACGCCTCTATTCGTTGCAGCCCAGAGACAAGGCGGTTGCTTTGCTGCAAGAGGCCCGTGCGGTCAAAGATCCGCCCGCGGGGCTGCAAAAGCGCATCGGAGAACTGCAGTCCGAAGTGGACAAGGCCGCCAAACCGTTGCGGGTGCAACTGGTATCCGATGGATTGACCGATGTCACCATCTACCGGGTCGGCAAACAGGGTACTTTCCAGCGTCGCGACCTGTATCTGGCCCCGGGGGAGTACACCGTGGTGGGTACCCGCTCCGGATACCGGGATGTGCGTCGCCACGTCAAGGTGTTGCCAGGGGCGCCCGTACCGCCGGTGCTGATACGTTGCGAGGAACGGGTTTGATCGATCATCTTGCGGTTATCGGCAGTACGGGCGCCCCGCGCCGGTTTGGTCCCGGTGACGCTCCCGTGATGATCGGCGGCAGCGCCCGCTGCGGCCTGCGGTTGCCCGGCATGCGCGCTGACGACGAAGCGGCGCTGCTGGGATTTGCTGACGGGCGGGTTTTTCTGCAGGCCCGGCCCGGCGAGTTGCAGGTAATGCACAACGGCAAACCGGTGACGGGTTCGGTGTGGGTTGCGGACGGGGACCGCATCGGTATCGGCGCGGTCTCTATCGACTGCAGGTCGACCGGAACCGTGATGGAGCTTCGGCTCGACGAGAGTGCCTCCGGTGCGGCATCTTTAGCGGGCGCTACTGCGTCCGGTGGTGAAGACGAGCGCATCTATCCCCATGATTTCGGTACCCTGCCGACCAAGACAACGCCTGGTTCCGGCCCCTGGCAGCCCCTGCGCTGGTTGGTCGGCGCGGTGTTCGTGGTTCTGGCGGCGCTGGCCTGGTATACCTTCACCGCGCGCAGCGTCGAACTCAGGGCTGAACCGGCGGGTGCCCGGCTTGAGATCCAGGGGGCGTTGCTGCCGTTCCGGATTGGCGGCAGGTTTCTGCTGCGCCCGGGGCAATATGCGGTCAATGCGCAGCATCCCGGTTACTATCCGCTGCAGCAAACGATTGCGGTGGGGACCGCGGCTGAGCAGTTCTTCGATCTGCGCCTGCGCAAGCTTCCCGGTTTGGTCAGCGTCGATGCCGGGGGCGTGCCAGGCGCCGGGATGGTGGTCGGCAACGCTGCGGCAGTAGTCCTGCCGGTGCAGGATATGGAGATTCCGGCCGGTACCGACGTGGTGGAGATCCGCGCGCCCCGGCACCTGCCGTTTCGTACCAGCTTGAATGTCCGGGGCATGCGCCAGCGGCAGTCGTTGAGCGTGGTGTTGGTGCCGGACTGGGCAGCAGTCAGTGTCAGCTCGGAACCTGCCGGCGCCATCCTCAGCGTGGATGGCGAACCGGTGGGGGAGACCCCGGTGGTGGTGGAGTTGTCCTCCGGGCCTCACCAACTGCTGCTGAGCCTGGCCAACCACGACGACTGGCGGGGTACCACGACGGTATTGCCCGACCAGCCGCAGCAGATGCCGGTGGTGGCACTGCAAAAGACCCGGGCCAGGGTGATGATACGCAGCCGTCCCGAAGGTGCCACCGTGCAGGTGGATGGGGTCTACCGGGGTCGCACGCCGGTGGGGCTGTGGCTGGACGCGGATCAGAATCACCAGATCGTGTTGACCCACTCGGGCTACCGCAGGCTTGGGCACAGCGCCACCTACAAACCGGGCGAACAGGCTGAACTCGAGCTGGAGATGGTTGCTGTGCTGGGTCGGCTGCGCATCGACGCCGATCCAGCCGATGCGGAACTGCTGGTGGACGGGCGTTCACGCGGAACAGCTTCGCGTGAATTGCAGCTCAGCGCAGTACCACACCGGATCGAGATCCGAAAGCCCGGCTATGTCAGTCATCGCGTGACCGTGACGCCGCGGCCGGGGCTCGAGCAGGCGATCACCGTACGTCTCGAACCCGAGTCCGGGTCGACGGTGGCTGCGGGTAGCAGCGCAAGCAAACGCCCACCAGGAACACTGCGCAACAGCCAGGGACAAGAGCTGGTGCGTGTCGAACCGGCTCGATTCACGATGGGGTCATCGCGCCGCGAACAGGGGCGGCGTAGCAATGAGGTGCTGCGCGAGGTGGAAGTGACCCGCGCGTTCCTGATGGGTCGTCGTGAAGTCACCAACGGCCAGTTTCGCCGTTTCGACCCTCAGCATTCCTCCGGTACCGCGGTGGGTCACAGCCTGGATACCGATCAGCAGCCGGTTGTGCGTGTCAGCTGGGACAATGCCGTGCGTTATTGCAACTGGCTGAGTCAACGCGAATCCTTGCCGCCTGCCTATCGTGAGGAAGGCAACAGGATGCGCGCGATCAGGCCGCTGACCCGTGGCTACCGGCTGCCCACCGAGGCGGAGTGGGCCCTGGCCGCACGCAACGCCGGACGCGCCGCCCCGGACCGCTATCCGTGGTCCGGGTCCTGGCCACCGGGGTCGGGCGCCGGCAACTACGCTGACAGGTCGGCAGCATCGACGCTGGCTTTCACCCTGCCGGACTATGACGATGGCTATGCGGTGAGCGCGCCGGTCGGCCAGTTTCCAGCCAATGTGATCGGCATCCAGGATTTGGGTGGCAATGTGTCGGAATGGGTGCAGGACCGCTATACCATCCAACGTGTCCAGGCGGGTGTCGAACGGGACCCGTTGGGTCCGGTTGACGGTCGCCACCATGTCATCCGCGGGTCCAACTGGCGTGATGCATCGATCAGTGAACTGCGTCTGAGCTATCGCGACTATGGCGATGGCAAGGGTGAGGATCTTGGCTTCCGCGTGGCCCGCTATGCGGACTAGTCGTGCAGGCTGGTGGACCGTACCGGGAGTGGCGTTGTGCTGCGCCGGAATGATGGCTGTCGCACTGGCGGCGCCACCGGACCCAGCCGATGGCGAGGATGAGAAAGTGGAAGCGCCCGCCGCGCCATCCGGTTCCAAAGCCGACAAGGGTGGTGGCAGCGGCAAGCCGCCGCGGAGTTTTCGCCCCACCGAGCAGATCGGAGTGGACACAGCGGTCGCTTTTCCCGCCAACATTTAAGGCGATTTCCGCCAATCGCCCAAGCCCCGAGGACGCACATGAAGAGAACGTTTCCTACCGAGTTCGTATTCCAGCTGTTCTCTCTCGCAGTCGCGGTGATCATCGTTCACGCGATCTATGTGGCGGTGATTCGACCACGAGCGGATGTTTTCCTGGAGCAGGAAACCACCGCCATGCTCTCCGACCCGGACTACATCGCGCGCTCCTCGCCCTACGTGGTGGTGCGTGACTATGAGCAGGAGGTGTGCTTCATCCTCATGCTGTGGGCGATCGCCATCATGGGGTACAAGACAGTCGACGCGGTTCGCGAGCGGCGCCTGCTGGGCCAGGAACTGGTTTCAGTAAGCGAGGGTATGCGCATACTGCCTGAGGACACACGACGTTATTCCCGGCGGATCGAGGCACTGCCGGGGCGGTTGCAGCGATTGCTGTTGCCGCGTGCTCTACTGACCGCGCTGCAGCGTTTTGGGGCCACGCAGAACGTACAGGATGTCTCCGAGGCCGCACGCGCGGTGTGTCAGTCGGAGGCCGATCGGCTTGATTCCGAACTGGCCATGATCCGCTACATCACCTGGGCCATCCCTTCGATTGGTTTCATCGGCACGGTGCGTGGCATTGGTGCGGCATTGGGTCAGGCGCACAAGGCGGTGGCAGGCGATATCACCGGGGTCACACAGAATCTGGGCGTGGCTTTCAATTCCACGCTGGTGGCATTGCTGATCAGTATTCTGCTGGTGTTCGTGGTCCACCAGTTACAGTTGTTGCAGGAACGTCTGGTGCTCGATACCGAAGGGTATTGTGACGAGCACTTGATCCGCAATCTGCAACAGCCCTGAACCCTATGCCGCCGCTACTGGCGCTGGAGATCAACGATGCCGGGCTGAGGCTGGCCCGGGCCGGGACTGTGCTGGCCGACAGCCCCGGGTTCGCGCTGCCGCTCGGCCGCGAGGTGGTGACCGGCAGCGCTGCGCGCGAGCAGGCCTGGCTGGACCCGAACCGGGTCGAGACCCATTTCTGGCAACGACTGCAAACCAGCGCGGCTCGCAGCGGTGGCGGCAGGCACTACAGTCACGCCGAACTTGCCTGTCATCATCTGCGCCAGCTCTGGTCGGCACAGCGGCTGGCCGACGAGCCGGTGGTGGTGGCGGTCCCCGGCAACTATCAACGCGAGCAACTGGCGCTGTTACTGGGCATATTGCAGCGTGTTGAAATTCCGATACATGCGCTGGTCGATGCCGCTCTGGCTGCCACGGCCAGCGCCTGGCCGGATTGTGAGCTGGTCTACCTGGACATCGATCTGCATCAGGCGCTGATCACCCCGCTGCGCCAGGGCGTCGACCTCCAGGCCGGCGTGGTCGGTCTGGTCGCGGATGCCGGTCAACTGGATTGTGAGCGGGTGCTGTGCCGCGCGATCGCCGGCGAGTTTGTGCACCAGACCCGTTTCGATCCGCTGCACAGTGCGCTCGGCGAGCAGGAATTGCACCTGCGCCTGGCGCAGGTGCTGGTGGCATTGCGCGGCCGGGATTCGGTGACGATGACGATGGAATCGGGCAACGCAACGCACCGCATCGTTTTGAAGACGGCGGTGCTGGAACGTGCCGCGCGGGGATTGACCGAGCGGATCTGCCGGCAAGTGGATGGTTGTGTGCGTGCAGGGCGGGCGTTGGTTGTGCAGTTGTCGGATCGGGCCGCCGCGTTGCCGGGTCTGGCCACCGCGCTGCATCAGCCGGCCCGACGCATCGAGTCGCTGGCCTACGGTGCCGCCGTGCTGGGAGCCGCGAGGCTGGACAGCGGGCCGGTCGACGACGGTGGTGCCTGGCGCTTCCGGCGTCGAATCCGGTTGCCGAAACCGGTGGCGGCGGAACGTTTGCCGAGCCCGGCAGAGCTGGAGGTCGCCGCCTCGCCGGCTCCAACCCACCTGTTGTGGGACAACCGCGCCTGGCCGCTGGGTGAGGAGCCGCTGGCGATCGGCAGCGATCCGGCCGACGCAACACGGGTGCTGCGGATTGGCGAAGGCATCGCCGGCGTGCGGCGCCATCATTGTTCGATCCATATCGATCATGGTCGGGCAATATTCGACAACCCGGCGGGCGCGGCAACCCGGCTCAATGACCAACCGGCCCCGGCCCGTGCTGCACTGCAGATTGGGGATCGTATCGGCCTGGGTGAACTGCGCGGAGAACTGTTGCTCATCGCAGTGCGGCAAACGTGAGGAAAAAGCGCAGAAACATCAGCCTGTTCTCGATGTCTTTTCTCGACGTCATGTTTTGTGGGTTTGGGGCCGTGGTGTTGCTGGTGATGATCGTCAACACCGGCATCGTTCAGCAGCGTCGCGAGGTGCGTCGCGATCTGCGTGGCGAGATCGAGTTGCTGCAACGACAGGTGCTCGACGAGACCCGGACGCTGGCCAGTCTGCGCAACACCCTGGAACGTAGCGCGAGTGAGCGGGTGATCGCCCAGGGGCTGGCCGAAGCGTTGCTCAGTGAACTGCAAAGTACCGAAAGCTCGCTGCAGGATCTCAGGGCGGAGACACTGGCCAGTCGTGCCCACTTCAACCGTTTGAAGTCCGATCTCAAGAGCCTCGAGCAGGAGCGCCGGCGTCTCAAGGAGCGCGCAGCCGAGCAGGCCGCGGCGGAGGGCGACAAGTTGCGGCGGGTAAGCGGTGACGGTGACCGTCAGTATCTCACCGGACTCAAGGTGGGTGGTCGGCGGATCGCGGTACTGCTGGATGTGTCCACCAGTATGTTGGCCGAAACGCTGGTCAATGTGATCCGCACCCGCAATCTGCCCGAACGTGAGCGGTTGCGTTCCCGCAAGTGGCGCCAGGCAGTCGATACGGTGGGCTGGATCACTGCCCAGATTCCGGCGTCCAGCAAGTTTCAGATCTATGTGTTCAACGACCGGGCACGGGCGCTGCTGGAAGGCAGCGAGGGGCGCTGGCTGGAAGCGGGCGATGCGCGGCGTGTCAATGCGGCGCTCGATGCCTTGCGTCAACTGGTGCCCGACAAAGGTAGCAGCCTGGCGCGCGGGTTCCAGGCGCTGTCCGCGCTCAAGCCGCGGCCGGACAACATTTTTCTGATAACGGACGCGCTGCCTACCCAGGGTAGATCGCGACCTTCGAGCGGCACCGTGTCACCGGAAAAGCGTTTCCGCCTGTTCCAGCAGGCCATGGAGGATCTGCCCGGTGGCGTTCCGGTGAATGTCGTGCTGCTGCCCCTGGAAGGAGATCCGGAGGCGGCCAGCGCGTACTGGAAACTGGCCATGCGCACCGGCGGTACGCTGCTCAGCCCCTCGGTGGACTGGCCGTGAGGGCGCGCCGCAGTTCCGAAGTGTCCAACCTGTCGTTTCTCGATGTGGTGAGTTGCGGGTTCGGGGCCATCATCCTGCTGCTGGTGCTGATCAAATCCTCCGAAGTGGTGGTGTTGGAGGAGGTGAGCGCCAATCTGGAATCCATGGTGGTCAAGCTTGAACAGCGTCGTGAACAGATACGCGGAGAGGCCTTGGTGCTCAACCAGCAACTCACCGACGTACGCGAACAACTATCCGAGCAAACCGAAAAAGTCGCCCGGTTGCGCGCCGATCTGGAAAAAGTGCAGGGCGAGTATCGGGCGACCGTCGCCGATTCCTCGGTTCTCAATACCGTTTCCGGCTCGCTCAACGCGGCCCAGCAGGAGCTCTCGGAGGAGATGAAGCGACTGCTGGGAACCCGCTACCGGCGTTCACCCTCCGACGCCACCATAGGCGGCATCCCGGTCGACAGCGAGTACATCGTTTTTATCATCGACACCTCTGGCAGCATGCGTGATTTCGCCTGGAGCCAGGTGGTCCGCAAGGTCTCCGAAACACTGAAGATCTATCCCCGTGTCAAGGGCATTCAGGTGATGAACGACATGGGCGAGTACATGTTCTCGAGCTACGCGGGCAAATGGATACCCGACACGCCGTCCCGTCGCCGGGCGATACTCAAACGGCTGGCCGGCTGGCAGGCGTTCAGCAACAGCAGTCCGGTGGAAGGGATAGAGGCCGCCATTCGCGCCTTCCATGCTGCCGACAAGAAGATAAGCCTCTATGTTTTTGGTGACGAGTTCAGTGGTGGTTCCATGCAGCGGGTGATCGACAAAGTGGACCGTATCAACCGCCCCGATGCCACCGGCAAGCGTCTGGTACGTATTCACGCGGTGGGGTTTCCGGTGCAGTTTCTGCGGCCCTATCCACTGCAGACCACCGGGATCCGCTTTGCCACGCTGATGCGGGCCCTCACCCGCCGCAACGGCGGTACTTTCGTGGGGCTGGATGCAGTCAAGCCCTAGCCCGCACCTCCCATCAGTAGACTTCCAGATAACGCGCACACTGCTGATCCGCGGCCAGTTCGGACATCATCTGTGCCTCGAATCGCTTGTGGGCCAGATACACCTCATGCAGCGGGGCGCCCAGCCACCCGCGCGCCTCCTGGTCGGACTCGAGCCGGTCCAGTGCCTCGGACAGCGAGGTGGGCAGTCTGGCCAGGCCAAGCTCCTGCAGCGCCTGTTCGGACAGTGTGCTGGGATCGACACGGGCCGCCTGCGGTACCGGCTTGTGTGCGCGGATACCGTCCAGCCCTGCTCGTACCAATGCGCCCAGCACCAGATAGGGGCTGGCTGAGGCGTCGGCGGCCCGGTACTCGAAATGGAATTGCCTGGAAACATCGACATCCAAGGTCTGGAACACGGGGCAGACACGCAGCGCGGCCTCGCGGTCCTGTACTCCCAGATTGTTGTAGGCCGCACTCCAGCGATGAGGCACCAGCCGCAGGTAGGAGATATTGCTGGGCGCGGTCAACGCCACCAGGGAAGGCAGTTTGTCGAGCACACCGGCCAGGAAGGCGCCACTGCGTTTGGAGATGCCGTGGGGCTGGTCCGGGTCATGGTTGACCGGTTGGCCGCTGTCGGCATCCTGCAAACTGAAATGCACATGCACCCCGTTGCCGACTGCGTCGGGCCGCAGCAATGGCGTAAAGCTGGCTCTGGCGCCAAACCGCCGGGCGGTGGCACGGGCCAATTCCCGGGTGATGATGGCCTGATCCGCGGCCCCCAGCCCGATTTCCGGCTCCACAGTGATTTCGTACTGGTTGGGACCGTATTCGGGCATGAAGGTATCGGCTGCGATCCCGGCGGCGGCAAGCGCGGCGGTGAAAACCTCGCCAAAGGAACCCTGGCGTCGGAAGGCATCGAGGCTGTAGGCGGAATTGGGCCATTCGTCGACACCATCGTAATGAAACTCGTGCTCGAACGCGGCCTTGACCACCAACCCGGTTTCCTTGCGGAGATCATCGAGCGCCCGTTTCAAAAAGTCGCGCAAACAGCACTCCCATGGCCTGCCATCCAGGTGCAGAATATCGCCCAGCACGAACTGCTCGGCGACCTCACCGTCTTCGAAGTCGACCCGTACATGGGTGTCGAGGTCGGGGCGCAACACCAGGTCATCGAACGAGCCCCACGGGCTTTCGGCGATGGGCCCGTGCGCGGTGATCATGATGTTGGTGGGTGTCCAGCCCACGCCGCTACGGCGCTGACCCTGCAACATTTTGGCGGGGACCGCCTTGCCACGGATTTGCCCGGCGATGTCGCTGCAACACACCATCACCAGTTCTTCTTTCAGCATGCGGGTCTCCGATGTGCGCCTGGCGAAACAGGGGTTCCCTAGCTGCCCTTGGGGCGAAATGCCTCGACCACTGATGGGTCGGTCTCCAGGCGGGGCCCCTCGATCAGATCGATGCAGTAGGGGATGGCCGGAAAAACGGCCTCCAGGCATTCGCCGATGGCCTTGGGCTTGCCCGGCAGGTTGACGATCAGACTGTGGCCGCGGACTGCGGCAATCTGGCGCGAGAGGATGGCCGTGGGCACATAGCGCAGCGATACGGCCCGCATCTGCTCACCGAAGCCGTCGAGTATCTTCTCACTCACGGCCGCGGTGGCTTCGGGGGTGATGTCACGAACCGCCGGACCGGTGCCCCCCGTGGTGAGGATCAGACAACAGTGCTGGTCGTCACACAACTCGATGAGGGTGGATTCGACCAATTGACGCTCGTCGGGGATCAGTCTGCGCACGGGTTCCCAGCGGCTGGTCAGTGCCCTCGATACCCACTCTTGCATGGCGGGGCCACCGAGATCCTCGTAGTCACCCCGGCTGGCCCGATCCGACACGGTAACGAAACCGATGCGGGCCTGGTCTCCTGAATTGGATGTATTCACCGGTATCGGGTCCCCATGTCACCCACGCCCCTTGTACATTATACTCACGGCGCACCAGTATTTGGCCTCCATCGCACGCACGCTCAGAACCGAATACCGGTGTGCGGTGGGTATACACAGGGTCGGTATCGTAACCTCATCCATGGATCTCGTCATGAATGCCGGAGTCTGGAGGGGCAGATTCTTTCGCAGTGACTCGTCGCGACCAGTGTCGGATTTATTTATTTTCCGGTCCGCTGTACACGAAACAAATGTGGGGGGCTTGCAGGCGCCACAAACCCCCTAGTCGGGAGCGTCCTCCGTTGGTCTCAGCTCATATGGACTATGGTCGAGCCTTCCGAGATCGTGGGGGGAGCTACGTTGAGATCAGCAGCGTTGTCCCGGATCCAATCTCGGGCTAGCCGCAGGCTCTCATCGGTCCCCGCCTTGTCCTGGCAGACTGTTACCGACACCCCACCATCGTCAGTGCGGATGAACGAGTAGGACACGAACCCCGCGACAGAACGGATAATGCCTTCAACTTCGGTTTTCCGTTGATCGATCAGATCCACCAGTTCGCTTGCGCCCGAACCGGAATAGTTTCTTACCACTGCGTACATGACTGCCACCTCTC
>CBDVAK010000073.1:0-13346 GCA_965371945.1 uncultured Candidatus Competibacteraceae bacterium
CGTGACGGCCAGCGCACGAAAGGCTGGGATCCTGTCGAGGTATTTTGAGCTGACCCCGGAATCTTGCCGCCAGCCGTCGCACCCGCAATCATGGACTCCCAAATTGTGAACTACTTCACAGAGATGCCCCCCGATACATGCTATTGCTGACCAACGGTTCGTGATGCCGTTATACCCACGGCACGGAGGCCGAAATCGTAGAACGCGCCCGGGATGGCTTCGTACCCATCATCAGTGAAGATCCCGGGTTCGTTGCCTACTATATCGTCGATGCCGGCGGCGGCACGGTGGCGACCATCAGCATTTTTGAAGACAAGGCCGGTGCGGATGTCTCCAACACCATGGCCGCGGAATGGATACGCGAGAAGCTGTCGGAGCTGTTTTCCGGCAGCCCCGAGGTCACCTCGGGAGAGGTTGTTCTCGAACGCAGGCGTTGAGGCCCACGCTGTTCCGAATTTGCGAACAAGGCCGCACAATCCGGCACGGGTGTGGATGCTGACTATACTCGGGTAAGACTTTTGACGGGGGGCGGACATGTCACAGTCTGACCGCAGCGTGGCTGCGTGGGCGCGATCGGTGTCGGTGCTGCGAGCCGGTTTGCTGCTGTGGATGGCAGGGGTGTTGATCACACCCGTGGTATTGGCGCAGGAAGCGGGTGCCGCGCAACCGGGCGCGCAAAATGCCGATCTGGCCTTGGTTGCAGTCGTGATCGGCATCGTCGTGCTGATCGGTATCGCTGTGTTCGTGCAGATACTGGTGCTGCAGCGCCGCTTCTTCAGCGCCTGCAAGGAATCGGGCGACCTGGAGCTGTATTCCCAGTCGCCTTTCGGGGTCCCCGCAGGCACCATCCGCTCGATTCTGGCGATGACGATCGTGTTCGCCTCCCTTGCCTATGTGTCGTTGTCGATGCTTGGCGAGTTCAAGTTTCCTGAAATAATGGGCGGCATTCTGGGCACCGTGCTGGGATTCTATTTCGGTACCCGTTCTAGTGCCGGAGCCGCCAGGGACAAGTCGGTCGCGGCGGAACTGCAGCGCGAGAAGGCGGTGGAAGCGGTCAAGGAGAACAAGCTCACCGGACTGATGAACAAGGCCCGCGAGGGAGTTGGTATCGCCAAGATCCTTGCCCGCGTGCTGCCGGGATCTGTGGGCGCCAAGCTCGGCGAAGTGGCTGTATTGGCGGACAAGAGTTTGGCGGTCGCGGGTGGGTTGGCGGGAGCCGGCCAGACTGGCGAGGCCCTGGCCGAGGTGGGTAAGGCGGTCAGCGTACTGCAGCAGGACAGCCCGGTCAGAACGGTACTCAAGAGTGCGATGGGATCTTTCGGCAAGGTGGCCGGGGCGGTACCCGCGCTGGCAATAGTCGCAGTGGTGATCACGATCGGCGCGCGGTTGACGGGTGCGGCCTACGCGCGGTGGAAGTCCCGGGTTCTCGATGCCCCCTATACACCGGAGCTGTTCCCGGCCACGGTCATCGATGCGGCCGTGGCCATCAGCATCGTACGCCGTGCCCCGGTGTTCACCGAGGCTTTTGCCACGGAGCTTCAGGACGGCAACCGGAAGTATCTCAGGGACCTGGTTCGGGACGCCCTGCGTGACGATGCCCGGGCCGCGTTGTGGGCGCGTGATGACGTTGCCGGACGATTCGAGGATCTGCAACAGCTCGAGGTCGGTATCGAGCAGGTTCAGCGTGCCGCCATGACCGGGGAGGTACTCAAGGACGTCGCCCCCGAGTGGGTGGCGCCGGCGGGCGGCAGCAGTCAGCTTTTTGCTGCGATCGACAGCATCAATGGTGATGAAGAAGCACAGCGCGATCTCGATACCATCGTGTTGATGGCCAGCCGTCTGGCTGGTGAGGGACAGCCAGTGGAAAGGATCTTCAAGGACGCCATCGAGGAAGTTAAAGCGGGGGCAGCCACATGAACACCTTAAAAAGGGGACGTTACCCTTTTATACGTATCAGACAGGGGCTGTTGATCGCGATCCTGAGTGCGGTGCTGGCTGCTTGCGCGGTACAGAATATCCGCCAGCTGGATCGTTACAAGGGCTGGGCCGGTCAGGGCGATGATGCCAGTATCGCCGCGGACGGCTACTATGGTGCGACCGCGCGCCTTGCCGAGGCCACGCAGTTGTTGAGCACAGGCGGTGGCAATGACCGTGCCTGCGCATTGACGGATGAGGCGCGCTCACTGCTGACCAGCGCCCGGTCGCGTTCGGGCACGCTGGCGCCCAACATCGAGCAGACGCAGCGGCAGGTGGTCAGTAGCCAGGCAGCGGAGTGCGCGTCATGATGGTTCTGACCCGCAGTCTGAAATTCCAGTTGCCGATGATGCGCGGCCGCGATGTGCTGGCGGTACAAAGACGCTTGCGGGCGCTGAATTTCAACGATGTCGGTCAGCCGGATGGAGTCTTCGGCCCCTCTACCGACGAGGCGGTCAGGGCGTTTCAGGCCAGCCATGGCCTCAAGGTAGATGGTATCGTCGGGCCCGTCGTGGCGGGTGAGTTGTTTGTGGATGACAGCACCACAGCGGTCACCGGGGTGGAGAACCCCTTGCTGGCACAGACCCGCCGCCTGTGCACATCCCACCGGCGCGTCGATGGCAGTGTGCGATGGTGTCTGACCGCAGCCGGCGTCTCCATAGACGATACCGCGCCAGAGGGTACCCCGGGTGAGCCGAAGACAGTCAAGCGGGTCTGGAACGACTACGGTATTTCGATCCGCAAGTGGGGCCAGAATTTTGGGGTACCGGTGGAGCTCATTGTTGCCACCATCTGCACCGAGACCAGCGGTCGGGCTGAAGCGCGCCGCGAGGAGCCGGGCTATGTCAGCGACATGCAGACACCGCATCGGGTCTCGACCGGACTGATGCAGACCTTGATTTCAACTGCACGCGATACCTTGCGCATCGATGGCATCGATACCGACTGGCTGCTGGTCCCCGACAACTCGATCCGTGCCGGTACCGCCTATATCGCCGCACAGGCGACCCGCACGCTGTTCGACCCACCGGTGGTGGCCTGCGCCTACAACGCCGGTGGCGTATACAAAAACGACGGCGCCGAGAACCGCTGGCGCATGCGTCAGTATCCGATCGGCACCGGCCACCACGCCGATCGCTACGTGAAGTGGTTCAACGATTGTTTCAAGGTGCTGGTTGAGGTTGAAAAAGCCGGTGCTCAGGCCATACGCGAACCCAGCTACTATGAGCTGCTCAAGCAGATCAAGCCTCGGTAGATTGCGCTGACCTCGACGCTGTTCCCAACCGCCACGCCTACAGACTTTGCAGAAATGCCTCCAACTGAGGCAGGCGATCCTGACCCCAGAACCGCTGCTCACCGACGATATAGAATGGCGAACCGAACACCCCGGCAGCGATCGCGTCGGCGGCATTGCCCTGGTAGGCCGTTTCGGCCTGCGCCAGTTGGGGTGCGAGCTTGCCGGTATCGATGCCGCAGGCCGTCAGTACCGCGGCCACCGTTCGTTCATCGCCCACGTCACGCTGTTCGGACCACACGGCCCTGAGCAGGGCATGGCTCAGTGGTCCGGCGTCCATCCCCGCGGCCTGAGTGGCGATGATCGCTCTCGATGCCGGCATCTGCTCGGCAGGCCAGTGCGCGGGCTTGAGATTGATGGGGAGATCGTACCGGGCCGAGAAGCGCTGCAGTTCCTGGAGCCGGTACTCCTGCCGAGATCTGTGTCTTTTCGGTACCGGCACGCCACCGGTTTCGGCGAATACCGCGAAAATGTCCATGGGGCGGTAGCGTATCTGTGCTTCGCAGCGCTGCGCGACTTCCTCAAGGCGGGTTCCGGCCAGATAGGTGAACGGCGACAGGACCGAGAAATAGTAGTTTATGCGAGCCACGATAAGGTGCTCCCCGTTGCTGGGTGGACTGCTGTCCATTCCAGAACTGTAGTCAACAAAGCGAGGAACGGGAAGGTTGTTGTGGTGCGGGTGTACGGTGTGGCAGGCAGATCTTGAAGGTGGGCCGGTAGTTTCCTATCTTTACTGCAAGCGTTGCTACGGACACTACGATGGTTGCTACTACGATCACACCGGCACTCGCCAACGCCCGGCCGGGCGTTGAAGTCGCTGACCGGGCGGCCGATGCACTGGCCAGTGCGATGCTGTGGCTGCGTATCGAGCACGTGCTTGGCAGACCGGCATGGCTGGAGGTCAGTTTTGCGGTCCCCGCCGACCGCCAGGGGGAGTATTCCCCGGATGATTTCGCGCACTCGACTGGACTGGATCTGGGCAGCCGGCTGCGGGTGCACACAGCGCCAGATCGGTCTGTGGCGCTGTTCGATGGCAAGGTCGTGGAGATCGAGTACCGCTATCCACACTCCGCCAGCCCACAACTGGCGGTGACGGCTGCAGACCCCATGCACCTGTGGTGTTTGCAGCGCAAGGTTCAGCAGTTCATAGACATGAGCGAACAGAATCTGTTGCAGATGCTGGCGGACGAGCGGGGCGCCACGCTCGATTATCGCGTCTCTGGTGCGATGCCGCGCTTCGCGACATTGACCCAGTTTCAGGAAAGTGACCTCGATCTGTTGCGAAGACTCGCCACCATGAGCGGCGCGGATTTCTGGTGGCAGGACGGTGGCCTGCAATGGCAGTCGCGCGATCTGGCATTGCACAGCAATATCACTGTGCGGTTGGGTGATGCCCTGCGCAGCTTCGCGGTCAGCCGTAATCTGGGTGGCCAGCTGACCCGGGTCGAGGCCACCGGTTGGGATGTGTCCTCCAAACGCGACGTGGCCGCTGCCACCGAGTACGACCGGGGCGATCGCCGCGAGCACGGCTCGGGTCCGGCCCGATACTCCGGGGCGCTCGGCGAGCGTAGTTTGTTACTTGCCAATGTCGCGGCGGACGACGGGCGCGCGCGTTGGTTGGCTGAATCGGCTTACCGGCAACACGCCGCCCGGTTCGTGCAGGCGCGGGGGGAGGTGGATGCCAGCCAGGTGTTGCAGACAGGCCGGAAGATCGAGGTTCGCGGCGTGGGTAAGTCCATGGAGGGTGATTACTATGTCACCGGCGTCGTGCATCGCTTCGATTCGGAACAGGGACTACGCACCGCGTTCAGCGCGGACCAACAGGCAGCCGAGAGCGCGAAGGAGAACCCGGATGACAACGAGGATCGACGAAGTGGACGCCAGAGTCGACGGCAGTCTCCGAGACCCCGCGGACCGATATCGCCGACCCGCACCCGTATCCCCGGGCGCGGTGGGCGGGCAGGATGATTCCGGCGCCATGCAGCGACCATTGCACGGGGTTCACACCGCACTGGTAACCGACAACCAGGATCCTGCGCACACAGGGCGGGTACGGGTACGGTTTCCATGGCTATCCGATGACGTCGATCATGGCTTTCGGCCCTGGGCGCGTGTCGCCGCGCCGATGGCAGGCGACCGGCGCGGTCTCTGGTGCATGCCCGAGGTTGGAGACGAGGTGCTGGTGGCGTTCGAGGCCGGTGACGCTGAGCGGGCGTTCGTACTGGGATCGTTGTGGAACGGTGTCGATCGTCCCCCGGTGGACGCCGGTGACATAGCCGGGAACGACATCAAGACGCTCACCACCCGCTCCGGTACATCAATCACCATCGACGACAGTCAGGGCGCGGAACGCATTGCACTGCGGACACCCGACGGTCAAAGCGTGGAGCTGGGTGTGGACGGAGGATTGCGCCTGCGCGGGCCGGGTGGCAACGAGGTGGTGATCGATCAACTTGGCATTACCCTGAAAGGCACCAGTTTGAAGGTGGAAACTGCCAGCGTCACTTTTGATGCCGCGGTGGTGAAGGCCAGTGGCGCTGTCGAGGCCACCACACTGATCGTCGATAGCGTGGTCGCCAAGCGTTATACGCCGGGCGCCGGTAACATCTGGTAGATTGCGCCGATCGCAGCCGCGGCCAAAACCTCTTAACGTGATGTAGGCGACCCGCCAGGTACAATCGACCATGACCGCAAGCCCTCAAAGCCCGCCATCACCCAAAAATCCCGCCGGCGGCACCATCGTCCCTGAACCGGCATCCGGCGACGGCATGGTGTTTCGCAACTACGGCGGCAACTATCAGCTACGTATCGACAGTGCCGGGGATCTTGAGCGGGTACCGTTGCTGGATGATGCGCGCTGGACTGCCACCAGCGCACCGGTTGCCGGGTTCAACTGCGACCCGGCCCTGTTGGCGTTTCTCGATAGTGATCACAATGGACGTATTCGCAGCGACGAAGTTCGCGATGCGATCCGCTGGTTGTTTCGCATGCTGCGGAATCGCTCCGGCCTGACCCGGGAGAGCGACACCCTGTTGCTGGCGGATATCGATGACAGCCATCCACGGGGACACTCGTTGCGGGTGTCGGCGGAACAGATACTCGCCAATCTCGGTGCCGCTGACCTGGGCAGCATCGGTCTGTCACAGATTCGTGATCTGCAGAAGATCACCTCCCGGGCCGTCAGCAACGGCGACGGTGTGATTCCGCCGGATGCGGCCGGTGACGCGGACACCGCCGAACTGATCCGCGTCGCCATGCAAACCATCGCCGCGGTCAAGGATGCCAGCGGTGAGGATGGTATCGATGGCGCGGTGCTGGAGACCTTCCTGGCGCTCGCGAACGAGGCGTTGGAGTGGCAGCGTCAGGGCCAGATCCCGACAGGTATCGAGCACACCACGATACAGGTGTGGGGGCCGGCCACGACCCAGGCCTGGCAGGCCATCGAGGCGCTGGACGATAAACTGCAGCAGTTCTTCGTACAGTGCGACATGGTCCGCTACGATCACCGTGCCCTGCAGGCAATGCGGCTCAGCGAGGAGGAACTCACCAGGTTCGATTTCTCCGCGGCGGATACCCTGAACGAAAGGATTCGCCAGGCGCCGCTGGCGGAACCCGATCCTGAAGGTGTGCTCGATCTCGACGGGCCGGTCAACCGTTGTTATACGGAGGCGCTGCAGCGCTTGCGGGTAGAAGTGCTGCGACGCGTCCTGGGGCAGGAGGTGTCAACCCTGACCCGGCGACAATGGCAGCAGGTCAAGGAGGTGTTCTCGCCTTACCGGGCCTGGTTGACGGAGCGCCCTGATACGGTGCTTTGCGAGCTTCCGTCGGAACAACTGGAGGGCTATCTGAACGGCCCTGCCCGCATCAAAGTGGCCGCCCTCATCGATGCCGACAAGGCGGTGCTCAAACACCTCGAACGTATCTCCGAGCTGGAGAAACTGATTCTCTACCAACGCTGGCTGCTGGAGTTCGTCAACAGCTTCGTGAGTTTCCCAAAGCTCTACGACCCCCGGCGCCGTTCGTTGTTCGAGATGGGCACCCTGGTTATCGACGGACGTCATCTGTCATTCTCGGTACGGGTCCAGGATATCGCCGCGCACAAGGCGATGGCCGTCGGCAGCAGTATGTACATAATCTATGCCGAGGTGTGCGCTGGCGAGGATGATTGCTTCAACATCGTCACGGCGGTGACCGCCGGTGATTCCGGCGGACTTCAGCAAGGTAAGCGTGGGGTGTTTTTTGCCGCCGATGGGCGCCAGATGGATGCCCGCGTCGTCGATATCATCAGCAATCCGATCAGCCTCTGGGAAGCATTCAAGGCGCCTTTCCATCGCATCCGCGACTTGCTGTTCAAGCAGGCCGAACAGTTCAGTCAGAGCCAGCAGACCAGGATCGAAAAAGCGGTGGTCAGTGAAGGTCCGTCGACAGGGTTGCGAGACCTGGTGTTGGCCGGGAGTCTGGGTACAGCGGCGCTGGGTTCTTCATTTGCCTACATGGCCCAGGCGGTCTCCAAGGTCAGTTGGAGCCATACCCTGGGAGTGGCGCTGGTGATTGCGGCATTGGTGTTCGTGCCCAACCTGCTGCTGGCCTGGTTCAGGCTGCGGCGTCGCGATCTGACCGCCTTGCTGGAAGCATCGGGTTGGGCGATCAGTATTCGCATGCGTTTGACCGGTGCGCTGGGCAACCTGTTTACCCAGGAACCGGATCTGCCGCCGCAATCGGTGCGCGAACGGTCCGACCTGGTGCACAGGTTCGCGCGTGGCCTGGGCTTTCATCTGGTCAGGCGCAGTTACCTACTGTTGTTGCTGGCGGTGGTGATCGCCGCGGCGGCATGGTGGCTGTGGACCCCGCTGGCATCGCCCTGAGCAGGCGCCGACTCAGCGACCCTGCAGAATATCGAGCCCCCTGCGGTTGAACAGCTCGGACTGACAGGCGCAGAGTACCCGACCACCCTGGACACCAGATTCGTTCTCGGGTGTCGCGCAAGAATGCGACCTATTCGGGAACGACGCTTCAGGTCCGGGAAGCTACTGTTGCATGAGATCTTGCAGTAGACTGCAAAGGTCCGGGAAGCCCTGATTCACTCACGAACGCGCATCTCGTGTCCAAAATGGCCAGTTTCCGCGTTGCCAAGATTCGGGCCATATTCTGGCCATATTGCCTCACAATCTACTTCGTTCGGGATCAATCGGGGCGTCCGTAACGAAAAAGAGCCCAGCATCATGGACATTGTTTTCATCCTCGCGGTCATGGCCGTGGTTGTTGTCGTGTTTTTCGACTACACCAACGGTTTTCATGATGCTTCCAATATTATCGCCACGGTCATCGCTTCGCGCGCCATGACCCCGATACAGGCGGTGATCATCGTCGCCACATTCGAGTTCCTCGGTCCGTTGCTGGGTGGCACGGCGGTGGCTGACACCATCGGCAAGTTCATCCACATCGGCGATCTGGACGCCTTGCCGTCGATGATCATTATCCTGTGTGGCATTGTCGGCGCCATCGTCTGGAACCTCGTAACCTGGTGGTTTGGGATCCCGTCCTCATCGTCGCACGCGCTGGTGGGCGGGCTGGCCGGGGCAGTGGTGGTCTCCGCTGGCGCGGACCATGTGGTCTGGGGTTTTCAGGAGCTGGGACGGGGCCACTTTACCGGTGTCACGAAGGTTCTGCTGGCTCTGATCATTTCCCCGATCATCGGATTTTGGGGCGGTTTCTTCATTCATCGGCTGATGGGAATCTTGCTGCGTGGCGCGAAACCGAGCGCCAACAAGCACCTACGACACATGCAATTTGTGACATCGGCCGGGCTGGCATTTGCACACGGCGCCAACGACGCCCAGAAAAGCATGGGCATCATTACCTTGGTGCTGCTGCTTGGTGGATTCATTCCCGAGTTCGAGGTGCCCTTCTGGGTGATCATCCTCTGTGCCGCCGCTATCACCCTTGGCATCATGTCCGGTGGTTGGCGGATCGTACGCACGGTGGGGTTCGGCATCTACAAGGTGCGCCCGCTGCATGCGTTGGGCGCCCAGCTGACATCAGCTTCAGTGATTTTCAGTGCGTCCCTGATTGGTGCCCCGGTGTCCACCACTCATGTGGTCAGTTCGTCGATCATGGGTATCGGTGCGTCGGAGCGACCCAAGGCCGTGCGCTGGGCCAAGGCCAAGGAGATCGTGAGCACCTGGGTGATCACTATTCCCGGTGCGGCCACGGTAGCCATTGCCGCGTACCTGCTGCTCCATCTCTTGTTCGGTGTGGCGTAGGTGATCCAGCAAGGCGCTCGGGTTCCGAAACTCGACAGCTTCATCTGATGGTACAAGGAGACAGAGGCATGGGCGAAAAATCGGATTCAGTGGTCACTCGCCTGGTCGACCGGGTGTTTCCCCGGATGCCCGACTTCTATGGCCTGATGAACGATCAATGCGACGTTTTGGTCGAGGCGATGGAGGCTTTTGTTGTGTACATGGAGGATGGCAGCGAGGCAAATGCGTTAGCCGTCCGGGCGCTCGAAAAGCGTGGCGACGAACTGAAGGCACGCAATATCGATGTTCTCAACCGGGCGTTTTCCACGCCCATGGATCGCGAGGACATCTACCGTGCCATCATCACGCTCGATATGGGCATTAATTACGCCAAGACGACAACCCGCGAGATGGAAGCCCTCGACCTTCAGCCCGACCCGTTCATGCTGGAGATGGCGGTCGAATACAAACACGCTGCCGAAGGGCTGCAACGGGGTTACCGCAAATTGACGACCGATCCAGCGGATGCGGAAGCGGATGCGGACGCCGCGCGCAAGGGTGAGCGCAACATCGAAAAGATCTATCGGCGCGCGCTGACATCACTATTCGATATCGAGGAGGTCGTAAGGAAACTGGAGGCCGACGAGCAGGGTTCGAGGGCCACAGATCTGATCGCTGTGGTAGACATGTTCAAACGTCGCGAGATCTATCGCCATCTGTCTAACGGCGGCGACCGGCTGGCAAGATCAGCGGATCGTCTGCACGACATCATTGTGAAGATATGCTGATCCACCGGTGACCTCGCAGCCAACCTGGACCGGGATTCCTCCGCAGCGTCGCGCTTTAGGCGATTTCTCTCAACAAAGTTACCAACTTGCTTGTCCTTCCGCCCGCCTGCTGCGTTGCGGAAAGGGTTACATAGCGCAACTATGCGCCCCTTTCCGCGCCTTGCAGGCAGACGAAAATCCTGCGCAATCTGGTAACTTTGTTTCGGCCAATCGCCTTAACTCGTGAACGAGAACGGATTTGATACTCTGACCGTGCCGTAGCGCTGCCCGTCGTTGAGGTCTTCCGTGTACAGTGTTTTCGCTCCCAGGGCTTCGGCCGCCGACAAAACCGCCCCGTCCCAGTACGAGATCTGGAATCGTTCGCTGAGTTCCGCCGCGATCTTTACAAGTCTGCTGTCGATTGACACACAGGGGAATGCGTCCAGCTGTTCGATCCACTCCAGAGCCTGGTCGGGCGTGAGCCGATGTTCGATTTTCCTGGTGACAACGACATAGAACTCTTGCAGCACCTGCGCGGAGAGACCAAAGTCGGTGCTTTCGATAAGTTGCAATGCTTGCAGCCGTTTGCGCTCTTCGTCGTCACGCCCAGCCGCCGCGTAGATGAGAATGTTGGTATCGAGGAAGCAATCAACGCTCATGGAGCGAGCCACGATCCCAGGTCTTTCCGCCGATTCTTGCCTCGGATTGTTCGCTCAGCTCATGGATTCGCCGGCGCGCACTGGCAGCGCGATCGTTGTATCGAGCCAACCGCGTGAGATAGTCGCGAACCAGACCGTTGACGGTGGAGTCACGCTCGGCTGCGTAACGTCTGGCGGTGGTCAATACGTCGTCATCAACACTCAATGTTATGTTCTTCATGGAACACAGCATATGTGTAACTGTGTTGCCCGGCAAGCCCTTTCCCCGTATTCCCCGAAGACAAGACTTCGCAAGGTAGCGCGTTCGCCCGCCCGTGCGCCAGATGTGCTAATGTGTGTACATGTGATCACTAGCGAGGTGTGTGATGTCTCAGTCAACCACTATGACTATTCGATTGGAACCGGAGATCAAATCCCGTCTGGATAAGCTGTCTGCGGCCACTCATCGCAGTAAATCATTTCTTGCTGCGGAAGCGGTTCGCGAGTTCGTTGAGGCAAACGAGTGGCAGATCGAAGAGGTCAAGAAGGCCCTCAATGAGGCTGATGCCGGTGACTTTGCCGGCGACCGGGAGGTCCAGGCTGTTTTCAACAAGTGGGGCGTGAATGGAGATTAAATGGCTGCGGAAGGCATTGCTGAACCTGGATCAAGAAGCAGAGTATATTGCCAAGGACGATCCTCAGGCGGCCCGACTCGTCGTACAGCGCATTCACCACACTGTTTCCTTACTAACGGGTAAACCTTCTCTGGGTCATCCCGGACGGCTGCCGGGGACGCGCGAACTTGTTATCCCTAAAACACGTTATATCGTGCCCTATCGTGTTCGCCCTCGCTTGCAACGGATTGAGATCCTGAGAATATTTCATGCGTCCCGTCGGTTGCCCGAACACTGGTAGTTTTTCCTTCAGCGTGAAACTTGTGGACAAGAATGGGTACAGCGGCGCTGGGTTCTTCGTTCGCCAACATGGCCCGGGCGGTCTCCGGGGTCAGTTGGAGCCACCCTGAGCAGGCAGCGAATCAGCGACTCTGCAGAAAGTCGAGCACTCTGCGGTTGAACAGCTCGGGTTGTTCGGCGTGCAGCCAGTGACCGGCGCCGGCCAGCGTGTCGATGGTGGCGTTGGGAAACAACCGCAAGATGGCCTGTTGCTGCGCCACACCTACATAGTCCGACGCCCCGCCACGGATAAACAGTGCCGGGCCGGTAAAAGGCTCGCCCTCAGGGGCACCGGCTATGCGGTCGTAGCAAGACTCGATGGCCTCGAGGTTGAGTTGCAGGGCGAAACGTCCGGCCGCGGTCTTGACCAGGTTCTTGAGTAGAAAGGAGCGCACCTCGGTCGTCTCGACAAACTGTGCGAGCACCTCGTCAGCTTCTTTCCGGGTGGTGGTGGCGGCTTCCTCCACGGCGTGTAGACCGGCGATCGCCGCTTGATGATGATGGCCGTAGGTGACCGGCGCGATATCGACCGCCACCAGGCTGTGCGCTCTATGCGGATGACCAAGCGCGACCTGCATGGCGACCTTACCGCCCATCGAGTGCCCCACCAGATCGGCGCGCCCGATATTCTGCGAGTCCATCAGTTCGACGATGTCGGC
The DNA here is from genome assembly GCA_965371945.1 of uncultured Candidatus Competibacteraceae bacterium. Classification (GTDB taxonomy): domain Bacteria; phylum Pseudomonadota; class Gammaproteobacteria; order Competibacterales; family JAHEDQ01; genus CBDVAK01. The sequence continues at coordinate 12,528 of CBDVAK010000073.1, forward strand.
GGCCATGGTGGGATAGTCCATACAGTCGCTGTGAGCGGACTTGCCATGGTTGCGCAGGTCGGGCATCAATACCCGGAAATGGCTCGCCAGCAATCTGCCTAGCCCGCGCAGATTGCTCATCGAGCCGAACAGTCCGTGCATCAGAATGACCGGGTCGCCATCCCCCAGGGTGGTGAACTGCAGCTTCATGTCTGTGCTACTCCGTCGCCGTCATCGTATCGTCCAGCAGCGCCCCCTGGATGCTGCAACCCCGGACGGTCCGTGTACCACAGCAGGTGAAAGTGAAGACCTGGTAGTCACCCGGGGGTTCGGACATGCTCGTAACTCCGGTGGAAACCGCCTGGCAGCGGCGGCTGGCTGATGATAGTCGCATCACACAACTCCGGCGAGTCGCCTTGATGCTCCAGTTCCCGGATCATAATTGTTGCGCGAACCCTTGGGCTGAGTGATTCTGTGGCGATGGCTGCGCTCCTCGCAGTTCCTTGGCGGAGACCCGAAACAGGGTCGGAGCGAACACGCTCCAGTCCCGCCAATGCCCCCAGGTATCGAGGGGTGGCCGACAAAAAGTGAAGGGGTGCCCTGTGGGTCTTGAAGCGAATCGCGAAGTGTTCATCACCTGTGCCGTGAGCGGGTCAGGCGCGACTCAGGACAGGTCGGTGCACGTGCCACGCGGCCCCGCCCAGATCGCGGCGAGTGCAATCGATGCCGCCAGGGCCGGTGCGGCCATCGTCCATTGTCACGTGCGTGAACCGCACAGTGGTGCTCCCAGCCGCCGGGTGGAACTCTACCGGGAACTTACCGAGCGCATCCGCAGCGCTG
>CBDVAK010000074.1:0-13274 GCA_965371945.1 uncultured Candidatus Competibacteraceae bacterium
GTCGGGGTCCATACGCATGTCGAGCGGACCATCGCGCAAAAAACTGAATCCACGGTGCGGCTCGTCGAGCTGCGGAGAAGACACACCGAGGTCGAACAGAATCCCGCGCACGGCTCCCGCCCACCCCAGTTCCCGCACCCACTGCTCAAGACAGGTGAAACTCTGACGCCGGAACCGGAAGTCCGGCCGGGGTTCCAATTTCCCGGCCGCCTCCGCGGCTGCCGGATCCTTGTCGATGGCCAGCAGAGTGCCCTGGCCACCGAGCAAATCGAGTATGGCCGCGCTGTGACCCCCTCGTCCGAACGTCGCATCGATCCAGACCCCGCCATCTGCCCCGATCACACCCAATGCCTGCATGGCTTCTTCCAAAAGCACCGGACAGTGCCGGTACCCAGTCAAACGCTCATCGTTCAGTACGAAAACTCCAGCCCGTTGGCGGCAGTCGCGCCACGCGCCAGATCACGCATGTCGTCGCGCTGACCCTCCCAGACCCCCGCGTCCCACAACTCGAACTTGTTACCGAGTCCCACCAGCGCCACGCGCTTGCCTAAATTGGCCAGCCGGCGCAAATTGCTCGGCACCAGTACTCGGCCCTGACCATCGAGATCGCACTCTTCCGCGTGCCCCAACAGCAGACGCTTCAGACTTTGCGCGTGGCGATCGGTATTGGGGAGCGCAACCAGCTTGGTCTCCACGGTACGCCACTCGTTTATGGGATAGATCAGCAAACAATCATCCACGCTCATCGTCACAGCCACGCGACCACCGCAGGTTTCCCTGAGGTAATCCCGGTACGTCGCTGGTATCGCCATCCGGCCCTTAGTGTCGAGGGAGACAGCGTTGTGGCCGCTAAGCAAAAGTTCCCACCCTTTTGGGCATCCTTCCCACTTTTATACCACTTATACTCCACTTCTACCCACACTATAGAAACCCGATCAAATGCTGTCAAGACTGATTCTTTCTTTACGCACAGAGACTTACATTGCTCACCGGATGGCGGCATGTTTCGACAATGAGGCGACTCGCAGGGCTGATTCACCACTTTCAAGTAAATAACTTATAATCATGCTCTTATCTGTTTTTTACAGATTCAATAGCAATAACATCGCGCAAGTTTTTGCAAACTAATGGAGTGGAATTACGGTTGTTGCGAATGGGCTTACCACAGGTCGCGAATTCTCTTAGCACCTGCGGAGATCTGCCAGGTATCGGGGGCAGACGGGTAGCGGTTCAAGACCCGCCAATCACGCCTCGGGAATGGAATTGCCCGAGTGGTCGCATCACGCCCCGCACCACAACAGGTTGCGGGAATTGAAGCATCGAGACTGCGGTCTGGCAAGGCGCGGAATACCCGCGTACCGGCACCGCATCAGTGCGGGAGTCGGCCTGTAAGCCGGGTTCTGTTACAGACAATCATTCATCTGGGATACGCGTCACCGCATACCTCGAGCGACCTACCCGGGAGTCATGCGGGCCGCATGGCTACACTCCCCTATTTGGTCTTGCTCCGGGTGGGGCTTGCCTTGCCGCAGCCGTTACCGCCTGCGCGGTGCGCTCTTACCGCACCTTTTCACCCTTACCCGCACCGACACTCTGCGGTGCTGGCGGTATCTTCTCTGTGGCGCTTTCCATCGGCTCACGCCGCCCAGGCGTTACCTGGCACCCTGCCCTGCGGAGCCCGGACTTTCCTCCACGCCAAAGCGCAGCGACTGCCCGGCCGACTCCCGCACCACAGTGTCGGCTGCTAGCGCGATGAATTCAAGCGCCGGGACGCCGGTTCACGATTTCTACCGCGAGGCGGTAAAGCTCCCGCTTGGGCACCTTGGTGAATTGCGCGGCCAGCGCCGCGGCCCGGCTGGCAGACAACTCGCGCAGCAACAAGGTCAACAATTCACGACTACGCGAATCGATAACGGGCTTGCATTCGGCGGGGCGGGCACGAACCACCAGCACCAACTCACCTCGCGTCGCATTGCGGTCGGCATTGATCTCCTGCACCAACCCACCGAGCGTCGTAAATCTAAATTCCTCATGCAATTTGGTCATCTCGCGTGCCAGCAACGCCTCGCGGTCAGCACCAAACACGTCGGCGAGCTGCTGTAGAGCCGCCGCAATCCGATGGCCGCTTTCCAGAAACACCAGGGTGCGAGGTTCATCGCTGAGTTCGTTTATGCGCTCCAGCCTGGCGGCTGGCCGGGAGGGCAGGAACCCCTCGAACGCAAACCGGTCGGCGGGGATTCCGGAAACACTGAGCGCGGCCAGCGGACTGCTGGGGCCCGGTATCGGCACCACCGGCAGGCCGGCCGCACGTGCAGCGCGCACCAGGCGGTATCCCGGATCGCTGATCAGCGGAGTACCCGCATCGCTGACCAGCGCGACCGCACAGCCGCCGGTCAGTTTATCCAGCAACCCGGGAATCCGCTGGTCTTCGTTGTGCTCGTGGAAAGACACCAGCGGCCGCGATATCCCGAGGTGATTGAGCAACTGCAATGTCCGGCGGGTGTCCTCGGCCGCAATCAGGTCAACACCCGCCAGGGTCTCGATCGCACGCGCACTGATGTCCTTCAGGTTGCCGATGGGCGTGGCGACTACGAACAGGCTGGCGACCTCGATTGACACACTTGCACCCCCCACCGATACTGATCACTTGGCTGGCCGAGCAATCCCGCGTGAATACCGGGTTCGCTTCGCAGCCATTCAAGCATTCATTCTCCTTCAGAATCCTGCGACTTGCCATGCCCATACCTGCCATCCGTCTGCTGCCAGCCCTGCTCATAGCGTCCGTGATGGCCGGTTGCGGCACCAGCCCGGATCGCCGGGCGGATTCACTGGCCACCGCCCAACCCAGGGTCACGCAGCTCGAAGCGGCTGGCGACTATGCCGGTCTGTCACAATTTTACCTGGGCCTGCAGGGCGATGCCGCACAGAAGCTCGAATGGCGTTTGCTGGCCGCCGAAGCACTGATCAGCGGCGCTATGCCGGAGGCCGCACTGGACACCGTGGCCGTGCTCGACGAAAGCCGGTTGTCTGCACAGCAAGTCACCCGTTTGCGACTGGTGCGCGCGCAGGCCCGGCTGGCCCTGGGGGATAACGAGGGTGCGCTGCAGGAATTGCCACCATACACGCAGCGCCTGTCACCGGACATGCAACGGCGAGTCCTGCAAACCCGTGTCACGGTATTCGCACGCACCGGGCGTATCGAGGACGAACTGCTGGACCGCCTGACGCTGGCGCGTATCACTACCGATCCCGATGCGCAGGGCCGGAATTCGGAAGAGATCTGGCAACTGCTCGGCAGGATACCGGAGGAACAACTGTTATCGCTGGTTTCGCTCGACCCGGAGCTGACCGGCTGGGTGACCCTCCAGCAAGTGGCCCGCATCCCGCTCAACGAGCCTGAGCAGTTCGATCAGCAGATCAACGGCTGGCTGACCCGCTTCCCAAACCATCCGGCCCGTGATCGAGCCCTGACCATACAGGGCTCGCGCGCCCATCCCCTGGCACCCCGACAGGTGGCGGTGCTGCTGCCCCTGAGCGGTACCTATGCCAGTGCGGGCAACGCGGTCCTGGCGGGACTGCGGGCAGGACTCGCGGCGATGGCGACACCGGCTCCCCATGTCATCGAGTACGATACCGCCGTCGAACCGGCAACCTCCCTGTATCAGCGCGCGGTACTACAGGGTTCCGACATGGTGATCGGACCATTGCTTAAGGATCAGGTTGAAGCACTTTATGCACTGCCACAACACCCGGTATCGGTGCTCTCTCTCAACCGCACCACCAACGACAGTGGCATGGTAGACAACTTTTACCAGTTCGGACTGGCACCCGAGGACGAGGCAGCACAAATTGCCACCGACGCGCTGGCCGCGGGTTGGACCCGGGCACTGGCTATCTACCCGGCTGACCAATGGGGAGCACGGGTGGGCACCGCCTTCCTGGGCCGGTTCGCCGATGGCGGGGGTACAGTCACAGGCAGCCAGATCTATCCTGCGGATCAGATCGATTTCACCGATCCCATCAAGGGCCTGCTACAAATCGATATGAGCGAGGCACGCAAAGCGCAACTGCAAAGAGTGCTGGACCGGGAGCTCACATTCGAAGCCAGGCGGCGCCAGGATGCGGACTTCGTATTCCTGGCCGGGTTCACGCCGTCCGTGCGTCAGATCTATCCACAGCTGCGTTTTTTCGGGATCGGCAAATTGCCGGTGTTGTCGACCTCCAGCGCCTATTCCGGTGTCCCTTCCAGAATCCAGGACCGGGACCTGGACGGCTTGTGGTTTGTCGACGCGCCATGGCTGTTGAGCCGCAACTCCACCTGGCTCGGCAAACGGATCATGGCCGCAGCGGGGGCGCAGCAGCCGCAAGCGGAATCGGTGGCCGGCGACAGCCAGGCGGATGGTGAAAAAGCACAGCGCGGGCCACCACCGAGGCTGTTCGCGCTGGGCGCGGACGCGATCAACGTGACACCCTGGCTGGTTGCTTTGAAAGAGTCTCCCGGCACCATCTTCGACGGCGCCAGCGGCCAACTGTCCGTGGATCGGCGCGGACAACTGCACCGGCGATTATCCTGGGCCCGGTTCGAAGACGGACTGGCCGTGCCGCGCTCACTGCCGCAAAACACTCTGCAGTGAATTCGAAAGCGCGGGGCGACGCTGCGGAAGACAGCGCGCTACGCCACCTGCGCTCGCAGGGATTGCGCCTGCTGACCCGCAATTTCCGATGTCGGGGCGGAGAACTGGATCTGGTCATGCGGGATGGCGACATCCTGGTGTTCATCGAGGTACGAGCCCGCCGCAGCGGGCGATTCGGCAACGCTGAGGAATCGGTGACCGCGACCAAACAGGCACGCTTGCGAAGAGCGGCGGAACTCTACCTGCTCAAGCACCCCCGGTATAATGACCTGGCCTGCCGCTTTGACGTAGTAGCGCTGAGCGAAGCGGCTCCGTCACCGGACATCAACTGGATACGCAACGCGTTCGGCGGAATCTAGCCCACTGGCAGGAAAACCGATTCATGAATCCAGCTGACCGAATCCGCAGCCACTTCCGGGACAGTATCGCGGTCAAGCAGTCTGCGTTGGAGCAGATTCTGTTGCCGCTGCAACGGGCGGCGGAAATCATGTCGTCGTGCCTCGAGCAAGGCGGCAAGATACTCAGCTGCGGCAACGGCGGGTCGGCCGCGGACGCCCAGCACTTCTCGTCCGAGTTGATCAACCGGTTCGAGATGGAGCGCAGGGCACTGGCAGCCATCGCCCTGACCACGGACAGCTCGACATTGACCTCCATCGGCAACGATTATGACTTCAGCAGGGTGTTTGCCCGGCAAATTGAAGCGTTGGGCCGTCCGGGCGACGTGTTGCTCGCCATCTCCACCAGCGGCGACTCGATCAATGTGCTGGCCGCGGTGACCGCCGCCAAGCGCGGCGGCATGCATTGCGTGGTGCTGAGCGGCCGCGACGGTGGCAAACTGTCGACCCTGCTGGATGCCGACGACATTGAGATCCGTGTTCCCTCGATGGTGACGGCCCGGATCCAGGAAACGCACTTGCTGGCTATTCACTGCCTGTGCGACCTGCTTGACCAGTCGCTGTTTGGAGCAAAAGCATGAAGCCAATCGGACCAAGCCAGGCGATCATTCTGGTGCTGCTATGGGTAAGTCTGCAGGGCTGCGCCGTCGTCCTGGTCGGCGGCGTCGCGGTGGGGGCCTCGGTCGCGCATGACCGGCGTACGACGGGCACCATCGTCGAGGACGAGTCGGTCGAGCTGAAGGCGGGTCAGCTGTTGCGCAATGACAAGGAGATATCGACTCAGGCCCATATCAACGTCACCAGCTACAACCTGGTCATCCTGTTGACGGGAGAGGCGCCGACCGAGGCGATCAGGGAGCGGGCTGCCAGCCTGGTGCGAGGCGTTGACAAAGTGACGCAGGTCTATAACGAGATCATCATCGCCGCACCCAGCGCACTCAGCGCCCGCTCCAGCGATGCATGGATCACCACCAAGGCCAAGAGTGCGCTGTTCAAAGTCGAGGGCCTCAAAAATCAGGATTTCGACCCCAGCCGTGTCAAAGTCGTGACCGAAGGCGGGGTAGTCTATCTAATGGGTCTGGTCAATCGCCAGGAAGCCGATGCCGCGACCGAGGCGGTGCGTCGGGTGGGTGGTGTGCAGAGGGTCGTGCGGCTGTTTCAGTATGTGGATGCGCCTGCCCCGGGTAAGCCCGCGGCCACCACGACACCCTTGCCACCACCGCCACAGTGAACTGGTACCCAAGGCACACCGGTGACTGACCACGGATGCCCCGCTCTGCTGCTCGCCGCACCCGCCTCCGGCCAGGGCAAAACCACGCTGACCGCGGGTCTGGCACGCCACCACCGTAACCAGGGTCGCACAGTTCGCGTGTTCAAGACCGGGCCCGACTACCTGGACCCGATGATCCTCGAGCAGGCCTCAGGAGCACCGGTGTACCAGCTTGATCTGTGGATGGTCGGCGAAGCCGGCTGCCGCACCTTGTTGCGCCGGGCCGCTGAACAGGCCGACATCATCCTCATCGAAGGTGTCATGGGGCTGTTCGACGGCACGCCCTCCAGTGCGGATCTGGCCCAACGTTTCGGCATCCCGGTGCTGGCGTTTATCGACGCTGCCGCCATGGCACAGACCTTCGCGGCGCTGGCCCATGGGCTCGCCAGCTTTCGACCGGAGCTGACGTTCTTCGGTGTGGTCGCCAACCGGGTAGGCAGTCCCTGGCACGCCAGCCTGCTCAGCGAGTCGCTGCCGGCAGAGCTCGAGTTTCTGGGTGTGCTACCACAGCAGGACGACATCGCATTGCCGCAACGTCACCTGGGACTGGTGCAAGCCAGCGAGATCGCGGATCTGGACGCCCGTATCGAGGCGACCGCCACTTTGCTGGCGGACACCGGCATGACCCGGTTGCCGCCGGAAGTGGCATTCGCTGGCGAGACCACACCCGCACCGCCACCGTTGCTGCGCAAAACGCGGATCGGCGTGGCGCATGACCACGCGTTCAGCTTCCTCTACCCGGCCAATCTCGATCTGCTCCGCGACATGGGTGCCGAGCTGGTGACCTTCTCACCTCTGCAGGACTCCGGCATACCCGATGTCGACAGCCTGCTACTGCCGGGTGGCTATCCGGAACTGCACCTGGAGCAACTTTCCGACAACCGCCCGATGATGGAATCCCTGCGCACCCATGCCGGCGCCAACCGCCCCGTTTACGCCGAGTGCGGTGGCATGCTTTACCTGCTGGAGTCGCTCACCGACCGCCATGGCAAAAAGGCCACGATGGCGCGACTGTTGCCCGGGCGGGCCGTCATGCAGAGACGACTGGTGGCCCTTGGCATGCAATCGGTGCAATTTCCGACCGGCACGCTACGCGGACACACTTTTCATCACTCGCGCATGGATTCATCGCTGCAGCCCTGGCTGCAAGCCAGCCGCCAGCGTGGCGACCGGCCCGGTGAGGCCCTCTACCGGGACCGGAACACCATCGCGTCCTATGTTCATCTGTACCTACCGGGCTGCCCGCAGGCCGCGGCGCAGCTGTTTCAAGCAGATGGCGAACAGCGTTCGGCCAAAAATGCGAGTTGACAATCACGATACGCTCAACCATATTTTGGCTGGATTGCAGGCGCTCCCGGGTCGACAGCCCGGAGCTAAACGGGAATTCGGTGCGCGGTTCGACCGCAATGCCGAAGCTGCCCCCGCAACGGTAAGCGAACAAACGAACCGGTGGTCCACTGTGAGTACATCACGGGAAGGCGGTTCACCCGGCCAGGTCCGGGTTCGCAAGCCCGGAGACCGGCCTGTGACAAACAGCCCGAACGATGAGGATTGCGGAGGGCAATCACGGGTGACACCGGCGGGCGCTACGGCGACCCACCACTGTCTCCTCCGCAATCAAGCAAAATGGCCTCGAATACGAGGCCGGGGGAGTATTCATGACTGACACGACCGCCAACAATACCCGCGTTCAACCCATTGCCACCAGCAGCCGTCTGCTCGCCGCCATCGGCGCCGCCATGCTCGGGCTGGTGATTCTGTATGGTGCCGGTTTCGCACCGCACCTGGCCCACAACGTGGGCCACGACGCCCGCCACTCCGCCGCCTTTCCCTGCCACTAGGGAGTTGCCATGTTCCGGCGTATCGTGCTGTCAGCCTGTATCGGCGGGCTGTTGGCAGGGCTGGTGCTGACCGGTCTGCAGATGCTGCAGGTGGTGCCCATCATCCTCGAGGCCGAAACTTTCGAAGGCAGTGGGATGGCCGCGGACGGCCACGGGCATGCGCACGGCACGCAGGCCGGGGAGGCAGAACACGCGCCCAGGCTGCTGGATCGCATCCGCGCCGGTGTGGCTTCCTTCCACGCCACGGAGGCTGAATGGGCACCGCGGGACGGACTACAACGCACGCTTTATTCGGCACTCGCCAACATCGTCATCGGTATCGGTTTCGGACTGCTGCTGGGTGCTGCCTATTCGCTGCGCAAACGCATCGACCCGGCCCAGGGGGTGCTGTGGGGACTAGCCGGCTTTGCAGTATTCTTTGTACTGCCGTCAATCGGTCTGCACCCCGAGATCCCCGGCGACATGGCAGCGCCACTGGTCGACCGGCAGGCTTGGTGGCTGCTGACCGTGGTGTGTTCGGCGAGCGGACTCGCGCTGGTGTTTTTACGCCAGGAGTGGAGTTGGAAGATTGGTGGGCTGGCGTTACTACTGGTGCCGCACGTGATTGGCGCACCGCATCCGGAAATGGTCGGCGGCACCGCGCCACGTGAACTGGCGTCCTCCTTTGTATGGGCCACCGCGCTGGTCAACGGCGTGTTCTGGGTGGTGCTGGGCTGGCTGACCGCGCTGAGCTTTCGCAAGCTGCGCTGAACTCAAGCTGAATCCTCAGCGCCTGCGCGTCTTGCGCCGGCTGCGGCCCTTACGCACCGTCTTGTCTTTACCGCCGGGCTCTGAGGCCGGCTCGAAGTCGATCTTGCGATCATCGAGATTGACCCTTACCACCCGCACCCGGATCGCATCTCCCAGGCGGTAGGTACGGCCGCTGCGCTCGCCGCGCATGCGACGACCGGCAGGATCGAAATGATAGTAGTCACTTTCCAGCGCGGTGACATGTACCAGTCCCTCGACGTAGACCTCGCGTAGTTCGACGAACAATCCAAACGAAGTCACAGAATTGATGACCCCGTCGAACTCCTCACCCACCTTGTCGAGCATGTATTCGCATTTGAGCCATTCAATGGCATCCCACACCGCCTCGTCAGCATTGCGCTCGGCGAACGAACAGTGTTCACCCAGCGACTCCATGTCACGAGTACTGTAGTAGAAGTTCTCGGCAGTGCGAGTACGCACCAGGTGCCGAATAGCGCGATGTACCAGCAGATCCGGGTAACGCCGGATCGGTGAGGTGAAGTGGGTATACGCCGGCAACGACAGTCCGAAATGACCTTCATTGACGGGGGCATAAACCGCGCGGGACAGCGAACGCAGCAGCACGGTCTGGATCAGATGCAGGTCAGGACGCTCCTGTACCCTGCGCAACAGCGCCGCATAGTCAGAGGGCCTGGGCTTGTCGCCACCACCCAACGACAGCGCCAGTTCACCCAGGAAGGTACGCAGATCCTCGAGCCGGCTCACCGTTGGCCCGTCGTGAACACGGTAGAGGGCGGGAATCCGGTTGCGTTCCAGAAACCGTGCCGTGGCAACGTTGGCGGCGATCATGCATTCTTCGATCAGCATGTGCGCATCGTTGCGCTCGCTGGGTACAATGCGTTCGATCTTGCGGTCGGCGCCGTACTCGATCACTGTTTCCTGAGTCTCGAAATCGATGCTGCCGCGCTGGTCGCGTGCCCCACGCAACACGCCATACAAGGTGTGCAGATTCTCCAGGTGTGGCAGCAGGGTCGCAAACTGCTTGCGCAGGCCCTGATCCCGCTCCACCAGGATCCCCGCAACCGTGTCGTAGGTGAGCCGCGCGTGCGAGCGCATCACTCCTTCCAGAAAACGCGAGCGAACGATCTTGCCCTGATCATCGATGGTCATGTCGCAAGCCAGACAGAGCCGGTCTACGTCCGGGTTGAGCGAGCACAGACCGTTGGACAACACCTCCGGCAACATCGGCACTACGCGGTCGGGAAAATAAACTGAGGTGGCGCGCGCCCGGGCCTCCTCATCCAAAGCGGTACCCGACTCGACATAGGCCGACACGTCCGCAATAGCGACCAACAACCGCCAGTTACGGCCGCGGCGCTCACAGAACACGGCGTCATCGAAATCCCGGGCAGTGACGCCGTCGATGGTGACCAGGGGAATCTCCCGTAGATCCACACGGTCACGCTTGGCGGTCTCCGGAACCTCCTCGCCCAAACCAGCGGTTTCGGCGAGCAGCGCCTCGGGCCACTCGGTACGGATATCGTGAGCACGCAGCGCGATCTCAACCTCCATTCCCGGCGCCAGATGATCGCCCAGCACGCTGATAACCTGGCCCACCGGCCCCTGACGCCGGGTCGGCTGTTCGATGATCTCCGCGGACACGATCTGGCCGTCCACCGCGCCACCCCAGTCCTCATGAGGGATGGTGATGGCTTGCGAGATACGGCGATTGTCGGCCACTACCTGCGCCACACCGTGGGACTCCGAGAATCGCCCCACCACAGTCGAAGTATTGCGCTCCAGCACCTCGACCACCGCCGCCTCACGTCGGCCACGCCGGTCGATACCCGCCACCCGTGCCAACACGCGGTCACCGTGGAGTACCGGGCGCATCTCCCAGGCGGACAGGAACAAGTCATCGCCGCCTTGGTCCGCCACCAGAAAGCCGTAGCCTTCGGGATGTCCCACCACTCGACCGGCGATAAGATCCATCTTGCGGATCACACCAAACTCGCCGCGCCGGTTGCGCGCCAACTGTCCATCGCGAACCATGGCCTTGAGCCGCCGCCACACCGCTTCGACCTGGTCTTCCCGCTCGATCCCCAGCTCCGCGCAAACATCATCGCCACGCATCGGTCGGTCCATACCGCCGAGCACCTCCAGCAGATACTCGCGGCTGGGCGCGGGATCACCGTACTTCTCCGCCTCGCGACGGTAGAACGGATCCTTCTTGCGCCAGTTGCGCGCGGGGGATTTCTTCATGGGTACAACCGCATAGGATACGCCGCGGCCCGGTGCCACGGCCAAAGCGCGAACCTTACAGCCCAGGCTGCCAGGCCACAAGCGAAGCCTGACGTCGTGGTTTGACAGTACCGGAGGCCGACTGTATATTCGCGACCCTGCTCCGGTGGCATCCGCCTGCCGCCGGGTCATGTGCCGAGGTGGCGGAATTTGGTAGACGCGCTAGCTTCAGGTGTTAGTTGGGGTAACCCAGTGGAGGTTCAAGTCCTCTCCTCGGCACCAAACCGAAAGACCATCACAGACTACCAGCAGTGATGGACGGCCCTGTTTTTACAGGGCTTTTTTGTGTCCGCACGTTGGTTTCACTGCCTCTTGTTGTACACTGTAGCCTCAACAATAGAGCGCGCCCCGGTTACTTTTGCGCAAAGCGCGTACACACAGGTTTCATGATTCGATCAGAATCACATCTCGTCAGCGAAAACAGGTACTTGCGGCCCTACCTGTCGAACCCGGGAGGCCCATAGGTCGTCAGCAAAGTGGTGGCCCCAGCAGTAGACGGGCGCTCTGCCTGGTATTTCGACCGCGCAGGTGTAACAGCTATGTGACCCCGGATCAGCCGCTATCAATCCCCCCATAGGAAATCCTGAAACTATCAATCAATGGAACCTGAGAAACACGACATGCCCTGACAACTACCGTCTGACACACTTGACATGGTAATGCATTTGCATTACTTTTCAATGTAGGTAATCAGTACTATTTTTGGGTATTTTTGGGGTCACAATGACCACAACACTGACTGTGGAATCAACTCTCACCGACCGCTATCAGACCACGGTGCCTGAATCTGTGCGCCGCGCCCTGCATCTCGGCAAACGCGATAAAATCCGCTTCACTCTTCAATCGGATGGAAAGATCGTATTGTCCCGCGCCGACAACTCTGAAGTTGACCCGGTTCTCCGGCAGTTTCTGGGTTTTCTCGCCAAAGATATCGCCGAGCACCCTCAACATGTACATGCACTGGGTACCGATCTGGTCAGACGTGTGCAATCACTGGTTGGCAATGTTGAAATTGACCTCGACGCACCACTCCCTGATGACGGTCAGGATGAGGAAGACTAAGTTTGGCTGCCGGAGAACCCCTGGTCATCAATGGCTGGACCATCTTCGCCCACTCCCTTTTCCTTGAGCAGTTGGAAGCCCTCCTGCATAAGGTAGAGCGCCTGCGCCGAAAAGACCCGAAAGGCTACACCAAGAAGAACGCTACCAAACAACTTGCTGCGATCTCCAAACTGGCGTTCGGGATCATACCCCAGGACCCGGCCCAGGCGGATTATCGTCAGGGTTCCACTTTGGGTAACGAGCACAAGCACTGGTTCCGCGCTAAGTTCTTCCAGCAGTACCGGCTGTTTTTCCGTTACCATCAGCAGAGCAAGATCATTGTCTATGCGTGGGTCAACGATGACAATACCAAGCGTGCGTATGGAAGTAGTACAGATGCCTATCGTATTTTTCGCCGTATGATCGAGAGTGGTCACCCGCCTGATGATTGGAAAACTCTGTTGAAAGAAGCCAAGCAGGAAAGCAAACGGCTTCAAGACGCACTGGAAAAATCCGCTGAGGCTCCACGCTGATTTAGTCGATAGGCATCAGCTTATTGGAGCGTAGAAATGCACGAAAATCGTAGCTCACCTTTTTTCACAGTTGTTTTCCGGAGTTCTTTATGAGGTTCAAGTTCTCTCCCCGGCACCAGATCGAAAAACCATCACAGACTACCAGAAATGATGATCGGCCCTGTTTTTACAGGGCCTTTTTGTATCCACATGTTGGTTTCACTGTCTCTTGTTGTCCACTGTAGTCCCGACAATAGAGCGCGTTCCGGTTACTTTTTCGCAACGCGCGTACACACAGGATTCATGATTCGATCAGAATCACATCTCGTCAGCCGACCCGAGACGCGCACGCCGTCGTCCTTGTAAAGACTCTCGAACAAACAACACCGAAGCGCTCTCATCCGAATCGATGAACTGCCAAATCCGGTTTGTGACCTCGTCAACCCTATTCAACCGGGCTGCCGCATCCACCGCACGGTCATAAGCCTCCACCACATCGGCACTGGTCACCTCGTAGCCCCAACCCGCAC
>CBDVAK010000075.1:0-13219 GCA_965371945.1 uncultured Candidatus Competibacteraceae bacterium
TCAGGCCGATCTGCCACTGTTCCTGGGGATGCCCAGCCGCTGACGTCGTTCCCACAATGACTTGCGACTGATCCCCAGCGCCCGGGCCAACTGGGTCTCCGTCATGTGGTGCTGGTTGCTGGTGACGAATTGCACCAGATAGTCATCCAGCGTGTGTCCAGTGCCGGCCCCGGACACCTGCCCCTGTATGGTTGCCACGCGTGGTTGCGGAGATCCCAGGCCAAGCTGGCTCGCCGTGACCGGCGCCGAGTCACTGAGGATCATCGCGCGTTCGATCGCATTCTCCAGTTCACGTACGTTGCCGGGCCAGTGATATGCGGTAATCGCCGGAATCGCGTCGGCATCGAATCCGGGGTTGCGGTGCCCGAGTCGTGTCGCCATCTTGTCAAGCATGAACTCGGCCAGCGCGGTGATATCCTTGCCCCGTTCCCGTAAAGGCGGCATGCGAATTTCCAGCACCTGCAGCCGGTAGTACAGGTCGTCACGAAACTTCCCCTGCTCCACCAGGCCCTTGAGATCTCGATTGGTCGCCGCTATCAGGCGCAGGTCGGCACGAATGGTCCTCGAGCTGCCGACTCGGCGCAGTTCACCATCTTGCAGGACGCGTAGCAGCTGGGCTTGCGCCGCCAGTGACAGCTCGCCGATCTCATCCAGGAACAAGGTGCCGCCATGGGCGGATTCCACCAGGCCCGTGTGTGATTGCACCGCGCCCGTGAAGGCGCCGCGCTGGTGGCCAAACAGCTCTGACTCCATCAGGCCTTCGGCGATTGAGGCACAGTTTACCGCGACCAGCGCCTCGCCCTGGCGCTCGCTTTGCTCATGAACAGCCCGCGCCACCAGTTCCTTGCCGGTTCCCGATTCACCGAGGATCAGCACCGATGTGCGGGTCGGCGCGACCTTTGCGATCGAGGTGAATATCTGTTTCATTGCCGGGCACGCACCGATAATACCCGCCACCGGATAATCTCGCTCGAGATCGGATTTAAGCGCCGCGTTTTGTTTGCGCAACCGGCTGCCGTCAAGCACACGCGAAATGAGATGCAGCATCTCGTCGTGATCGAATGGTTTGGCGATATAGTCGGCTGCCCCCTTCTGCATGGCGTCGACTGCTGACTTGACGCTTGCATAGCTGGTCATGATCAGTACTGGGACGCCCCGGCTGAGTTCGATGATCTTGACCCCCGGTTCGCCCGGCAGGCGCAGGTCGCTGATGATCAGGTCGAATGAGCCCGGGTCGTGCAGCGTACATGCCTCCTGTATCGAACCGGCCTCCTCGATCCGGTAGCCGTTACGCTCCAGCAGCCTGCGCAAGGCTGTGCGAATGACCGCCTCATCGTCAATCAGCAGGATCTTGTGCATCGGTATCCCGGTACTCCGTCGGTAGCGTCAGGGTCACCCGGGTTCCCTTTCCGGGAGTGCTCTCTATATGCAGGGTACCGCCGTGGTCCCGGGCGATACTGAATGCCAGTGGCAGGCCCAGCCCGGTACCCTGGCCGGGTTCCTTGGTGGTAAAGAACGGTTCCAGTATTCGCTCGCGGATGTCCTCGTCGATGCCATGGCCATCGTCGCAGACACGAACGAATGCCTGGTTTCCTTCGATCCCGGCCTCGACCTGTACGTGGCCGCCGGGCGCCACCGCGTCACAGGCGTTGGTCAACAGATTGACGATGACCTGTTGTATGCGCTGCGGATCGCCAATCACGGGCAGCGACGCCCGCAAGGTCTCGCTGTGACAGACTTGTTTGCCGGCGCGGCTGAGCTTGACCAGGCGCTGGGCGTCGTTGACACAATCCGCGAGATTGAAAGACACGCGATGTCGGGTCTGTTCGCTTCCACTGTGACTGAAATCGACCAGGGTTTGCACGATGGAGTCGATTCGCCGGGTCTGGTCCAGTATGTCCTGCAGGCCCTTGCTCAATTCCGGGTCGTCAACTTCATGTTGCAGATTCTGGGTGATACACGCGATCCCGGTCAGGGGGTTGCCGATCTCGTGTGCCACGCCCGCGGCCAGGCGGCCGATGGATGCCAGGCGTTCGCTGTGCGCCAGTTCCTGTTCCAGCGTTTGCAACCCGGTCAGATCCTCGGCCAGCACCACCGAACCACCCAGGATGTCGGGATAGCGTTCTCCGCCGCGGATGCCGGGTGCTGCGGCCGTGGCCGCGCGGTGGAGATTCAGCCAGCGGGTGCGGCCGCCGACCCTGACACGTCGTTTGTGCAGATGGCGCTGATCGCCGTCCAGGAAGCCGCCCAGCAGCTTGTTCCAGGGGGATGGCAGTTCGTCGATTTGCTTGCCGACAGCGATGTCCTGCGGGATGTCGGTAAGAAGGGCCATGGCTTCGTTCCAGCCCAGCACCTCGTTGTCCGCGGAAACCACGCAACTACCCAGAGGCAGGTCTTGCAGGACCTGGCGGTGATAACGCATCAATCCGTCCAGTTCCCGTCCCAGGCCTCGCAGCCGGGACCTGGAACGTTGCAGATGCGTTTCGACGAAACGCATCTGGTGTGCCAGTGCGTTTCTGCTGGTCGCGTCGCTTCCCATTCGCGAATCCACGATCATGTGCGCCATCATGGGGCCCAGCATGCCCGACAGGTTGCGTTCGACCCGTTCCCGCAGGCCTTCCACAGGGCTGGCGTTGGATAGATCCGTATCGATTCCCAGGTCCACCAGCGCCTTGCGGGTCTCCGTGGCTGCCGCCCCGGGACCGATGATGGTGGCCAATTGGTCGCGCAGCTGCGCCGGCGAAGCGATGTCTCCGGTGCTGGGTTCGGGTAACAACAGGCGTTCGCGAAAACAGGTGGTGACCGAGCGCTGTTCGCGTTCGTCGTGGCGGGTGGCCAGCGATACTGCCACGAACAGCAGCGCATTCAGGGACAACGACCAGAAGGTGCTGAACTCCCAGGTATTGTCATCCCCGGCGCCCAGATACTCCTGGAGGTTGAAATAGGTCAGGATGATGCCCGATTGCTGTAGCAACGGCATCAGCAGGCTGGTAAACCAGATCGTGCCGCCGGCCAGCAGACCGGCGAGAAATCCTGCTCGGGTGGCTCGTTGCCAGTACAGCGTGCCGACGATTCCCGGCAGGAACTGCGCCATCGCCACGAACGATATCAAACCGAGCTGAACCAGTCCCTGGCGTTGCTCGATCAGCAGGTAGAAGCCGTAGCTGGTGGTGATGATCAGGCCGATGATCACGCGGCGGCCCCACACCAGCCAGCGGTAAAGGTCGACCTTGGGGTCGGGATAGCTGGCCGGCAGCAGCAGGTGGTTGAGTGCCATCGATGCCAGCGCCAGTGTGGTGACGATCACCATGGCGCTTGCCGCCGAGATTCCGCCCAGGAATGCGATAGTGGGCAATAGCCTGCCATTCGACGACAGCGTCACTCCAAGCATGTAGTAGTCAGCGCTGGTAGGTGTGCCCAACCTTTGGCCGGCCCACAGCACCAGCGGAATGGTCAGGTTGAAGAGCAGCAGGAACAGTGGCACCGCCCAGCTTGCATACGACAGCGCGCGGGGGTCGAGATTCTCCACGAATCCCATATGGAATTGTCTCGGCAACAGAAATGCCGCTGCGAACGACAGCAGTACAAAGGTGATCCAGGGTGCCTCGCGCAACGGTTCGTATAGCGATTCCAGTGCCTGTGGGTTGTTTTGCAGCCATTGGTCGAGTTCACCCGGGCCGCCGAACACGCCGAACAGAGCGAACAGGCCGACTGCGAGCACTGCCGCAAGCTTGACCAGTGATTCGAAGGCGATCGCAACCACCAGCCCCTGATGCTTCTTGCGGGGCGAGAGATGGCGGGTGCCGAAGAGGATGGCAAACACTGTGAGCGTCGCACAAAAGCCCAAAGCCAGCAGATTCGGTGATGCGGTCCTGGTCAGCACGCCGATGGACTGAGTGACTGCGCGAACCTGCAGGGCGATATAGGGTAGTGTGCCGGCCAGGGTGAACAGCGTCACCAGGATACCGACAAGCTGGCTGGCGTAGCGGAAAGCGAACAGATCGGCCAGCGATGTCAACTGGTAATCGCGCACCAGTCTCAGGATCGGCGCCAGCAGTACCGGGGTCAGAATAAAGGCCAGCGTGGGTCCCAGGTAGATGGCCAGGAACAACAGGCCCTGCTGCTGCGCCAATCCGACACTGCCGTAGAAACTCCATGAGGTGGTGTACACGCACAGCGACAACGAATAGACGGCGGGGTGACGCGCCACCTGTGCTGGAATCCAGCCCCGGTCGGTGGCGTGGGCGACCAGGAAAAGTACCGACAGATACAGCACGCCGATCGCAAACAGATAACCAAGATCAAACGTCATGGTCGCGATGTCGGTTCATCCAGAAGGTCAGCGCAATGACTGCGCCCCAGACCAGGTAAGGGAAGTACCAGGCCACACCCGCAACCGCCCACCAGCGAAAAAAGGGCGAGGCAAGCAAAAACACCGCAAACATCATCAGCAGCAGCGCGGAGTCCCGTCTGCGATTCTGATCGGGTTCTGGGCGCAACGGATTCACTGCCTGCGGGGGCTCCTGGTTGACACCGGGCTCATGTTACGGATGGTAACAGTAGGCAAGCAACGTCAGCGGGTCAACAGTCGTTACCGGTCGTCTTACCCTGGACTGTGAGACCGGCGCCGGTGTGACCCGTTTCACCTCCCTCGGCAACTACGGTCAGCCTGGCAGGAATGTCACCGGGGCTCCAATGGGCAAGCGCCCATTCGATGATGCTCCAGACCGGCTGCCGGTCCAGCGCCGGGTGGGTCCGTTGGCCCAGCAGGCGCAGTACCCGGAACAGGTTCGAAGCCGCTGCCGCCGGATCCAGGGCAGGTGCCCGGCTTTGCTTGCTGAGTTTGATGCCCGCGCGGGTGACTGCCAGGGGGTGATGCAGATAGACGGGGCAGGGCAGCCCCAGCAGCCTTTGCAGATGGATCTGTCTTGGGGTTGACGGCAGGATGTCGGTGCCACGGACTATTCGGGTGACACCCTGGGCAGCATCATCCACGACCACCGCCAGCTGATAGGCAAAAATACCATCCGCGCGCCGCACCACGAAATCACCGACTTCTTCAGCCAGGGTCTGACATTGTTCGCTCTGGATAGTGTCCTCGAAGCACACCGGCCGGTAGTCCGTGCGCACGCGGACTGCAACCTGGCCAGCGGCGGCGATCCCGCGGTCCCGGCAGGTGCCTGGATAGATGTAGCCGTGGTCTCCGCGCCGGGCGATTCCAGCGATCTGCCGACGGCTGCATTGGCACCCGAACAGGGCTCCGTCCCCAGCCATTTGCTCAAGTGCAGCCCGGTACAGGTGGGTCCGCTGGCTCTGGAATACCGGGTCGCCATCCCAGGTCAGGCCGTGTGCATTCAGGGAGTTCATGATGGCTGTCACAGATCCCGGTACCGTTCGTGGGATATCGATGTCTTCGATACGCAACAACCAGGAGCCGCCTCTGGAACGGGCGTCCAGAAAACTCGCGACCGCGCTCAGCAGCGAACCGAAATGCAATTCGCCGGTGGGGCTGGGGGCAAAGCGTCCGACGGTGGGTGGAAGGGCGGATGTCACGCGGGCGAGGTGGCAGGGAGGGGTGTGTCTGCACACCCCTCCGGTGTATCACGTTGCCAACAGTCTAGGAGGCCGGTTTGACGGTGGCCAGCCCTAGGATCTCCCAGTTCTGCATACCACCGCGATACCACTTGATCTTGTCCGCGGGGTAGCCGAACTTGAGGAGTGTCTTGATGTTGGCGGGGGACTGACCACACCACATGCCATTGCAGAACATCACCAGGGTCTTGCTGTTCGAATAATCGAACAGGCTTTCCACCTGAGCCACGTTGAAGCGGTCTTCCATGATTTCCGCAATCGATATCGGATCGGCGCCTCTGGAGGGCTCCAGCCCTGTCCAGGGAATATTGACCGCACCGGGAATGGTGCCACGGGCAACCCAGTCCGGGGTTCTGGAATCGATCACCAGGATCGAATCGTCACCCTCCGACATGCGCTTCAGATAGTCGAGCATTTCCACCTCGGCGATGGTTTCCACGCCAGGTGCCAGCTTGGCGGGCTGGATGCAGAAAGGTGGACATTTTCTCGACGTCTTGGCGAAAGCCGGGTTGACGGTGGCGTCCTGGTCCTGGTTGCGGGTGATGACGTAGTCCTTGCCGTCGTGCTTGATCTTGACCTCGCTGATCTGCGGTGTAATGCCGACAGCCAATTCCTCCGCAGCGGCATTAGTCATCGGTATACTGACAGCCATCGCCAGAATGGCCGCAGCAAGCGTTTTGGCGTTGTTGAGTATGCCTCTCATCGTTCTGTCTCCTCTTCTGGCTCTGCTGTTACGCATCGGTGCCAGTATTGTGTGGCGTTCGGCTCAATCGCAGTCCGGGTCCTCTTCCTCTTCTTCCTCAACCGGCTCGGAGCTCACTGTAGTGTTTGCGTCCTCTTGTGTGCCAGCCTGTGTTGTTGTCTGGCTGCCGGGACTGCTCTGGGCAACGGCTACACCGCTGCCGGCCGTGGCCAACAGGGTGACAAACAGTATTGCGACCAATCGGGACATCATGGATACCTCTGGGTGAGCGGGGTCGCCCCGCGCTGGGGACATGATATCAGGCATTTCCTGTCTGACCGGTTTCTTCAACATTACATATTAGCACGCCATTGGCGAGACGGGCTCTGATCCGTTCGCCCGGGGCCACTTGATCCGCCTGGGTCACCAGCTTTGCGTCAGCTTCGCGAGTGATGACGGCGTAGCCGCGTTGCAAGGTCGACAGAGGGCTCACCGCGTCCAGTCCCCGGCCCGCAAGTTCCAGTCGTCGCGCGTGCTGGCCCTGAGCAGCGGTGAAGGCGTGCACCAGCCGGGCCTCCATCTCCCTATGGCGAGCGGACCATTGCTGAATACGACCTTGCGGTGATACCCGTTCGAGCCGGTGGGCCAGGGTCTGCAATCGACTCTCCGATCCCTGAGTGGTGAAGCGCCAGCCTCGCTGCAGGTTTTCACCCAGTGCACGCAAGCGTTCACGGTGGCGCAACAGTCGTTTTCCAGGATGCTGGGTATTGAGGTGACGTTCCAGCCAGTCCAGCGCCTGGGCTTGGTCGTGCAGGTACTTTCTGGTCGCGTTCCGCAATCGATGCTCCACGGCGGATACTGTTTGCAACCAGTGACGGCGGTCCGGAGTGATTAACTCCGCCGCGGCCGATGGCGTCGGTGCACGCAAATCGGCAACGAAATCGGCAATGGTGAAATCGGTCTCATGACCCACTCCCGTGACTACCGGCAACCTGGAGGCCGATATGGCGCGGGCGACGGATTCGTCGTTGAACGCCTGCAAATCCTCCAACGAGCCCCCGCCCCGAGTCAAAAGCAGGACATCGCACAAGCCGCTGTCGTTGGCTCTGCTGAT
This sequence comes from uncultured Candidatus Competibacteraceae bacterium, assembly GCA_965371945.1. Lineage (GTDB taxonomy): Bacteria > Pseudomonadota > Gammaproteobacteria > Competibacterales > JAHEDQ01 > CBDVAK01. The sequence continues at coordinate 7,389 of CBDVAK010000075.1, forward strand.
GGCGGATACGATCTCCGGAACTGCACGGGCGCCCTGGACGGTGACCGGAATCAGTAGCAGGGGAGTGGCCGGGCTGCGCCGCGCCGCGACCTGCAGGACGTCCCGGAGCGCTGCACCGGATGCCGAGGTGATCAATGCGGGGCGACGAGGAAATCGTGGGATAGTGGATTTCCGGCTTGCGGCGAACAACCCTTCCTGTTCCAGCCGCAGCTTCAGTTCCTCGAACGCCCTGCGCAGGTCACCTTCGCCGGCCGCTTCCATGCGTTCGGCGATCAACTGAAAATCACCCCGCGCCGTGTACAGGCTGATACGCCCACTGACGACCACCTGCTGCCCGTTCTGAGGTGTGAACCTCAGTAGTCTGCCACGGCCCCGGAACATCGCGCAGCGAATTTGGCTGCTGGTGTCCTTGAGCGAAAAGTACAAGTGCCCCGATGCCGGTCGGGCGAGATTGGATATCTCACCCTCGACACTCACTTGCGGGAAAGCGTCTTCCAGCAAGCCACGCACGACGCGCGCCAGCCCGGACACGGTATAGATGCCCGTGGCCGGCGGTTTGGGTGTCTGGTCGGCGAAGATCACTCTGGTCTGGGGGTCGGTTTCGGCCCGATCTAATTACCGCGGCGCGTTGTTCAGAAGCGCGGCCCCGGGTTTGCTTCACGCTGGGACTGGGCAATCGCGGCCTCACCCTGGAAGCGGGCCTTTTCCGCCAGCGCCAGCGCGGCATCCATGTCGCCCCCTTCAGCCGCTTTCTTCGCCTGTTTGAGAATCTTGCTGCTGTCGCGCCACTGGAACCCGGTCGCACCGGCGGCATTCAGTGTTTCCTGAGCGCTGCTGATCGCCTTGTCCACATCTTCCTGGGTCACCGCCATCACAGTGAAACTCAGGGATGAGAGGCTCAGCATGCTGATCAGGGCCAATTTCTTCATGGTTTTCATCCTCCTGTCACGACCGCGTCGGTGCGCGGTGATACCGGCTGTTCCCCGGCGCATCATTCGCAGGCCCTGCCGGCATGCGTATGATCGCGGCGGATTCGCAAACATCCGGCTTGTTGGTTGTTGGCTGCGTGGATAAAATAAAGAGTTTTACCGATGCGCGTCAAACTGCTGTTGCCATCTGCTGCTCCGGAGTTCCCCACATCATGCTGCGAATCGTACAGGAAGCCCTCACCTTCGACGACGTATTGTTGCTGCCTGCGCACTCCACGGTGTTGCCCCGGGATGTCGACCTTCGCACCCGGTTGACCCGGGACATTCAGCTCAACATCCCGTTGCTGTCCGCGGCGATGGACACGGTTACCGAGTCCCGCATGGCGATCGCGCTGGCCCAGGAGGGGGGCATCGGCATTATCCACAAGAGTTTCAGTGCCGAGCAGCAGGCCCGTGAGGTTCGGAATGTCAAGAAGTTCGAGGCGGGTGTCATCAGAGATCCGTTCACCGTTGGTCCGGACACCAGTATTCGTGAGCTGCGGCAACTCACCACCGCGCACGGCATCTCGGGAGTGCCGGTGGTGGAAGGTGAGAGCCTGGTAGGGATCGTCACCAATCGTGATGTCCGCTTCGAGTCCTGGCTCGATCAGCCGGTGCGCAACGTGATGACATCGCGCGACCGATTGGTCACGGTCGGTGAGGGCGCCGATCGCGAGGAGGTGTTGTCGCTGCTGCAACGGCATCGGATCGAGAAAGTGCTGGTGGTCAACGACCGCTTCGAGTTGCGGGGCATGATTACCGTCAAGGACATCCAGAAAGCAACCGCCTATCCCAATGCCTGCAAGGATGAACTGCAACGTCTGCGGGTGGGTGCCGCGGTGGGAACCGGCAGCGACACCGATGAACGGGTTGCCGCGCTGGTCGAAGCGGGCGTGGATGTGATCGTGGTCGACACCGCGCACGGACATTCTCAGGGCGTGATCGACAGGGTGAGGGCGATCCGGGCTGCGTACCCGGATCAGCAACTCATCGGTGGCAATATTGCCACCGGTGACGCTGCGCGCGACCTGGTCGAAGCCGGTATCGACGGGGTCAAAGTGGGGATCGGACCCGGATCGATCTGCACTACCCGGATGGTGGCCGGGGTCGGGATGCCGCAGATCACTGCGGTCGCCAATGTCGCCGACGCACTGCAGGGCACCGGTGTGCCGTTAATCGCCGACGGTGGCGTGCGCTATTCCGGCGATATCGCCAAAGCGGTGGCAGCCGGTGCATTTTCGGTGATGATGGGTGGACTGTTTGCCGGAACCGACGAAGCGCCGGGCGAAGTCGAGCTCTATCAGGGCCGTTCCTACAAGTCTTACCGCGGGATGGGGTCGTTGGCAGCCATGTCCGGCCAGAACGGATCCAGCGACCGTTATTTCCAGGATGAAACCGATGAAGTGGAGAAACTGGTGCCGGAGGGGATCGAGGGCCGAGTGCCCCACAAGGGCTCCGTGGTCGCGGTTATGCACCAGTTGCTGGGCGGGCTGCGCTCCAGTATGGGCTACGTCGGTGCGGCGGCGATGGACGAGATGCGCACCCGCCCCGGGTTCGTACGCATCACCGGCGCCGGGGTGCGCGAGAGCCATGTCCATGATGTCACCATTACCAAGGAAGCGCCCAACTACCGTGTCGAGGGTTAGTAGCTTGTCGGGTCCAGGGCCGCTCTATAGCGGCGATACCGGATGGTATATGGAACGCAGCGGTGCGCGGTCCGTGTCAGGTTCTATATGAATACCCACGACATCCATGCCCGAAAGATCCTGATTCTGGATTTTGGCTCCCAGTACACCCAGTTGATTGCCCGGCGGGTTCGTGAACTTGGCGTTTACAGCGAGATCCTGCCCTACGATATCGATGACGCCGAACTGGTCGGGTCGGCAGCCGATGGGGTGATCCTGTCCGGTGGCCCGGAATCCGCGGCCGAACACAGCGCCCCGTCAGCGCCCGACGCGGTTTACAAACTGGGTGTCCCGGTGCTTGGTATCTGCTACGGCATGCAGACCATGGCGGCCCAACTTGGCGGCGGGGTGGAGCCGTCTTCACGCAAGGAGTTCGGTTATGCCCGGGTGCGCGCCCGTGGCCATACCCGTTTGCTGCGGGACATCGAAGATCACACCAGTCCCGAGGGCTATGGCTTGCTGGACGTGTGGATGAGCCATGGAGACCGGGTTACGCAGTTGCCGCCGGGATTTAAACTGATGGCCAGCAGCGACAGCGCGCCGCTGGCGGGGATGGCCGACGAGAGCCGAAATTTCTACGGCCTGCAGTTTCACCCCGAGGTGACTCACACGCTACAGGGAAAACGAATCCTGCAGCGTTTCGTTTGCGATATCTGTGGGTGCGAGCCGTTGTGGGCCACCGGTCACATCATTGACGATATCGTCGCGTCAGTGCGCCAGCAGGTGGGCGATGATGAGGTGATCCTGGGGCTTTCCGGCGGGGTGGATTCTTCCGTGGTTGCGGCGTTGTTGCACCGGGCCATCGGTGAGCAGCTGACCTGTGTGTTTGTTGACACCGGTTTGCTCAGACTTGATGAAGGCGATCAAGTCATGGCCACCTTTGCCAGGCATATGGGGGTGCGGGTTGTTCGTGTGGATGCCGAACAACGTTTTCTGGATACCCTGCGCGGCGTCACCGACCCGGAGCGCAAACGCAAGTTGATCGGCGGCCTGTTCATCGAGGTGTTCGATCAGCAGGCGGCAAAATTGGGCGCCGCCCGCTGGCTGGCGCAGGGCACCATCTACCCCGATGTGATTGAGTCCGCCGGGGCGCGGACCGGCAAGGCGCGGGTCATCAAGTCGCATCACAATGTTGGTGGCTTGCCCAAAACCATGAAGATGGGCCTGGTCGAACCGCTGCGCGAGTTGTTCAAGGATGAGGTACGCGCGTTGGGTGTGGAATTGGGGCTGCCCTACGACATGGTTTACCGGCACCCCTTCCCGGGTCCCGGCCTGGGGGTCAGAATCCTCGGCGAGGTTTGCAAGGAATACGCGGATCTGTTGCGTCAGGCGGACCATATATTCATCGAATTGCTGCACACTCACAAACTGTACGACAAGGTCAGCCAGGCATTTGCCGTATTTCTACCGATCAAGTCCGTGGGGGTGACGGGAGATGGCCGACGCTATCAGCACGTGATCGCCCTGCGGGCGGTTGAAACGGTCGATTTCATGACCGCGCGCTGGGCCCGGCTGCCCTACGATTTGCTGGATGAGGCCGCGCGGCGCATCATCAACGAAGTCGAGGGTGTGTCCCGGGTCACCTATGACATCTCCGGAAAGCCCCCGGCCACCATCGAGTGGGAGTGACCTGGCAACAGCAGGTAATGGCTGGCAACGACTAGCCTGTCGGCAAACAAGCGGGAGCTTGCTTGATTCCTATTTCATCATTCCCTTGGCCTGCGAAGGGGCTGGAGCTACGCTAATAGTGGAAATCTGCTCAAGGGGTTGAAGTGGGGCTGACCTCTGCGCCAGGATGGAGTGGCGTGATTATGGCTCATTTTCACGCCATAAAAACGTAAAAACTGGCGTGAAAAAAGGCTATAATCGCGCCATGAAATGGATATGGCAACAATCTGACTGGCCTGCCTTCCGCTACGACAAGCGAATGCTTGAAAGCCAGGACAATGAGTTTCGCATCAATTCAGAGCGCCTGACGGGCCGCTTTGAGGCCCTGCCGATGGCGTATCAGGAAGATGCCACGATAGATTTGATGCTTTCCGAGGCCATCAAAACCAGCGCCATTGAGGGAGAGGATCTGGACCGGCAATCGGTCAGATCGTCTCTGCTCTCGTTGATCAGATCAGATACACTCCCGGACGTATCAGACCAGAAAGCGGCGGGGGCCGCTTCGCTACTGGTGGATGTTCGCAGGCACTGGCAAGTACCCCTGACACATGATCTGCTAGGTAGGTGGCAATCGATGGCTGTCCCTGAGCAGCGCTACACGTCTGTTCTGCGTGGCGCATACCGAAATGATTCCTCGCCAATGCAGATCGTGAGTGGGCCCTACGGGCGGGAAAAGGTTCACTATGAAGCGCCGCCAGCGAAACAGGTGCCTGTCGAAATGGCGAGGTTTATCGATTGGTACAATCAGAGCAGCCCCTTGAGCGGAGGCCAAAAGATACCGGGGATTGCCAGAGCCGGTATTGCACATCTGTGGTTTGAATTGATCCATCCCTTCGATGACGGTAACGGGCGAGTCGGCAGAGCGATCGCTGACCATGCGCTTTCCCGGTTTCTCGGATATCCGACCACGGCTTGCCTTGCCACCGCGATAGAGAGTGACAAGAAATCCTATTATCTGCAGTTGGAGAAGGCGAGCCGTGGAAGCCTGGATATCAACGCCTGGCTGGATTATTTTTCCGACACGGTGAACGAGGCGCAGGAAATCGCAAGGGAAGAAGTGGATTTTGTATTGGCAAAGACTCGTTTCTATGAGACCTATGGTGACCAGCTGAATAATCGACAAGCCAGGATGGCGTCGCGGGTGTTCGCTGAAGGCCGCAAAGGCTTTGAAGGTGGGATAACGACCAAAAAGTATGAAGCGATAACCAAGTGTCCCAACAGAACGGCCAGTCGTGATCTTTCAGACCTGGTTGCCAAGGGAATCATCATCCCTCTACCGGGTGGCGGTAGAACAACCCGTTATGAGTTGACGGTAGTCGAACCGGGTGGGTTTGGCTTAAGGACGAGTTGATTTGTCGTGGTCGAATTGTAACGTATTGGCACATCCGTGGTGATTAGCAACACTACTGAACATGCAGGGCTGTTCAATGCTACAGCCCCTCATAGGCCAGCACCCTGTCGAGACTCAGCGCATTGTCGTATAGGCCCAGGCTGATGTTCTCTACTCGAT
>CBDVAK010000076.1:0-12997 GCA_965371945.1 uncultured Candidatus Competibacteraceae bacterium
GGATGCAAGGCGCTCCTACCGCGGCACAAACACCGTAGGCATCAGCCCCTGCCGCTTCGCCCGCCGCGCAAGGCCACGGTCATCGAAACTCGCCATGCGCTTACACTCCACATAAGCCGCATGATGCAGCGCATCGGCCAGATCGAAGCCGGTCGCGTGCAGCGCTACCGCATGTTGTACCTGCTCACGCCTCTCGATGGTCAAGTGAGGCATCGACAATAAATGTCGCAGCACGGTCTGCACCTGAGTCCGCTCAAAACGGTAATAGCCACGCATCACCCACTCAAACTCCAGCAGTACCGTCTTGCACAGCATCAGCGCCTCGCCTGCATCCATCAGACGACGTGCCGCCTCGCGCTGCCGGGTGGCCTCCGCATCGGCATCATCACTGATGTAATAACGTGCCAGCACATTGGTATCCAGACCAATCACGGTTTCTCCCGCTCATCCCGCAATACCGATGCTGGATCGAATCCCGCGGCGACCGAGGGCCGATCCGACGCAAGCAGCCCAAAACCACTGGCCTGTACCTCGGCAGGTGTGGAAACCAAACGCAGTTCCGCGTGATCATCCACCACCACCACCCGAACCCGGGTGCCCTTGCGAATACCGAGTTTCTGGCGCACCGCCTTGGGAATCGTCACCTGCCCCTTGCTGGTTACTGTCGTATCCATAGCCACCCCAATAAAGTAATACCATGTAAGAATTCTAGCATATCTCTTGTATCTGCTCGGCCATTCCGTGGGAGCGGCCGCGGTGTTGTTGGCGGCCTCCCGTCGCCGGGATCTCGCCCCTTGCAACACGATCCGCCGGGTGACCTGTCCGGTGCTGTTGATACACGGAGAGGATGACCGGTCCGTGTCGCCGGCGGATGCACGACAGATCTACGCCAACCGTGCCGACGATTCGGTGCAACTGCTGTTGTTGCCGGATACCGACCACGATTCCGGAGCAGCCATCTCCGTGCATGGAGTATCGCTGCTGGCCTTTCTGCGGCGCAGCGTCGGATTGCGCTCCAGGTAGCCGTATACGCTACAGCAACTCGGCGATTCGTTTTTTGAGCAGCCTGGAGAATGCGTCAGTCAATCTCGAGCGCGGCCGCTGGCTTGGATAGAGGATGCCGATACCGAAAGGAATGGCGGGCTTGAACGGCCTCGCCACCACCCCTTTGCCACGGAAGTCGTGGACCGTGAGGGGGTCGCAGATGCCGACCCCGGCGCCTTCGCGAACCAGCACGCACAGCGGCAGGAATAGCCGCGTTTCGATTCGTACCAGTCGCCTTACGCCGGCAGCCTGGAATGCATCCTCGATCCGGAAGCTGGTCATATGATCCCGATTGAGCGATACCATTGGCACACCGTCGAGATCCAACGGTGTGATGACGCGCCTGGCCGCGAGCGCATGACCTTCGGGCATCACGCACACGCATTCGATGGAAAGCTCCTCCACCTCGATGGCGGAATCATCAGCCGGTAGCTCGGCCATGGCGATGTCGAACAGTTGCGCCGAGATCCATTCCTTCACCTTTTGTGAGCTGCGAGGCTGCAATGACACGGTCACCCCGGGCCGGTCGCTGATGAACTCGGCGATGATGCGGGGCAACAGCTCGAACGCGGCACCGGGCAGGCAGGCGACGCGCAGCTGACCGGCCTTGAGGTCGCGGATGTCGTCGGCGACAGCGGCCAACTGGTCCAGGGCGGAGAAGGTCTTGGTAGCCCGGTCGTACAGGTACTCGGCGTCGACGGTGGGAAAAACCCGGCCGCTGCGACGCTCGAACAACCCCAGGCCGAGGGTGCGCTCCAGGTTGGAGATCAGATGGCTGATGGCTGGCTGCGAGATACCCAGCAGATCCGCCGCCCTGGTCAGGGACCCGGTGGTCATCACCGCCCGGAATGCTTGCAACTGGCGAAAGTTCATGGCTCTCCCTCCCACGGATTACGCCGGGCAAACGACCAGCGTGCGTACTGGGTTGTTGCGGTAGCGTTGGCCGTCGATGCGATAACAATAGATTATGAACTACAAACTTTCCGACATTTGACTTGATGGGCAGGGTACCCAATCATGACTGCGAACACCCTCTGGTAGCGAGAATACCAACAGTGACTCGGTCGCCATTGGCGCGGCCGTGGGAGGCGTGCAGGAGGGAACGCTGTCGGTGTCGAGTTCATCCTCGTCTTCCAGTCCGTCGGGGGCCTCCATCGGGCTGCGGAATCTGTCCAAGTTCTACGGGGAGATCTGTGCCGCACGCGATATCAACCTGAATGTGGCGGCAGGGGAGTTCCTGACTTTGCTGGGGCCGAGTGGCTCGGGCAAGACCACCACGTTGATGATGATCGCTGGCTTCACCATCCCCACCTCGGGCGATGTTCGGGTCAACGACCAGTCGATCGTGCAAGTACCGGTGCACCGGCGCAACATCGGCATGGTATTTCAGAACTATGCTCTGTTTCCCCATCTCGATGTCAACAGCAACATCGCCTTTCCCCTGGAGATGCGCGGTGTGAGCAAGCGCGAGATCGCTCAACGCGTTGAACGCGCGCTCGACCTGGTCCGGCTGCGCGGCTTCGGCGACCGCCGCCCCAAACAGCTGAGTGGCGGGCAACAGCAGCGGGTCGCGCTGGCCCGCGCGCTGGTATTCGAGCCCAACGTCCTGCTGCTGGACGAGCCGCTGGGCGCCCTCGATGCGAAGCTGCGCGAGGAGATGAAGTACGAACTCAAACAGCTCCACCACAAAGTCGGCGCCACCATCTTGTTCGTTACCCACGACCAGGAGGAGGCTCTGACCCTCTCTGACCGTATCGCGGTATTTGAAGAGGGCACCCTGGCCCAGGTCGGCACACCGAGCGAGTTGTATCAAGCTCCAGCCAACCGCTTCGTTGCCGACTTTATCGGTGAGACCAATCTGCTGACCGGCAAGTTCCAGTCGCTGCGGGATGGCCGCTATCACATGGAGATGCCTGGTGGACTGGAGCTGGTGGGGAGCACGCGGGAAGGATTTGCGGTGCCGAAGTCCTGGGCCACCTACACCCTGAGACTCGAGAAAATCACTGTCGGCCCGGAAGCAAATCGGTTCACCAACAGTTTCGAGGGCAGGATCGAGGAGTTTCTGTACATCGGCGATGCAACCAAGTATCGGGTCAGGCTTTCGCCGGACTGGTCGGTCACGGTACGTGTGCCGGAACAGGCCGGGCAGCAACAATTGCCACCCGGCACCAAGGTCGGTCTGGGCTGGAGCGACTCGGACATGCTACTGGTGGAAACGGACGTGCCACCAGCTTTATCTGGGGATGGAACCTGATACCCACGCCACCAGGCAGGAGAACCACCATGGCCGTATCACGCAGAACGTTCCTCAAGACCACCGCAGCGGTGCCCGCTGTCGCCGGTCTCGGTTATCTGAATCCGTTTTCCATAGGCAATGCCTATGCGGCCCTGACCGCCGATGAGATCACTGCCGCGCTCGCCAAGCACAAGGGTGGCTCCTTTACCGTCTCATCCTGGGGCGGCAGCTTTCAGGAGGCGCAACGCAAGGCTTTCTTCGCACCTTTCAGCGAGCAGTTCGGCATCGAGATCGTAGAGGATGGCCCGCCGGGGAACCCCAAAATCGTCGCCATGGTAAAGGCCGACAACGTGACCTGGGACCTCTGCGACATCGGCGCCTACAAGCCGACGCCGTTGGGCAAGGAAGGTTATCTGGAAGAGCTTGACTACTCGATCATCGACCAGACCGACGTGTTCACCGGTTTTGCCACCAAGTGGGGTATCGGTAACCTCAGCTACTCGACGGTGTTGGCCTATCGAACTGACGTGATCACCGGAGAGAAGCCCACCCATGTCAAGGATCTGTGGGATGTCAAGCGCTTTCCAGGGATGCGCGCCATGCGCGACAGCCCCATCGAGAACCTGGCCTACGCGCTGATGGCCGAGGGCATGGCGATCAAGGACGTCTATCCACTGGACGAGGACAAGATCGCGCGTGCGTACAAAAAGCTGGATGAGATCAAGGGTGAAGTCATCTGGTGGACCCAGGGCGCCAAGGCGCCGCAGCTTCTGGTCAACAAGGAGGTGGTGCTGGCGACCGCCTTCAACGGACGCCTGGACAAGGTCGCTGCCGAGGGAGTGCCATTGGGGATAGTATGGGCGGGTGCCCAACTGCAAGGTGATGCCTGGGTCATACCAAAGGGCGCGCCGAACAAGGAACTTGCCATGCTGTTCATCGCCTGGGCGACACTGCCGGAGATCAACTGGCGTCTGAGCGACTACATCACCTATGGCCCGGTCAACTACAAGTCCATCAAACTGGTCGACCCGAAGCGCGCGGACATGGTGCCGACCACCTTCGCCGATGTGCAGATCCCCTGCGACTACACTTATTGGGGGGAACACTACACCGCCGAAGTCGACCGTTGGAATGAGTGGAAGCTTGGCTGAGCGCAGCGCACTGCGGCGGAGTACACCTCCGCCGCGGCGTATCCGGGAGGCTGTGTTCGGACAGTCTCCCGGAGTTCACACCAATGCAGGAATCGGTTGAATGGCGTTAGCCACCGAAGCGGCGACGGGCCAGGGTCTGTTCGCGAAGGAGTTGGCCCGGCTGGAGCGCAACGAGAAGTTGACGTTGTTCGCGTTCCTGATCCCCGCGTTGCTGCTGCTCGCGGTGTTCTTTGTTTATCCAATGGCGTCGTTTCTGGCCCAGAGCATCTTCGATCCGGATTTCACCCTCGAGCATTTCACCAAGGCCATCACTCGACCGGTGTACCGAAATATCCTCTGGAAGACCCTCAGGATTTCCGCCTATACCACCTTCTGGTGCCTGGCGATCGGTTACCCGATCGCCTTCGTGATGGCGCATGCGCGGGGCAAGATCAAGCTGGTCATCCTTGCTCTGGTGCTGATCCCGTTCTGGACCAGCGTTCTGGTGCGGATGTTCGCCTGGATGGCGCTGCTCGGCCGCGACGGATTCTTCAATCGCAGCATGCTGGGTATGGGCATCATCGATACGCCGGTGCCGATGTTGTTCAATCAGTTCGCGGTTCTGGTCGGCATGGTTCACTACATGCTGCCCTACATGATCCTGCCGGTGTACGCGGTGATGACGGGCATCCCGCGACACCTGCTGGACGCCGCGGCGAACCTCGGCGCGCCTCCCCGCAAGGTATTCTGGCGGGTGTATTTCCCGCTCAGCCTGCCGGGTGTCGGTGCCGGCGGGTTGCTGGTGTTCATTATCAGCCTGGGATTCTACGTCACACCGGCCCTGCTCGGTGGCGCCAAGGACGTGATGCTCGCGCAGATCATAGAGCAGCAAATCTCCGAAACTCTGAACTGGGGATTCGCCTCGGCCCTGTCTTCGATCCTGCTGGCGGTCACCATCGTCCTGTTTATCGTCTATGACCGTCTGATCAGCCCAGAGAAACTCTACGAAGGAAGATGAGGCCATGAATCTCGATGGTCCCATGACCCCTGCCAAGGCGATCCTCTATCTGTTCGTTGCCCTGGCATTGTTGTTTCTGATCCTGCCGACCTTCATGGTCGTGCCGTTTTCCATATCACCGACCTCGATGATGGAATTTCCACCACGGGGATTCTCCACCCAGTGGTACGAAAAGTATTTCACCCAGCCGGGCTGGCTGAAGGCCACCTGGATCAGCTTTTACGTGGCCGTGTTCACGATGATCATCTCGGTGATACTGGGCAGCCTGGCGGCCTACGGTCTGGTAAGAGGAACCTTTATCGGCAAACGGACGATCAATGCCCTGATTCTGTTTCCGATCATCATCCCGACCTTGCTGACCGCTGTCGCCATCTTCAAACTTTACTCCGACCTGCGGCTCACCGGCACGACCCTTGGTTTCGTTATCGGGCACTGCGTATTGGCGGTCCCTTTCGTGATCACCATCATGACCGCGACCTTTCGCGGCATCGACCCGGTGCTGGAAAGCTCGGCCCGGAGCCTGGGCGCGGGGCGATTGATGACTCTGTGGCGGGTCACCTTCCCGCTGGCCAAACCGGGGATGCTGGCTGGGGCGTTGTTTGCCTTCCTGGTCTCTTTCGATGAACTGCTGATCGCCCTGTTCATCAGCAGCCCCCGGGTCTTCACCCTGCCGAAAAAACTCTGGGAAGGAATCCGGCTGGAGATCGATCCGTCCCTGGCGGCCGTCTCGGCGATCCTGGTGGCTGTCAGTATCCTGGTGCTGGCACTCGCCAGTATCGCCAAGGCAAAGATGGACGACCATTGAGTTCGGGTGAGTTCAAAGGTCTCGCGTTTGCGCGATCGGTCCGGAGAGATCAGTACCCGGCTCGCAGCAGTCTTGCGGCCTCGCTGACCGTGCGGATGTCGCGATAGCCGGCAGTGTTGACCATCAGTTCGCGCGCCAGTTGCAGAACACGGGTCTCGCAACGGGCCCTCAGGTCCGCGTCCGCGATCGATTCAAGATCGATGGTATGGGCCAGTCCCAGCACCCGGCGGATCATCTTGGCAGCACAGAAGCCCAGCGCGTCGGTGAGCAGCCGGTCCATATAGGTCTGGCGCTCCGCTTCCAGACGCACACGCCCCCGAACGCCTTCGAACAATGATGGCGGATAGGCATCACCCTGGGCCTCGTTGCGCCACAGACCCAGAAACATGGTGCGAAAGGTGGTCCACACCGTCTCGGTGGTTGCCAGTATCCACTCTCGATAATCGTCTCTGGGTCGTGCCGTGGTTTGGTGCCCGTCCTGGCTGAAGTAGCTGATCAGCAGGTTGGCGATGACCGCACCGATGTCGAATCCCATCGGGCCGCAAAAGGCGAACTCCGGATCGATGACCCGGGTCTGTCCGGTGGTAACCATCACCGAACCGGTATGCAGATCGCCGTGCAACAGTGCGGCGGTGTCGGTCAGGAACTTGAGCTTGAGCCTTGAAACCGCCACCTTGAGATCGATGTCCTGGCGAAATTCAGCCGCGATGGCGTCCAGTTGTGGCGACGTCCAGCGGTTCAGTTCGGCCTCACGATAAGGGTCGGTGAAAATCAGATCCTCGGTGATCTTGCACAGCGCCGAGTTGCCACTGAATTCACCCACCAGCTTTTTCTTGGCTGCGGCCGTCAGCGCCAGATCCGAGGTCTGGAACAGGGTGCGGGCCATGAAAGTGGCGATATCTTCGGCGAAGCGCGGGTACTCGAGCGCATCGATCATGCCGTGGCGCATGATGATATGGGGCGTCAGATACTCCATCACGATCAGCGCCAGATGCGGTTCATAGTGGATGACCCGGGGGACCAGCGCGGGCACGTGGCGTCGTTGTTCCAGCAGTGCCAGATGTTCGTAGTGGGCCCGGCTCAGGGGCAGCGGCCAGCTTTCACCCACCAGCCGCACATAGGGCAGCGCCTGTTTGACCACCACGGAGCCGGCGGGCCCGGTGACGATAAACACCAGATTGAGGTTGCCGTCACCCACCTCGCGAACCTGCCAGTGGGCTGTGTCACCACCGAGCATGTCACGCACCGTGTCGAGGGTGGCGAGGAAGGCCGGCAGGCTGTGTTCATCCAGCGGTCGGTAGCCGGGAGGTGTGTCGATTCCTGCGCTCATGCAATGGCTCTCCGGCTGATGAAAGGATTGCCCGCCGATGGCACATCCGTAGAGATCATAGAGCAGCGCCGGGGCAGTCGTAACCCTGCCGGACAATGACTGTTTTGCAGGCCCGACTGGACGCCAGCGAATTTTGCGCTTTACTTAGTCCATAGGAGTGCGCGTACTCGTGCCTGGGTTCCGGTAGCGGTTGCGGATGCGCAGTGGAGGTTGTGCTGGAGAGCGGGGTAGGTGACTTGAACGTGTGTGCGAAACACCGTGCGGTGGAGTTGAGACAACCGGTCCGGGTGGGCAGTGGCGGCGACTGAGAAGGCGGTGCGTGGCGGTGATGGCGCCGCGTTGCCGGACTGGTTCGATCCCCGCAAGCGGCGTGGCAACCTGATCGTCGCCCGCTGGGTGCCGGTTGCACTGGTTGGCCTGCCGGTACTGATCCTGTTCGCGATCGTCGTCTACCCAACGGTGTGGATGTTCTATCACGCCTTTCAGGATACCAACATGATGCGGCTGTTCCAGGAGAACTGGAGCTATGTCGGTTGGCAGAACTTTGAGACTGTACTTACTTCCAGCCGCTTCGGCGCCAGCATCAAGCACCTCATCTTGTACCTCACCTTCGGAACCGGGTTGGAGGTCGTGTTCGGCACCATACTGGCGTTGACCCTCTACGAGGTGGTCAGGAAGGAATGGATGCGCGTGGTGCTGCTGATCCTGGTGGTGCTACCGATGATGCTGCCTCCTTCCATCGTCGGCGTGTTGTGGAAGTTCATGCTTACGCCTTCGAACGGCGCCGTCAACCAGGCCCTGCTCAACCTGGGATTGATCGACACCCACATCGAATGGTTCAACGCCGGGGTTTCGCTGTGGTCGATCATCATCGCGGACATCTGGAACTGGACCGCGTTGCCGTTGCTGATCGTCTATTCCGGACGGGTTTCGCTGCCACCGGCGGTGTACGAGGCGGCCAAGGTCGATGGTGCCGGCGGCTGGCTGGTCATGCGTCGCATCACCTTACCGATGCTCAAGGAAATCATCGCGATCGCCTTTATCGTGCGTTTTATGGACGCTTTCAAGTTCGTCGATCTGGTCTACGTGATGACTTCAGGTGGCCCGGCGCAAACTTCGGAACTGCCTGCCTATATCGCCTTCCAACGTGGCATTCGGGAGTTCGCCATCGGTGAGGCGGCAGCCTATGCCATCGTCATCTTCGCCTGTTCAGCCATCATCATCACGCTTTTTCTCAAATATCTGAAAAAGGTCATGAAAGCGCAGGCCATCGCATGAGCGAGCGAAACTACAAGCTGGTCAAGATGCTGCTGTTGCTGTTCTTGGGGGTGTGGATGGTGTTCACCCTGTTCCCGCTCTATTGGCAGGTCATCACCGCTTTCAAGTCCGCTGCCGAAACCAATCAGACGGTTCCCACCTTCTGGCCCCGGGAGTGGCATCCCGAGAACTTCCTCGCTGTGTTCGCCGAGAAATCCAATTTCGATGCCCTGGTCGACAGTTTCTTGATCGCCACCGGCAACACCCTGCTGTCGTTGTTGCTGGGCACCCTGGCCGGTTATGCATTCGCGCGTTTTCCACGCCAGGCCGGCGGTGAGAACCTGGCTTTCTGGATTCTTTCCAACCGTATGTTCCCGCCGGTCGCGGTGCTGTTGCCGATGTTTTTTCTGTTCGATTCCATGCCGTGGGGAACCGACAGCCACCTGTCGCTGATCATTCTCTACCTGGTTTTCAACATGCCCCTGGCGACCTGGTTGATGATGGTGTTCTTTCGTGATGCGCCGCGGGAGCTGGAAGAGGCCGCCTATCTGGATGGCTATACGCCGTTGCGGGCGTTTTTCAAGGTGACGTTTCCACTGGTTTTGCCGGGCATGATCTCGGTATTCATACTGTGCTGGATTTTCGCCTGGAACGAGTATCTGTTCGCCAATCTTTTTGTCGGCAGCGCGGTGAAGACATTTACCATCGTCATCCCTACCTTTACCCATGGCAGTCAATCGTTGTGGAATCTGCAGATGGCGTTCAGCCTGATCGCCATGATACCGCCGGTGACGCTGTTTATCGCCTTGCGACGCTACATGGTGCGCGGCTTGTCGCTGGGCGTGGTCAAGGGGTAGGCGGGTGGCCAGGCTGCAGATCGAGGGGTTGTGCAAGGGCTGGGATTTTCCGGTCATCGACCGACTCGACCTCGATGTCGAGGAGGGTGAGTTCTTTGTGGTGGTGGGTCCCAGTGGAATCGGCAAGACCACCCTGCTGCGGTTGGTCGCCGGGCTGGAAAATCCGGATCAGGGCAGGGTTCTGGTCGGAACACGGGACATCACCAGGCTACCACCCTATCACCGCCGGGTGGCGATGACTTTCGAAAGCTACGCGCTCTACCCCCATCTCAGCGTCTACGAGAACATCGCCAGCCCGCTGCGGGCCCGCAAGTCCCGCGGCGCAACCATCGACGAACGGGTCCGCGAGGTGGCGGCGTTGTTGCGCATCGAGTCGCTGCTGGATCGTCGTCCCGGAGAGATTTCCGGGGGACAGAAACAACGCACTGCGCTGGGCCGAACGCTGGTGTCAAACCCCCAGGTGTTCTTGCTCGACGAGCCGCTTTCGCATCTGGATGCCAAGATCCGCCAGGAACTGCGCGAGCAGTTTCATACCCTGGAAGCGTTGCGCTCGGTGGCTACTCTCTATGTCACCCACGACTATGCAGAAGCACTGGCACTGGGTGACCGTATCGGTGTCATGGGCCGCGGCGGCCTGGTGCAGACCGGCTCCGGCCGGGACCTGTTCGAACGTCCCGCTTCGCTGTTCGTCGCCCAGCAACTGGGCCAGCCGGGGATCAACGTAATCGATTCGACACTGGTTGAGGAAGCCGGCGAGCTGCTGCTGCACAGCAACGACAACAACCTGCGGTTTGCTCTGGACGAAGAACAGGCACAGCGGTTGCGCCACGCCGGGTGTTCGACGCTCAGTTTGGCGATTCGGCCGCAACACATCAAGGTAAGTGCAGCGCCGCCCGCCCAGCGCCCGGGCTGGCAGACTTTGGCTGCCCGCGTCGATCTGTTTGAGCCGCTGGGCGCCGATGGCGTGCTGCTCGCCAACGTGGGCGGTACCCGCCTCACCGCGCTGACCACTCCCGAGGCAAACCTGGAATACCGTCAGAGTGTGCATCTGGAGCTTGATTCGGCGGCATTTCATTTTTTCAACGCCCACAGTGGCGAGCGCATATGAGCAACCATTGATGGCCCGCATCGAGCTTCGCAAGGTCAACAAGATCTATCCGTCCCGTCACGGGCCGGTGCACGCGGTACGCGATCTCGATCTGAGCATCGACGATGGTGAGTTTCTGGCCCTGCTGGGACCCTCGGGATGCGGCAAATCGTCGACCCTGCGGATGATCGTGGGGTTGGAAACCGTGACCTCCGGAGAGATTTTGTTCGATGGCCGCTGTGTCAACGATCTGGAGCCCAGGCAACGCAACGTTGCCATGGCGTTCGAGACCTACGCGCTTTACCCCAATTTCACGGTGCAGGAAAACCTCGCCTTTCCACTGGAAGTACGGGGTGAGCCGCCCGAGGTGCGCAAGAAAAAGGCGGGCGAGATCGCCGAGTTGCTGAGGTTGACCTCCATTCTGGACCAGTATCCGGCCACGCTGTCCGGCGGCGAGCAGCAGCGCGTCAGCCTCGGTCGCGCGTTGATCCGCGAACCGGCCGCTTTTATCCTCGATGAGGTAATGAGCCATCTGGATGCGCATCTCAAGTTTCAGATGCTGTTCGATCTTAAGGCGATACACCGTGAGATGGGCAAGACCACGGTCTATGTCACCCACGATCAGATCGAAGCCATGGCGCTGGCCGATCGCGTGGCAGTGATGGATCACGCCCTGTTGCAACAGGTGGGTGATCGTCACCAGCTCTACCGGACGCCCGCCAACATGTTCGTCGCCGATTTTATCGGTGAACCAACAACCAATTTTTTCCCTGCCACCGTTGATACCAGTGGTGATGAGTTGCGGTTGCGGGACAGCCAGGAAGGTACGCTGGTTTTCAGGATCCCGCGGGGGTGCCAGCAGCGTGTCCGGGAACTCGGGCGGACGGAGCTGACGGTGGGCCTGCGACCTCAGCATCTGCGCCTGTCGGAGCACGCCGGTGAGCACACCCTGGCGGCGACGGTTCGAGTCAACGAGTACCTGGGTGAACAATCGATATTGACCCTGTACACCGGTAACACGGTCTTTCGTGCGCTGGCATCACCGGACAATGGCACCCGGCGCGATCAGCAGGTGTCGTTGGCCTATGACCCTGACACGGTCATGGTGTTCGACAACGAAACGAAGCAGCTTGTCAATTAACGACTTGCCGGCTGACAGCAGCGACGGTTGCGGTCAGCGTGCCCCTCGTCACCGACGCGGGCGCAGATAGAACCCGAGGCCATGCATTGTCCGGCTTCGGTGTGCTGTCCGTGATGGCGCGGACGGCTTGCACTTCCCGGCTGGGCGGGGGAGAACCGAGGAGAGAAGAATGAGCATATTCAACGCTTGGACAAGAAGGAAATTTCTGCGCAGCGTGGCGGCCGGTGCGGGTGCCGCGGCCATAGGTCCGGGGTTGCTGCGACCGGGTTACGGCGCCACCACGGTGCCGCCCGGCAAGAAACTCTTCAACGACATCGACCTCACCTATTTCCAGGATTCCAACTGGCTGCATGCGCCGCTGTGGTTGTCGCCGCTGATCAAGGAGGAAGCAGGCGTCGGTATCAAGAGCCGGGAATTGTACGATGGTGGCGACGCGATCGCCAAGATCCTCCCCCAGTTGCTCACCAAACGACCCCGCTTTGACTGGGTGCAGTATCCCAGCCTGTTTTTTGGCGCCTTTGCCGAAACCGGCCAGCTCGAACCACTGGATTCGTACCTGGCCCAGTACGAGGGCACCCAGGAGTATCTCGACTGGGTGATGCCCGCCTACAGCGAGTTCTACACCAAGTGGGGGGGCGATACCTACGGTGTCATGCTCGATGGCGATATCCATATCCTTCATTACCGCAAGAGTTTCTTTGAACGCTCTGACTTGCAAAAGAAATTCTCATCAAGATTTCAGCGCGAGCTGGAAGTGCCCAAGACCTGGGACGCATTCCTGGATGTCACGCAATTCTTTACCGAGGAACTCAAGAAGGACGGTATCTACGGCACCTCCATGGTGGTTAACCCACCCAACTTCGGCTGGGGGTTCTGGATGGATATCGCGGCCTCTGCCGGCGTCAACTATTTCGACGAGAACATGCATCCGGTGATCAACCAGGGCAATGCCGCCGACTCGCTCGATCTGTACCGGGAAATCATAAAGTTCGGCCCACCAGGCGCCGAGGCCATGGATATCGGGACCACCATCCAGCGTTGGCAGTCAGGCTCGGATGTGATGTCGGTGTGGTGGATCGACCTGGCCGAGTT